>JBBQIZ010000093.1:0-15951 GCA_038325425.1 Chthoniobacterales bacterium
GTGCAAGACATAACAGGGAGCACGGGCCGCCTGTCCCGCCGGCGCAAGTCGGCAGCTTCCGGGTAATAGTCGCATCAGCGCTTCGCCAGCGAAGTTCGCTTCGCAAAGCGGGGCGCGGCAGTCCGCTTCGGTGGGCTGAGAGAAATGATCGTCACCGCCGCGGGCAACCGCAGCGGAACAGAATTCGGCTTACCGCCCTCCAAATGAAGGCGCTCTCCGCAAGGAGGGCGCCTTCGCTTTTCCCCAGCAGATCAGCCGCGGGCGAGCAGACTCAGGACGGCTTTTTGCGCGTGCAGCCGATTTTCGGCCTGCGTGAATATCGTGTCGGCGTGCGCTTCGAGCACTTCCTCGGTGATCTCCTTGCCGCGATAGGCGGGCAGGCAGTGCATGACCAGCGCGCCCGGTTTGGCCCGGGCGACGAGCGCGGAGTTGATCTGATAATTAGCGAGCTGCGCGAGCCGATACGCCGCTTCGTCCTCCTTGCCCATGCTCACCCAGACATCCGTGTAAAGCACGTCCGCGCCGTCCGCCGCGGCGTCGAGATCTTCGGTCACGGTCACGCGATTCGTCCCGAGCCGTGCGAGCAACGCGGGGTCCGGCTGATAGGCTTTTGGTGCGGCGATACGCAGTTCAAAGTCCAGCCGAACCGCGGCCCACATCCACGAGATGGGCACGTTGCACGCGCCGTCGCCGACGAAGGTCACGACCTTGCCCGCGACGCCGCCGAGCCGCTCGCGAATCGTCTGCAGGTCCGCGATGATCTGGCACGGATGTTCTCCGTCGGTCAGCGCGTTGATCGTTGGGATGCCGCTGCTCGCGGCAAAATCCTCGACATCACTCTGCGCAAAGGTGCGGATGACCGCGCCGTGAAGCATGCGCCCCAGGACGCGCGCGGTGTCCTTGATCGGCTCGCCGCGTCCGAGTTGCACGTCGTTCGCGTTGAGGAAAAGCACGTCGCCACCCAGCTCGCGGATGCCGACCTCGAAACTTACACGCGTCCGCGTCGAGCTTTTGGAAAAGATGAGCGCCCAGCACTGATGCCGGAGCGGGTGCGAGGTATGCCGCCCGCGCGTGGATTTCATCTCGGCGGCGAGATCGAGGATGGCGTTCAGTTCGTCGCCGGTCAGCGCTTCGATGGAGAGCAGGTGTTTCATACGAGTTTCTGCAGGACAGTTTTGAGGAGAGCCGCAGCTTCGTCGATTTCCGCACGGGAGACATTGAGCGGCGGCAACCAGCGGACGGCGTGCGTGCCGCTCGGCACGGTCAACAGGCCGGCATCGTGCAGCGCATCGACGACGAGGAGACTCGGCGCCCGCTGCGCCGCAGCCGGAACGCGCGTGACGAAATCGGCCACGAGTTCAAAAGCGATCATCAGCCCGACGCCGCGCACTTCCTGGATCAACGGCGAACCGATCGCTTCGATCGCCGCCGTGGCGTGCGCACCGACAACCCTCGCGTTTTCGAGCATCCCCTCCTCTTCGATCACCGCGAGCACTTCGTTCGCGCCTGCGCTGACCAGCGGCGTGCCGCCAAAGGTCGTGCCGTGTGAACCCGGTCCGAGCAGATCGCAAAGCGGAACGGTATCACCGCTCTTCAACGCAACCGGACGATCGCTCACCCAGATCGCGCCGAGCGGAAAACCACCGGCAATCCCTTTTGCCCAGCTCACCGCATCAGGCATAAGATCGCCACCACCCAGCAGAGTCTTCCAGGCGCACCAATCGCCCGTGCGCCCGAGGCCGCACTGGACTTCGTCAAACATCAGCAGCAGCCCGTGCCGGTCGCAAAGATCGCGCGCCAGTTGCAGAAAAACCGGCGTCGCCGGATTGACGCCGATCTCGCCCTGGATCGGTTCAAGCAGCACCGCCACGGTATTCGGATCCTGCACCGCGGCGAGCAACGCCGGGCCGTCGTTGTAGGCCACGTGCGAGAATCCCTGCACCGGCGGCTCAAAACTCTTCTTCACCTTTTCCTGCCCGGTCGCCGCGATGCCGGCCAGCGTGCGCCCGTGGAAGGAGCCGAGCATCGTGATGATGCCGTGCCGATACGGTTCCGCGCCCACCAATTCGCCCACCGTGTGCGTGGGCGCCGGCGTGACGCTTTCATTGCCAAACTTGCGCGCCAGCTTGTAGAGCGCTTCGTTCGCCTCCGCGCCGCTGTTGCAAAAGAACACTTTGCCGCGCAACTCCGCGGGCGTGCAGGTCAGGCGCACGAGCCGTTCCGCGAGTTCGGCCTGCGGACGCGTGTAATAGAGATTCGAGGTATGAATGAGCGTGCCGATCTGCCGCTGCATCGCGGCAATGACTCGCGGATGCGCGTGGCCGATCGACGTGACCGCGATCCCCGCGCCGAAGTCGAGATAACGTTTCCCATCCTCGTCCCACACTTCCGTGCCGCGACCGCGTGCCAGCCGTAGGTCAAAACGGGCATACGTCGGGATGACGTAACGGTCGTAAAGTTCGCGGGTCGTGGGAGCACTCATGGGCAAATGGGGCGGCGGAAAAAGCGGCGACATTAGCCCCCTCGAATCCATTTGCACCGTAAAAAATCAGGCCGGACGCAGGAACCTGCGCCTGATCCGCCGCCCCCAGCCTCACCCGCGGGAATTCCCTTCGCACCGGCCTGCAGTCTCGCTTAGTTATGCGCCGACGCCGCGTCCGCACATGCAAGAATTTCTCATCGAATACGGACTGCACGCGATCTTTCTCTGCGCGATCGTGGAGAACGACGTCACCTTCATCCTCTCCGGCGTGGTCGTGCATCTCAGCACCGTCCATCCCGTGCCCGCGCTGGTCGCCGGCCTGAGCGGCGCGCTGTTGCACGATTCCATCTGGTTCTGGCTCGGGCATGCCCGCTCCGACTCGATCAGGAGCCATCGCGTCTATCGGCGCGTCGGGCCGGCGATCGAGCGGTTGGCCGCGAAATTCGGGCCTTGGGAACTCTTCGTCTGCCGCTTCATCTACGGCACTCGCACGCCCAGCCTCGTCTTCTGGGGCGTCCAGCGGCTTTCGGTCACGACCTTCCTGCTCATTGAAATGCTCGCCCTCACCGTCTGGGGCAGCGTGCTCATCGGCCTCGGCTACCTGCTCAGCAACAGTGCGGCGATCATCATCGGCCGGGTGAAAAGCATGGAATCGTGGATGCTCGGCGCACTGCTCATCGCCGGCGCGGGATTCTGCCTGGCGCGCCTCATCACGCGCTACGAAATCCGCAAGCGCCTGCCGCCGCGCCCGTAGATTTCCTCGGAAGGACGCGCTCCCGCGCGTCCCACTTTTCCAGAGCGGGAGCACGGAGGAGCGTGTCCCTCCGAAGTCAGACCAGTCGCAACACCTCCGGCTCCAACCCGGCCGGCAGCCAGTCGAGATGCGTCGTGGTGATGAGCTTCTGCGAGTCCGCCGGCAGCGCCGCGAGCAAGGCCGCGCGGCGTTGCAGATCGAGTTCGCCGAAAATGTCATCGAGCAGCAGCACCGGCGGCGTTTCAAAGTGCCGCGCCAGCAGGCGGGCGGCACCGAGCTTGAGCGCGAGGACGATCGTCCGCTGCTGGCCTTCGCTGGCGAAGTCCGACGATTGCGCGTTGAGAAAGAACTGCACGTCGTCGCGATGCGGGCCGACGCTGGTTTGCCGCAGGCGCGCGTCTTCCTCCCGTGCCGCCGCGAGCGTCGCGGGAAAATTCTCACCGCCACCCGCCACATAGTCGATCCGCAGCGCCTCGCCCGCGCCGCTGATCGCGTGGTGCGCCGCCTCCGCCTCTGGCTGCAACTCCGTGAGCAAAAGCGCCCGAGCCGCCGCCACCCGCTGACCCGCCGCGAGCAACGGCTCATCAAAGGCCGCAATCTCCCGCCAGCGCGGCGCCGATGCTTTCAGCAGCAGGTTGCGCGAGCGGAGCGCGCGTTCGTAATCGCGCAGCGTGCGGCGATACGTGCCGTCGCGCTGCGCCGCGAAGAAGTCCAGAAACCGCCGCCGCGCGTCGCCCGAGCCGCGCACCAGTTCGATGTCGCTGTTGGAAAAATATACCAGCCGCGCGATCTCCAGATACTCGCGCGCGGTCTTTTGCTCGACCTCATCGAGCGCCAGCTTCTTCCGCTCGCGGCTGAAATAAAACTGCAGGTGGCGCGGACCGAAATACCCATCGACGACGAAGCCGCGCCGGTCGTGCTGGATGGCATGCGCGAGCCGCGAAATCCGTGGCGACTGCAGCCGCAGGAGGATGCAGGCCGCTTCGAGCAGCGAAGTTTTCCCGTGCGCGTTTGGCCCGACGATCAGATTCAAACCCGGCGCAAACTCCACGTCGCGCGCCGCGAAACAGCGAAAGTGCCGGACTTTGAGACGGGAGAGTTGAGGGCTGAGAGTTGGGAGTTGAGAGTCCACCGCTTTGCCGCTTGGATGCAGCGCTCCGCGGGCCAGGATGATCCGGGCGCAGCGGGATGGTCATTACTGCGGAAACGCGGCCGACTCTCAACTCCCAACCCTCACCTCTCCACTTTTTGTGCAAACGCTTCCCGGATTCCGCGACTTTTATCCCGACGAATGTGCCCGGCGGAACTACATCCTCGCCACCTGGCGCGAAGTCGCGCGGCGCTACGGTTTCGTGGAATACGACGGCCCAGTGCTGGAGCCGATGGCGCTTTATGAGAAAAAGTCCGGCGGCGAACTTGTTGGTCAGCTCTTCGATTTTGTGGACAAGGGCGAACGTCACGTCGCGATGCGGCCGGAGATGACGCCGACGCTGGCCCGGATGGTTGCGGCCCGCGAACGCGACTTCAAAAAGCCGCTCAAGTGGTTCTGCGTCCCGCAGTTTTTCCGCTACGAAAAACAGCAGCGCGGACGCCTGCGCGAGTTCTATCAGCTCAACTGCGACATCATCGGCGAAGCCTCGCCCGCCGCCGATGCGGAGATGATCGCGGTGCTGATCGACAGCCTGCGCGGCTGCGGTTTGGGCGAACAGGACTTCGTCGTGCGGCTGAGCAGCCGCACCGCCTGGCAGGAATTTTTCACGCAGGCGGGAGGCCGCGCGGAAGACGAATACGAGTTCTTCCAAATCGTGGACAAAGCCGAGCGGGCGCCGCAGGAAAAGACCGATGCGGCGCTGGCAAAGTTCAGCTTGAGCGCGGCGCAAGTGCTCGAGTTCATGCACTCGAAACATCCGACCGCCGAACTCGCGCCGATCGTCGCCGATCTCACGGCGCGCGGACTCGGAGCGTTCATCGAGATCGACTACGCGATCGTCCGCGGCCTCGCCTATTACACCGGCGTGGTTTTCGAAGTCTTCGACCGCAGCAAAAACGAGCGCGCCCTCGCTGGCGGCGGACGTTACGACAAACTGCTCAGCCTGATGAGCGACGGCAAAGTCGATCTGCCCGCGCTAGGCTTCGGCATGGGCGATGTCGTCCTCGCGAACCTGATCAACGACACGCCCGCGGCCAAGGCGAAGCTCGATGCCTGGCTGGCCCGCGAACGCGCCTGCGACCTTTACGTCATCATCGCGAAGGAAGAGCGCCGCCCCGCGGCGCTCGCACTCGTCCAGCGGCTGCGCGAGGCCGGACAGCGCGTCGATTTCCCGCTCACCGCGGCGAAGGTCGGCAAACAATTCCAGACCGCCGAAACGCTCGGCGCGACCCGCGCGGTGATCGTCGGCGACGAATGGCCCCAGGTGAAAGTGAAGACGCTGGCGACCCGGGAGGAAGTCGCGATCCCGGCGGACCAAGTTTGACCGGAGGGACGCGCTCCCGCGCGTTCCCACTTTGCCCATCAGGACGCGCGGGAGCGCGTCCCTCCGAACCTACTTCGGCGTTTCGCGATACGGCTTGTTCTGCTTGTAGAGCTCGACCCGCGATTTGATGTCGGCCTGCACTTCCTCGGGCTCTTCACTGGCCATCTTGACCGCTTCCTCCTGCCACTTCACCGCGCTGGAAAACTCCCCTTTTTCCGCATACGCCGCGGCGAGGGTATCGAGATAACCCGCGTTTTTGTATTCCGTCATCTGGCAGGCCTGGCTGGCCAGTTCGACCGCGCGCTGGCCATTCCGCACCTTGTCCTGCATGCCCGTGGCGAGGAGCCAGGCGCAGTCGTTGAAAGGCTGCGCTTCCTGCGGATGCCGCTGCATCAGTTCGCCGTAGGCTCCGACCGCTTTTTCCAATTCCCCGGAAGCATAGAGCGCCGAAGCCGTGCCGAGCAGCGCCCGGTAGTCGCCGGGTTCCAGCCCGAGCAACGTTTCGTAATCGGCCAGCGCGTCCTTCCACTGCTTTTCGCTGCGGCGGACTTCCGCCCGGCCGAGCAGCGCGGGCGGGTCCTTGGGATTGAGCTGCAGCGCGGCGTTGAAATCGGCCAGCGCCTTGTCCGTCTGGCCGGCGCCCGCGTAAGCGTAACCCCGTTGCGCGAGCGGCCGGGAGTCGGTCGGCAGCAGTTCGACCGCCTGCGTGTAGTCTTCGATCGCCTCCTGAAATTCACCCTTCAGGTAATTCACCCCGCCGCGACCGGTGTGCCCCGCGGCATCGCGCGGATCGAGCTGAATGCAGCGGTCAAAGTCGCGCAGCGCGGCATCGAGTTCGCGCCGGAGCACGTAGATCTGGCCGCGCGCCTGGAGCGCTTCGCGATTATCGGGCTGGAGTTCAATCGCCGCGTCGAGATCGCCGAGCGCGGCCTTGGTATTGCCGCGTTCGCCGAGGAGCAGGCCGCGGAGGAAAAGCGCGAGGTAGTTGTTCCCATCCATCCGGAGCGCCTGGTTGAAGTCGGCGAGCGCTTCATCGGGCTGGCTCTTTTTTTGATACACGTAACCGCGGTGCGCATAGGCATCGGCGGTCGGCGCAATCCGGATGGTCGCATTGAAGTCGGGCAGCGCCTTGTCCAGATCTCCTTTCCCGGCCCGCAGGCGTCCGCGCCAGAAGTGCGCGGCGGCGTTTTCCGGATCGTCCTTCAGCGCCGCGTCGAGCGCGGCGAGGGCCTCGTCGGGCTTGTTGTCGCGCATCGCCTCCTCGGCCTTTTGGAGGTAATCCTTCTTCTCCGCCTGGATCGCCCCAGAGCTGAGGGCGGCCGACGAAACGGTGAGGACGAGAGCAAGAGTGCCGCGGAGGATCAGGGAGTGAAACACGGCCCGACCGTCACGCGGCCCTGCGCGGAGGTCAAGAGCGGGAACGCAGTCGCCGAACCATCCGCCGCGACCCGGCGAGCGGACCGCAAGTCCCGCCCACTTTCTTCTCCCCTCGCGCGTGAATCCCGTTACATTCCGCGCCCCGCTTATGTACCGCACCCACCATTGCCACCAGCTCCGCAAATCTGACGAAGGCCAGACCGTCACGCTCGCCGGATGGGTGAATACGAACCGCGATCATCACGGCGTCATCTTCATCGATCTGCGCGATCGCGAAGGCGTCACGCAGGTCGTCTTCCGCCCGGAAGAACATCCCGAAGTCGCCACCGCCGCGCACAAACTGCGCAGCGAAGACGTCGTCCAGATCACCGGCCAGGTCGCCGCGCGGCTCGCCGGCACCGAGAACGCCAAACTCGCCACCGGCGAGATCGAAATCGTCGCCACCGCACTGACGATCCTCAACAAAGCGGACGTCCCGCCCTTCCCGCTCGACGACCCGAAGGTCAACGAAGACCTGCGGCTCGAATACCGTTACCTCGACCTGCGCACCGCGCCGATGCAGCGCAACCTCAAGCTGCGCCACCGCATCGTCAAAGCGACCCGCGATTACCTCGATGAAGCCGGCTTCCTCGAAATCGAGACGCCCATCCTCTCGAACCCGACACCCGAAGGCGCGCGCGATTTCCTCGTGCCGTCGCGACTCACGCCCGGCTCCTTCTACGCGCTGCCGCAGGCCCCGCAGCAATACAAGCAACTCCTGCAAGTCGCCGGCCTGGAGAAGTATTTCCAGATTGCCCGCTGCTTCCGCGACGAGGATCTGCGCGCCGACCGGCAGCCGGAATTTACCCAAATCGACGTCGAAGCCTCGTTCATCACTGAACTGGAAATCCAGACGCTGATTGAAGGCCTGCTCGCGCGTATTTTCAAGGAAGCGCGCGGGGTGGACATCCCGACTCCCTTCCCGCGCCTGACCTACGTCGACGCGATGAACCGCTTTGGCTCCGACAAACCGGACACCCGCTTCGGCCTCGAACTCGTGGATATCGCCGACATCTTCAAAGACTCGCAGTTCAAGGTCTTCCGGTCCGTGGCGGAAGGCGGCGGCGTGATCAAGGCGCTCAATGCCAAGGGCGCCGCGGCGCTGCTCAGCAAGGAGCAACTGAAGAAATGGGAAGAGTGGGTAAAGACCGAATTCGGCGCGAAGGGCCTCGCTTACATCAAGTGGACCGTCGGCGGCGAATGGGAGTCGCCAATCGTGAAGTTCTTCAGCGCGCAGGAAAAGGAAGCGCTCACCGAAGCGCTCGAGTTTGCCGAGGGTGACGTGCTGTTTTTCGGCGCGGACATGAAGCTCGAAGCCGTCTGCGAAGTGCTCGGCCGCGTGCGGTTGCGCTGCGCGGAACTGCTCGGCCTGATCGCCGGTCGCGAGGCGCTCAACTTCCTCTGGGTCGTCGATTTCCCGCTCCTCGCCTTTTCGCCGGAGGACAATCACTGGGTCGCCGTCCATCATCCGTTCACCCGCCCGAATGCCGAAGACATGCCGCTGCTCGACGCGGGCGAATTTGGCAAAGTCCGCGCGGTCGCCTACGACGTCGTGCTCAATGGCGTCGAACTCGGCGGCGGCTCCGTCCGGATTCACGAGAAGGAATTGCAGGCCAGGATGTTCGAGGTGCTCGGCGTCAACGCCGAGGAACAGCAGACCAAGTTTGGCCACCTGCTGCGCG
Source organism: Chthoniobacterales bacterium (assembly GCA_038325425.1). Taxonomy (GTDB): domain Bacteria; phylum Verrucomicrobiota; class Verrucomicrobiia; order Chthoniobacterales; family Chthoniobacteraceae; genus Chthoniobacter. Next base: position 8,809 of record JBBQIZ010000093.1, read on the forward strand.
CCTTCAGCTTCGGCGCCCCGCCGCACGGCGGGCTCGCGCTCGGGCTGGATCGCCTCGTCATGCTGGCCGTCGGCGCCGAAAGCATCCGGGAAGTCATCGCCTTCCCGAAAAACAACCGCGGCTCCGATCTCATGACGCATTCGCCCGTCGAGGTTGATTTCAAGCAACTTCGCGAAGTTTACATCCAAAGCACCGCCAAGAAGGGTTGAGCGCGCCGCCGTCTCCGCGCGCAGTCGCTGGTCCCAACCGGCCATTGACAAGGCGCGCCGCGCGGATTGTGCTCCCGTGCCTTTTTTGTCCGGACGTTTCCTGATGATCCACCGCCTCCTCCCTATCCTCTGCTTCGTCGCCTGCACGGCGCTGCCGCGTGCCGCGAGCGCCGAGGAGATCAATCCGCCCTTTGGCCTGCGCTGGGGCGAAACCGCGGAGCGCATGCAGCGGCTGCTCCAGGGCGCGAAAGCGACGGTCGTCGAGCGGCGCATGGTCGAGGGGCGCGAAGCGTGGGATGTCGAGGGCCTGATCCAGACCGGGCTGCGCCGGACCGTCTTCTATTTCCAGAAAAACGAACTCGTCGAGGTCGAGCTTCAGTATCAGAAGGACGATTGGACGGACGCCCAATACGACAACTTCATGAGCGACGTGCGGAAGCGGCTCGAACAGAAATACGGCGAGGGTCAGCTCGTGGCCAAACGCACCGAGCAGGAGCCCGCGACGAACGTGACTCAGAAGCTGATCGGGTACAAGTGGAACCAGAACAACACCGCGATCGAGCTGGTTTACTTCGCGGCGACCAAGGAAGCGCAGGCCTTCCGCACGCTGAGCGTACATTACAAAACCTATTAGGCCGCCGCCGCCTCCACTTTCGGTCAGGCTTTCGGTTACGTCTTCACGGACGACCGTCAGGCCGCACTGCCCTCCTCAAATCATCGAGCGTACCCACTCCGGCGCACGGGCGCTCCAACGCCCGGGCTCGCGAGAGAAATGACGCAACAAGCGCTCGGTCTGGTGCGCCGTCGCGACGGAGACGGAAACTGCCAGCGCGAAAAGTGCCGACGGGAGCAACGATCTCCCCGACGAAACGCTGACCGGTATCGTCGCAGAACTCATACTCGCCGTTCTCGATGTCAATCGCCTCAAGGTGCGACTCAACCTCTGTCGTGGATGAAAACAAATGAAGCAGACTGCCGTCGGTTTCCAGGACGAGCATCATGATGGTGCGGCCTGACTGGAATTTGGAGACCCGACTCAGCCCCGCGTTTCCTTCTGCAGCCGCTTGAGTTTGCCCGCGAGACTTGCTTTAGCCGCGCTGCTCATACGGTCGATGAAAAGCACGCCGTTCAGGTGATCGACTTCGTGCTGGAGGGCGCGGGCCAGCAGGCCAGCCGCCTCAAATTCCAGATCCTTCCCGTCGAGTAAACGCGCCGCGCAGCGCACGCCTTCCGCCCGGATGATCTCGGCGCTCATGTCCGGGAAACTCAGGCAGCCTTCATTCCCGGACTCCTTTTCCTCGCTCAGCTTGAGCTTGGGATTGAGCAGGATGAGGGGCATGAGTCCCTCGATCTCGACTTCCTGATCGCCAATCCAAATCGCGCTCGGGCGATCTTCGATCCCGGCGACATCGACGACGCAGATCTGCAGCGGCACGCCGACCTGTTGCGCGGCGAGGCCGACGCCGTTGGCGGCGCGCATCGTGTCGAGCATGTCGGCCGCGAGCGCGCGGATTTTCTCGTCCACTTCTTTGATTTCCTTTCCCTTCTCGCGGAGGACAGGGTGGCCGTATTTCACAATCTCTAGAATCATTTCTTTGCTTCGGTAAACGCGGAGAGGTTGCCCTTTACGCCGGCATCTTTGAGGGCGTCGAGGACTTGAATCAGAAAGCCGTAGGAGACTTTTTTGTCCGCTTTCATGGCCAGGTTGGGCCGGCCTTCTTCTTCGACGAGCTTTTGCACGGCGGTGCTCAGCTCGGCAAGGGTGACTTTCTTCGCGGCGAGAAATATGTCCTCGTTTTCCGCGATGGAAAGGATGATGGGCTCGTCGCTTTTCTGCTCGGAAGCGACTGCGCTCTTGGACTCGGGAAGCTTGATCGTGACCTCGGGCTGGAGGCGTTTGAAGGTCGTGGTGACGATCACGAAAATGAGCAGGATCGCGAAGATATCGATCAGTGAGACGATGATCACCTGCGGCATGCGCCGCGGCCGGGAGTAGAATTTCACGCCGCGCCTCCCTCCGCCGTCGGCACCGTCTCGCGCGGCGCAAATGCGCTGCCTTCCCGGCGCCCGGTGCCGCCCTGCTGGCGGTATTGATGGTAGTAGCACTTGGCCAGCAGGTCGGCGATCAGCGACTCCATCTCCGCGGACATGATCTCGACCTTTTTGGCGAAGTAGCTGTAGGCGATCAGGCTCGGGACGGCGATGGCCAGCCCGACGATCGTCGTGCTCAGCGCCTCGGAAATGCCTTTGGCGATGGCCTGCGGATCTTCGCCCCCGGCGCTGTCGCCGAAGGCCGCGAAGACGGTGACGAGGCCGGACACCGCGCCGAGCAGGCCGAGCAGCGGCGCAATGCCGACGATGATTTCGAGAATGAAGAGACCGCTTTCAAGGCGCACGATCTCATGCCGCGCGCGGGTCTGGACGGCTTCCATGTTTTCCGCCTTCGGCCAGTTGAGGTGATGCAGGCCGACATGGATGATCCGCGCGAGGGCGGACTGGTCGCCGCGCACCACTTTGGCGAGACGATTGGCGGCGTCCTCGTCACCCGGCTGGATGGCATCGATCTCCGCCTCCAGCGAAGGCGGGACCACGAGGTGCCGGCGCAGGGCCAGGCCGCGCAGGACGATGACGGTGACGGAGACGATCGAGCAGATGCCGAGCGGAATCATCCAGACGCCGCCCTGCTCGAAGAAATGGATGACCGACTTCAGGGAGGCGGCGAGAATCGGGGTGAAGATCACAGATTATAGAAGGTGAAAGTGAGGGAAAATTCGAGGCGTCCGTCTTTTAGCGGCAAGGTGGCGTCGGCGGGAAGCTTCAGCTCCTTGATTTGTTCCCGCGCGTCACGGATGGCGTTCCGGCAGAGATCGGCAAAGCTCTCATTGGAGCTATTGGATTCAAGCTTAATGCCCGAGATCTGCCCCTGCTGATCGATGTGAAAGACGATCCGCGCCGAGCCCGGCGCGATCAGCGTCATGCGCTGCGGATCCTTCACGTAGAAATACCAGCGCGAGCCGATGGCGTCGTTGACCTGCTTGCGATAGCGCGCGAGCGGCGTGGCCACGGAATCCACGCCCTTCCGTCCGCGATTGGAAATGCTGCCCTCGATCCGGTTCTGCTCCAGCTCCGGCTGGTAGCCGGAATCGCGCGCGGTGCGCATTTGCGGCACCGGGGTCGTGAGCATCGCCTGTTGCTCGACGGGCCGCGGCGTGGCGGCGGACTTCACCGGCGCAGGCGGAGCGGCTTCCTTCTTGGCCTCCGGCACCGGCGTCGCGGCCTTGGCGGTGAGCGCTATCTCGTCTTCGCGTTTCGGCTGCACGGTCTTCATCAACTCCTCGGGGATCGCGTGCGCCGGCGGCGCGGGCTCGGTCCTGGCCGGCGTCTCCGGAGGGCTCGGCGGCGGCTCCTGCCGGGCGACAGCGGGCGCAGGCGGCGCGACCGGCGGGGTGGCGCTAAGCGGCGGCGCATCTTCCGCGATGGGAAACGGCTGCGGCCGGGAATTGCCAAGCAGCGAGCGCTGCGTGGTGAAGGCATTGAAGGGACGATCGCGCCCTTCCTGGCTGGGCAGCGGGGCGTCGCCGGTCGGCGGCAATTCGCTGCCCGCGCGCATGTTTTCATCCGACTGGAAAAGGGGATTCAGCGCCGCCTCAGGCGCGATCTCGAGGCCGCGGGAATCAATGAACGGCTGCATCGGCGGCGCCATCGTGAAGGGCATGATCGGCTCCGGCTCCGGCTCGGGCGGAAGGATCGTCAGCTCGATGCCGCGCGGTTTGATCTTCGGTTTGGCGAAGCTGATCTTTGCCGGCGGCACTTCCTCCCGGATGAGCAAGGCGATGAGCAGGATGGCGAGCAGGTGCAGGAGGATCGACACCGCGATGCCCAGCGTCGCCTGCCGGCGCGGCGGGATGCCCGAGAGATCGGGAATCCAGCCGAAGATCGCGGCGGAAAATCTGTGGAAAGCCTGGGTCATGCGGGCAGGAGCCGAATCACGCCGGCCTCCATTTGGGCGACGACTTTATACCGCGAAACCTGCGCACACCACTCCACATCCGCGGCCCGCCCGCTGGCCGCCAGCGTCCGTCCGTTGCGCGCCGTGCGCAACGCCGTGAGCGGATCGGGATACGCCGCGGCCAGCAGGCGGACGGTCTCCGCGGCATCGGTCGTGGCCGCACCGTCCAGAAGCCCGATCAGCAACCCGGCCGCGTAGGCGTCCTCCAGGGCGAAAGTCTCGAACGTCCCGGCGCAAACGAGCACCACTTTTTCCGCCGCCGCCGCCCGCAGGACTTCCGCCAGCGCCGCGAGATTCAGCAACGCGCCAACGAGCACCCGCGCAGCCCCGCCACAGGCGCGGAGCGCGACCGTGCCGTTCGTCGTCGTCGTGATGATCTTCCGTCCCGCGACCGCTGCGCCGTATTCGAGCGGCGAATTGCCGGCCTCGAATCCGGGAATCGGATCGCCATTGCGCTCCCCGCCGAGCAGCGCATCCGGCATCCGCTGCCGCAGCGCGAGCGCTTCGTCGATCGTGCAGGCTGGGTGAATTTCCGCCGCGCCGTGGGCCAGCGCGGTGATCATCGAGGAGGTCGCGCGCAGCACATCGAACACGACGCACGTCGTCCCGGAGAGATCGCGCTGGGGCAGCAGGGCGATTTCGGCAGGTGTGAGAACGGCGTCGATGAGCATGAATCCAAGCGGAAACGCGCGCTTTGCAGCCCGCGGACGCCGCTGATTAACCACCCTTTTTCTTCGGCGACAACTTCTTCCCCCGCCCGCGCGGCCACGTTTTACGGGCATAGTGAAAGAGGTATTGCTGCGCGTAACCGCCGAACGGGCCGAAGTAACCCGCCGAAAACTCCCGCAGCCGTCGTTCCGTGACCTTTCGCTTTTTCGGAAAGTAAATCTCGCGCAGCACCCGCTCGATCCAGACGTCGATCGGAAACGCCCCCACTCGCTCGAACCCGAATAGGAGCGCACAATTCGCGACCTTCACGCCGACGCCCGGCAGCCGGCATAGTTCCGCCCGCGCGGCCGCATCGTCCATCCGCGCGATCGCCGCGAGATCGACCGCGCCTTCCGCGATCATCCGCGCCGCGCCGAGCAGATTCTTTGCGCGGTAGCCGAGCGCGCAGGTCCGCAGTTCCGCCTCGGAAAGTCCCGCGATCACCTCCGGCGCCGGATAAGCGAACAGCTCGCCGCCTTCCCATTCCACGCGCCGTCCGTAACGCCGCCGCAGCGTGTGCGAGATCTGCGCAATGTGCGCGACCTGTTTCATCGACGACGTGATGAACGTCGCGAGGCATTCCCACGGCGGCTGCCGGACGATCCGCAGCCCGCGGCAAAACTCCCGCGCCGCCCGCATCGCCGGATCATCCGGAAAGGTCGCGCACATCTCCGCGAGCGGATGATCGAGTGCGAAATAGTTTCCCGCCAGCGCTTCCATTCCTGCCGGCACGAGCAATTCCTCACCGCGCTGTTCCACCCGCAGCGCGTGGTCGCCGATCATCCCGACCCACCCCGCGCCGTCGCGCCGCCAATGAAAGACCTGCCCGCAATCCAGCGTCTGCTCGAGGTTGAAGTCGCGCGCCGGGCAAACCGCGGTCACTGGATGAAATAGCTCAGATTTTCGAGCTCGATCGCCAGGTCCACGTTATTCACCACGACCTTGTCCGGGACCTGGAGGATGATCGGGGCGAAGTTCAAAATCGCCAGCACCCCCGCGGCCACGAGTTCATTCGCGACTTCCTGCGCCACCGTCCCCGGCACCGTGAGGATCGCCATCTTGATCCGGTTTTCCTCCACGAACTGCCCGAGCTTGGTCATCGGCAGCACCTTCACCCCGAGTTCCTTCGCCCGCGTTTTCGAGGCCTGCAGGTCAAACGCCGCGACGACCTCGAAGCCCTCCTTGGCAAAACCCTGATACCGCAACAGCGCCGAGCCAAGGTGCCCCGCGCCGACGAGGATCACCGGCTGCAGATGCGTCGTGCCGAGCGCTTCGGTCAGCCGCTGGCTGAGCGCGTCCACGTTATAGCCGAGCCCGCGCGTCCCGAATTGCCCGAAGTAAGTCAGGTCCTTGCGCAGTTGCGTCGGCTTCACTCCGGCGGCTTTGGCCAGCGCGGCGGAGGAGACGGTATCGATCTTGTTCGCGCGCAGCCGGTGCAGCGCCCGGTAGTAGAGCGAGAGCCGATAGACCGTTTTTCGGGGAATGACTAACTTCTGCATTTTGTGAAAAAAAACGAAATAGGGATGAAAGCGGCGAGACGAATTACTGGATGAAAGCAGTTCTGTGTAGTCTTTTTCCGCATCGTCGCTTATCTCCCACCCCCGCCTTTTCCCTACCGCTCCATTCTCGTCCGTCATTCATGCGCCTTAACCGCTTTCTCGCCTCCGCCGGCCTCGGCTCCCGCCGCGGCGTCGAGGAACTCATCACCTCCGGCCAGGTCCGCATCAATGGCCGCGTCGTCACCGACCTCGCCACCCAGGTCACCCCGGAAGACGCCGTCAAAGTCGGCAGCCGCCTGCTCCGCCAGGAACAGCCGCTGAGCATCGTGCTCAACAAACCCAAAGGCTTCGTCTGCACCGCGAGCGACGAGCGCGAGCGCAAAACCATCTTCGACCTGCTGCCCGCGAACTGGCCCCGCATCTACCACGTCGGCCGCCTCGACAAGGACAGCGAAGGCCTGCTCATCATGACCAATGACGGCGACCTCTCGCTCGCCCTCACCCATCCGCGCTACAAGATCGAGAAGGAATACGAAGTCCTGCTCGACAAATCCTTCGACCTCAAGGACCGCGAGAAACTGCTCAAGGGCTTTCACATCATGGGCGGGCGGGCGAAAGCGGAGCGCGTGGAAGTGCTCGGCGCGCAGCACCTCGGGCTCACGCTCACGCAAGGCATCAAGCGCCAGATCCGCCTCATGCTTTACGATCTCGGGTATGA
>JBBQIZ010000094.1:0-15947 GCA_038325425.1 Chthoniobacterales bacterium
TCGTGGCCTTCCTCGACTGGCTTTTTGTCCTGCCGGATGCGGTGCGTTGGGCGCTGAGCGGCGCGGCGTATCTGGCGATCATCATCGTGGAATGGCGCTCGTGCCTGCGGTTGCTAATCAGCGCGCCGGGACCGCGTCGGCTGGCGCGATTGGTCGAGCATGCGGAGCCGAAGCTGCGCGAGGATTTACTGTCGGCGGTCGAACTCGGCGAGGCGCAGCCGGAAGCGGTCTTTGATTCGGAGCAGTTTCGCGCGTTGGTGCAGTCGGATGTCGCGACGCGCATGGAAAAGCTCGATGTGGAGCAGTTGCTCCCGGCGCAGCTTTTGCGGCGCTACGTTTTCATCGCGGCGGGCATCGGCGTGGCCTGCGTGGTCGCGATTGCGCTCACGGGTTCGCAATTCGGCACGCTGATGATGCGGGCACTCCTGCCGATGGCGAACTTCGCGCGCGTGTCCAAGGTGCAGGTCGCAATCATCGAACCCGCGCCGGCGGAGATGCGCGTCCCGCAAGGCGACACGCTGCCGCTGATCGTCGAACTCTCCGGCCAGCGTGCGAACAAGGCGCTGCTCGAAACATTCACCCCGAGCGGCGGACGCGAGGTCGTGCCGATGAATCCGCTCGGCAATGACCGCTTCTCCGCGACGATCCAAGTGGGCCGGGAAAACGTGCTCTATCGGGTTCGCGCCGGGGATGCGCTGACGAGGAAATATCAGCTCGAAGCCGTGGCGCGTCCGGCGGTGGTCGAGTTCCAGAAATCCTACACTTTTCCGACCTACGCGAAATTGGAGGCCAAAGTCGTGAACGAAGAGAATGGCGATCTCGCCGGACTGGAGGGCAGCGAAGTCGAGTTGCGGCTGCGGACGAATCAGAAAGTGCGCGACGCCGAACTGCGGATCGAGCAGGGAAAGACGAGCAGCGTGGTGCCGCTGACGGTGGAAGGCGACACGCTGGTCGCGAAGGTGCCGCTGACGGCGTCAGGAATTTATCGGGTGCATCTCGTCGGTGCGGAGAGTGGATTTGAGAACAAGTTCAGCCCGGAATACGAGCTGCGCGTGGAGCCGGATCTCGTGCCGCAGGTCGTGCTCGAATTGCCGAAACAGGATCTGATTTTGCCGTCGAACGAGATCGTGGAGGTGCGGGGCTCGGCGGTCGATGATCTCGCGCTGGCCAAGGTTTCGCAGATGGTGAAGATCAATGAAGGGGCGTGGAAAGAGACACCGCTCAGTCACGCTTCGGGCGTGGAAGCTCAAGTCGAGCGGCGGTGGGATTTGTTCGAGCAGGGAGTGAAGCCGGGCGATCTCGTGACCATGAAGCTGGTGGCCACGGACTTGAAGGGGAACACCGCGGAATCGCGCCCGCTGCAAGTGACGATCACCGCGGCGGGATTCGAGGCGAGGCGCATCCAGGCGTTGCTCGGGCAGCGCGCACTTTATGAAGCGCTGAAGGCGCAGACCGCCGCGGCCACGGCGATGGCGAAGCAGCTCGGCGAGGCTCGGAAAGAGTTTGAGCGGTTGCCCGAGGGCGATCCGCAACGCGCGGCGGTGCTGCTGCCCGCCAGCGCGACGGCGGAGGAGTTTTCGCAGAAGCATGCGGACACGATGAAGCAACTGAGCAATGTCCTGCGCGATGCGGTGCCGGGGCATCAGACGGCGAACCTCGTCCTGCTCGGGAACCTGATCACGCGCGCCGGAACGGACTACGCCCGCAACGCGCAGAGCATTCTTGAGACTTTGAAAGCGCAGGCGGGAAATGCCTCCGCGCGTGACCTGATGCGCGATGTCCTGGACGCCGCGAACCGCACGGAGCGCCGCAGCAAACAGACGGCGGAGATGTTTCGTGTCCTGCTCACGGCCGAGGAGATCGATGTCTTCAACGAGAATTTGCAGGTCGTCGCGCAGGAAGAGGAACGGCTGACCAGTCTCGCCCATCGCAGCGGGACGGATCCGGCGAAATGGACGCCGGTAGCGGATCGTCTGCGCGTGGTTTTGTCCGAGATGCGCAGCCTTGAAGAACTGGCGGGTGCGATGATTGAGCATGGCCCGCGCTGGGTGCCGGAGCGGATGCGCAATATGCAGAAGACGCTGAATAAACAGCGCTCGACGATGGAGCAGGCATTGGGAGCGCCGCCGGCCGGGGAACTGCTTTCACCGACGCTGGAGATGGCGCGGGCGGTCGGAGATCTGGCGCGGCAGGCGCTCGAGGTGCGGCGCGATTTTCGCGGACCGACCGGCGACGAAGTGCGCGCCCTCTTCCGGGAATCGGAACCAAGCTACGCACTCTTCGAGCAGGTGCGTCAGGAATCCGGACGTTATTTTCGGAATGACCGCATTCCCGTGGAGATCGGGCGGGCGCTGATTGCCGACCGCTGGGCGGCCAAGCTGGCGGTGCTCAAGGTGCGCGGAGATTTGGAGGAAGCGCGACCGGATGCGGATACCACTTTCGTCAGCGATGTGCGGCTGGCTTCGCGCGTGGCGCAGGCTTTCGCGGAGCGCGCGGTGGATGAGAAACCGGAGAGCTACCAAAAAGAATGGCAGGGGATCGACCGCACTTTTCGTGTGCTGGAAATGGGGCACGAAATCGCGGAGCTGCACCAGTCGGTGGGCCATCTCGCCACGGCGGAGCGCTGGGAGATTTATCATCCGAAATCGCGGACCTCGAATCCGCAGGACTGGACCTGGATTTTGGAAAGGCTGCGCATGCTGCCGGGGGAAGTCGGCAAGGCGTTGAAGTTTGACGAGCAGCGCACGCTCGGCCAGACGGCGCAGCGAATCCTTGCGGAAGGGCCGGGGCAGCCGTTCACGCAGGAGTTGGCGCGCGAGATGGACGAGCGCTTCAATCCCGCGCGGGTGCCGGTGAGTGCGCGGGACCAGGCGGGGCGACTGGCGGAATATCTGGAGCAGGCGCTCGTGCTCTTCCGGGAGCCGATGGACGCGGCGCGCAAGGAGCTGGCGAAGCTGGCACCGACGCTGGCCGACACCATGAAGCAGCTCGCGAAGAAGACCGAGCAGTTGAAGGGAGAGACTTCAAATCAAGCGCAGCAGGCGCAGGAAAAATTACCGGCGGAAGCGCAGGCGGATGCGCGTCAGGCGCTGGCGGAGCAGCAGCGGCTTAATCAAAAGATCGATGCGCTCAAGGACGCGCTGCGGGCCGACGCGAACCGGCAGGATATTTTGCAGAGCGAAGGCCGGGAGCGCGCGCGCGATGCGGACGATGCGTTGGCGATGCTGAAGGAGCCTCCGGTCCGGGCCGAAGAAGGTCTGGCGCTGGCGGCGAAGAGCGAGCAATCGGCGTTGCAGGAGAAGGCCTTGAATCAAGCGGCCGAGCAGCAGCAAAAACTGGCCAAGGCGCTGGAGCAAATGGCGGCGCATTACGAAGGGCTGGAGCAGGGGAAAGCGGAGGAGACGCGGGTGGCGATGCGCGCGACGGAGGAGGAAAACGGGATCAAGGCGCAACTCGACCAGCAAGCGGCCAAGGCCGAGGAATTGGCCAAGCTCGCGCAAGCGAGCCCGGAGGAATTGCTGGCGCAGTTGGAGAAGGCGTTGCCGCAGAATCCGCAGATGCAGCAGGAGCTGAGCACGATCGCGCAGAACACGCTCAAGTCCGCGACCGCGCAGCTCAAACAAGCGAGCAGCCAGGAGAACGCCGTCGCGCAAAACGTCCAGAAGATGGTGGCGGACGAGAAGGCGCTGGCCGCGCTCGCCCCAACGATGCCTGCGCCTCCAGCACCGCCCACACCCGCAAATGCGGCGTCCGCACCGAGCGCGCCTGCTCCGGCGGGAACACCTCCACAGCCGGCGAGCCTGCCGTCTTCTCCCGCCGGCCCACCGGCGCCCAACGTCCAGCCACCAGAACAAACTCCGGCCGGCCAATCCCAGCCGATGCTCGCGCAAGCCGCGCAGGCCCAGACGCCCATCGCGCAAGCCGCGCAACAGGCTGCGGATGACATTTCGCGGGCGGGCCGCCACGAGGAGCGCATGCAAAATCCGATCGCGGGCGAACAGTTGCAGAAACTCGGCAGCGCCCTGCAACAGACCGCGGAGCAGCAAGTGCCCGGCGCGCAGCAAGCGCTTCAGCAAGCGCAGCAGGCCACGCAGGCGCAGGCTGCGGTGAACGCGGCAAACAGCGAATTGCAGAAAGCACTTGGCCAACTGCTGGCCGCGGCGAATCCCAGCGATCCGCAAGCCGCCGCGCCGGCGCCGGCACCAGCGGGGACCCCGATGGATTCGAACCCGAGTGCTCCGAGCCAACCGTCCGCTCCTTCGCCCAGCACCGCAGCGCCGCCGGGACAAACCATGCCGTCGGCGAATCCACCGGGCCAGCCGCCCGGCACGGCCTCGACCCAGGCACCGGGCGCACCGCCGCAAAGCGGCGCTCCACCGGCGGGCCAGCCCGCGCCCGGCAGTCCGCCGAGCGGGCAACCGGCAGGGCAACCGGGAAGTCCGACGGCGGGCCAGCCCGGGGAAGCCAAACCCGCGGGCCAGCCGGGTGAAATGGCGGCCGCACCCGCGTCAGCACAGGAGCAGGTTTGGATGGCGCGAGCGCTGGATGCGCTGGATGCGGCGCTCAACGCCACGGCCTCCAACGCCGCGCAACCTCCTTCCCCTCCGCCCCAGCCCGGGCAGGCCCAGACGCAGGCGCCGCAACCGTCAGGCAATGCTTCCCAAGCGACCCAGACTTCGGCGGCGCAATCCGCGGGCAGCAACCCACCGGCGCCGCAGTCCAATTCCATGGCCCAAGCGCAGTCGGCGCTGGCGGCAGCGGCGCAGGCTGCGGCGGCCGCGGCGCGGGCCGAGCGTTCGGCGGAGTCGGGTTCGCCGGGCCAACCGGGGCAACCGCAGCCCGGCAGCATGCAGGCGGTTTCGAAGGGTGGCGCGCAAGCGGCGGATGGCGCGGGACCGCGCTCGGCCTTGGCCGAGGCGAAAAATCAGGCCGGCGATTGGGGCAAGCTGCCAAAGCAAATGGCGGAACAATTGACGCAGGGCCAGCGCGAGGGAATTGCCGGCGAGTATCGCAACCAGGTCGAGACGTATTACCGCGTCATCGCCGAGAAATCGAAAAAACCGTGAACCGATTCTGTCTTTACAGCTTCCGCTATTGGAGTGGCGCATTCGCGATCCTGATCGCGCTGACGTTGCCGGGCCGTGCGCAGGAACGCGTGGACGAGGCGCTGGTTCGGGCGACGCGCTATCTGCTCGAAACGCAGGATCCAAAAAGCGGTGGCATTCACAACAAGATGCGGCACGAGACGGCGATGACCTCGCTCAGTCTGCTCGCGCTGGCTTCCTGCGGTCATCAACCCGCCGACCCGACGCCCGAAGGGCAAGCGATGCGCAAGGCTTTGGGCTTTGTCTTGCGACCTGACGCGCAGGAGAAGGACGGTTATTTCGGTCAAACCGATGGCTCGCGCATGTACGGGCACGGCATCACGACGCTGATGCTGGCCGAGATGCTGGGAATGGGCGCAGACACGGCGCAGGACGAATTGCTCCGCGAAAAGTGTCGGCGCGCCATTGACCTGATCCTGCGCGCGCAGAAAGTCTCGAAGAGTGAAAACAATCGCGGCGGCTGGCGGTATTCGCCGGATTCGGGCGACTCGGATATGTCGGTGACGGTCTGGCAGACGATGGCCCTCCGCGCCGCCAAGAACGCCGGGATGGATGTGCCGCGGCAGGCGATCGACGATGCCGTGAGCTACATGCGGCGCCTTTATCAGCCCGACTCCGAGAAGCGAGGCGCGGTGAAGCTTGGCGGATTCGGCTACCAGACGAAAGGGCGGGAGATGTCCACCACCGCGGAAGGTCTCCTCGCGATGCAGGTCTGTGGACGATACGACGCCGAGGAGGTGATCGGTGCCTCGGACCGATTGCTCAAGGAAGGCATCAAGCTCGGCGAGCGGTGGTTTTATTACACGACCTATTATTACGCGCAGGGGATGTATCAGCGCGGCGGCGAGCATGCGGTCGCAGGCCGGCGCCTCGTCGCGGAATTGTTGCTGCCGCTGCAATCGCGCGAGGGTTGGTGGGAAGGGATCAACGGCGAGGAGCGGCAGGGCGGCCGGGTTTACGCGACGACGATGGCGATGCTCAGCCTCGCGGTGAAAAATCACTTCCTGCCAATTTATCAGCGCTGATCGGCGGCGCGATTCCGCTGGAGTTCACGGAGGCTACCGGCGGTCGAGTTCACCCGCCCAGGCAACGATCCGCCGCGCGCGTTCGCACCAGGCGAGTTCCTGCGCGCGCTGCCACGAGAGGGCGGAGCGGCGGGCGTATTCGACGGGGTCGTCAAGCAGAGTGAAGAGCGCGGCGCGGAGGGCGGGCGTGTCGTTCGGCGGGACGTAGAGCGCGCCTTCGCCGAGCACGCTGCGGTTCGAAGGCAGGTCGCTGGCGATGATCGGCAGGCCGTGGGACAAATAATCCAGCGCCTTGGCGGGGCAGGTGAGCTTCGCGTTGTAGAAGGTATCGTGGAGCGCGACGATGCCGACGCTGGCGCGCGTGGCGAGGTCGCGCTGCAATTCCTCCGGCGGGCGAAAGGCGACGAACTCCACGCGGTCCACGCCCTTGGCTTGGAGGCGCGCTTCGTACTTCGCCATCTGCTCGGCGCCGCCGCCCCAGAACGCCGCGCGCAACGCACCTTCCGCAGGTGTGACCGCGTCGATCAGATTTTTCACGCCCTTCGCCGAGTGCATGTGGCCGACGTAAACGGCGCGCCGTTCACGCCGCCGCGTCTCGGGATCACCGGGCGAGAGCGGCTCCGTGCCGAGCGGGAGGGCTCGCGCGGGGATCTTCGGAAAACGCCGCGTGTACATTTCCGCCTGCGGTGCGACGATCGAGATGACGCCGGAAAGCCGCGGGATGCAGGCCTGTTCCAGCCAGCTTTCGCGGCGATCGCGACCGGGAATTTTGCCGGCGCGCCAGCTGAGATCGGCGAAGAAATTGTGGGCTTCGTAGAAGGTGTGGCGGCGGGCGTTGCGGCCGATCCACGCCAGGTAAGGCAGGAAACTGGGCTCCCGGGCGACGGCGAGGATCTCGTCGCGTTTGGACAGTTCGCGAATCAGCCGCGTGGCACGCCAGAAAATCGGCATGCTGGAGTTCGCGCCAAACATCCGCCGCCGCGGCACGCGATGGATCGTGAGCAGCGGGTGCGGTTCCAGGCCGTAAAAGCAGCGCAGGTCTTGGTCGGTGTCGGAGGGATCGCCGCCCCCGACGACGAAGTGCGTTTCGCAGCCGATGCTGGCGAAGGAATGCGCGTTGTGGACGCCGACGTTGACCACCGGGCCGGGGTCACGCCAGTTGCGTTTGTGGACGACGACGCAGATCACGCGCGGGACACTCGCGGACGACCGCGGAACGCGGCTCTTTGGCCGCGGCTGCTGAACCGCAGAGAACGCAAAGATGCAGAGGGCCGCGGAGAAGAAGATGGTTGGCCGGCAACCCAATTTCCATCTGCGGCCCTCTGCTTCTCTGCGTTCTCTGCGGTTAAGGCCGGGCTTCCAAGCACGCGCTCAGAGCTGGTTGTAGATGATTTCCAACGTGAGCACGGAGTAGGTGGTGACGAGCACCGGATCGGTTTCCATCCAGCGCGCGGTGTCGTTGATCCACGAACCGTCGGGCTTTTGCAGATGGATCATCTTGAGCGCGAGGTCGCGCTGCCAGTTGACCTTTTTGCCGTCGGGCGTCTGGAGTTGATCGACCTTGGCCGTCGCGAGGCCCTTTGCTGCGAGATGGTAATAGTAATAGAGCCCCTGCCGGCCCAGGCCGGGATTCTCCTCCAGCGTGTAGTTTTTCGCGAGCCACTCAAGTGCGGCGGCGATGCGCGGGTCGTCGCGTTTCAAGTCGGCGTAAATAAAGCTGAGCAGGCCGCCGTAGGTCATCGAGCCGTAGCTGCGCAGCGCCTTTTTGCCGCCCGGCAGCTCCATTTCACCGGCATTGCTGAAACCGGGGTAATAGACGAAGCCACCCTTGTTCTGCGGGTCGTCGCTCGCCCAATCCATCTTGTTGTGGCTGGGCAGATTTTGGGTGCGGGTGATGAAGTCGATCGCGGCCTGCCAGTTGAGGTCTTCGCTGGCGGCGATCTCGACCGTCGGCCGCGCTTTCTTGTAGGCGCGCAGCGCTTCGAGCCCGATCAGCGTGTTGTCGAGATCGGGATGCTGGCGTTTCGGGCTCGCGCCGGTCGGGCCGTAACCGAGGCCGCCGTCGAGCCCCGGTTTGGTCATGCCTTGGGCTTGCTGGTTGACGATGAACGCGCGCGCTTTGGTGAGGATCGGTTCGTCGGCGGGATCGCCGCTGTTGAGCAGCGCGGTCAGCGCGACGGAAGTGTTGTAGTTCGAGAGACCCTTCGCGTAGATGCCGCCGTCGGGCTGCACCTGCGTGCGGAGATACGCGTAGCCTTTTCGGAGGGTCTCCCCGTATTCCCTCGCGCCTCGGCCGGTCGGCTCGTGGTGAAAAGCGACGAGTGGCAGCGCGGTCAGCGCGGGGTGATCGGCGGAAGGCTGCGGATTCAGCGGGTTAACCAGCGCGCCGTTGGGTTGCTGCTGTTGCTGGAGCCAGGCGAGGCCTTTGTTGATCGCGGTCAGCACTTCGTTACGGAGCGAGACATTGGCCTCATCACGCGCGGGTGGCTCAGCGGCGAAGATCGGGGCGCTGCCGAGGAGGGCCGCCGCAGCGAAGGCGAGAAGGGAAGTTTTCATGGGATGGGTCTACGGTTCGGCTTTGGGGAGGAGTTGGATGGTGATCTCGACCGGGGTCTTGACCGCCGGGATCGCTTTTTCGTTCACCGTCCAGATTCCATCATTATCGCTACCCTGCCGGGGATTATTGATCAAGGCGGAGGGATAAGTGACGAGCGCCGCGAAAGCTCCTTCCACCTGCGCGAGGAAAAGACCGTCGTTAAACATCGAACCGTTGTAGGTCCAAGGCCCGCGTTTCATCGGTTTCTTCGTTGCGGTGTTGAAGATCCAGTCTTCGACCGGCGCGCTCTTCTCCTGGCCTCCTTCCTTCCACTGCACGGAAATGGCGACGGCCTCGCCCCGCAATTTCGGCGCGGTCTTGAGATACTGCGCATCGATTTGTCCGGGCGGGACTGCGCCGGGCGAGTTGTCGGCGCCCGAACCTTTCGCCCCGAGGAGCAGCATGGCGAAATGCAGATCGTTCGGCTGCACAGCGCAGACGAGCAGGCTCTCGTGGACGCTGCCGTGCTCGGTGACGAGCAGGTATTCGAGAATCCCGTCCTTCATGTTCAACACACCGGGCAAACGCACGCTGCGTGCTTTTTGGTCGAGGCGGATTTTGCCGATTTCGTAAATGCCGGGGCTGACTTCCCGCATCACGGGCGTGACCGGAGGACTGTCGGCGTCCTGCGCCAGTGCCACCGCGAGCAGTGCGGCGCTGAGCAAAACGGCGAGAGAGCTTTTCGACGGCATGATCCGGCGCAACCTATTCACGCCGCGCTGGCTGGCGATGAGATTTTGGCGCCGCGGTATTTAGCACGTAACGGTCGTCCCGGCGCTGCAGCCGCAACGGCGCATCGAAGGTGGCGCTCATGCTGCCGGAGGTCAGCGTCGCGTGTTTGCTTCCCGTGGCCAGCACCTTTCCGCCGCGGAGCAGGAGCGCGTGGGTGAAGGTGGGCATGATCTCCTCGACGTGGTGCG
Source organism: Chthoniobacterales bacterium (assembly GCA_038325425.1). Taxonomy (GTDB): domain Bacteria; phylum Verrucomicrobiota; class Verrucomicrobiia; order Chthoniobacterales; family Chthoniobacteraceae; genus Chthoniobacter. Next base: position 9,647 of record JBBQIZ010000094.1, read on the forward strand.
TCACGAAAACGAGCGTTGGCGCACCGCGGCGGGAGCCGAGCCGCTGGAGGAAAGATAGGAAATGTTCGCGCGCCACAGGATCGAGGCCGGCGCAGGGTTCATCGAGAATGAGGAGGCGCGGTTTGGCCATAAGCGCGCGGCCGATGAGCACGCGCTGGCGTTCGCCTTGGCTGAGCACCTCCCAGCGCCGTTCGGCGAGATGTCCGGCTTCGACTTGCTTGAGCAGGCGCAGGGCCGCGATCCGATCCGCCGCATTGGTCCGCCCCCAGTAGTCGATCATCGCGTATTTGCCGCTGATCACGGTGGTCAGCGCGGGTTCGTGATCGGCCATCATCTGGCGGACGCTGGAACTGACGAGGCCGATGTGAGTCCGCAATTCCCGCCAGTCGCTTTCGCCGAAGGTCTGGCCGAGCACGGCGATGTCGCCGCGAGTCGGCGTGAGGTAGCCGGTGAGCGCGCTGAGGAGCGAAGTTTTGCCCGAGCCGTTCGCGCCGAGGATCACCCAGTGTTCGCGCGGCTGCACGGTCCACGAAAGACCGTCGAGGATGCGCGTGTCTCCACGCTGGATGGTCAGGTTGCGGACGGTGAGAATGGGCGGCATGCGGCGGAGCTTGCAATGTGCGCGGCGTAAAACGAAAGCGGGAAGCTTCGCTTCTCGCGACGGGTTTGGGGATTTTTTCCGACGGCTTGCCGAGCGCGGAGAGGGGAAGTAAGAAGGGCGCTCTTTCCATGCCCGAAGTCCTCGCGCCCAGCGCTCCACCCGTCCCCGCCGCCGCTCCCTTCGAGCCGATTCGCGTCCGTGCGAAGTTCTTTTTTGAGGGCGATCGCAAGTGGTTCATCAAAGGCGTGACCTATGGGCCGTTCGCCCCGGATGTGGCGGGGGATTTCGTCGGTGATCCGGAGAAAGCGCGCCGGGATTTCACGCTCATGCAGGAGCTGGGAATCAACCTCCTGCGCGTCTATCACATCCCGCCGCGTTGGTTCCTGGATCTGGCGCGCGAGTTTCGCCTGCGCGTGCTGATCTCGATTCCGTGGGCCGAGCATGTCGAGTTTCTCAACCAGCCGAAAATGCGCCGGCTCATCGAGCGGACGATCCGCGATGGCGTGGCGAAGAACAAAGGCCACGAGGCGATCTTTGGTTATTACGTCGGCAACGAAATCCCCTACGCGATGGTCCGCTGGCTCGGCGCGCAGCGGGTCATCGAGTTTGTCGAAAAGCTCATCCGTATCGCCCGCGAAGCCGACCCGCGCCCGCTCTACAGTTACGCGAGTTATCCGCCCACGGAATATCTGCTGCCGGGTAACGTCGATTTCGTTTCCTACAACGTCTATCTCGAGCGCCAGCGCGACTTTGAGAAGTATCTCGCCCGGCTGCAAAACCTCGCCGAGGACAAGCCGCTGATCTTCGGGGAGTTCGGCCTCGATACGATCCGCAAGCCCGAGGAAGAGCAGGCCGCGGTGCTTTCCTGGCACTTGGAAAGCGTGGTCCGCGGCGGCGCGGCGGGGACGATCTTCTTCGCCTGGACCGACGAATGGTTCACCGGCGGCAGCGAGATTACCGACTGGGCTTTCGGCCTGGTCACCCGCGACCGCCAGCCGAAGAAAGCCTTTTATGCGCTGAAGCAATATCTTTTCGGCGAAAGCTCGATGACGCAGCGGGTGAAGCTCGAAAGTGACCCGCGCGTGAGTGTGATCGTGTGCAGCTATAACGGCGGTAAAACGCTCGGCGACTGCCTCGAGTCGCTCGATGAGGTGACGTATCCCGACTTCGAGATCGTGCTCATCGACGACGGCTCGAAAGATGATTCGCAGGCCATCGTGAAGGCTTGGCTGGAGCGGCGAAGCGCGCGTTGCGCCGCCGTGGTGAAGGATGAAGCGACGGCGGCGCAGGTCAGCGGCCAGCATCACGAGGCGCACGTCGAGGCTTACGCCGGCGGCGGAAAACTGCCGGATTTCATCTGGGTGCTGCAACCGAACATGGGCCTGAGTTACGCCCGCAACGCCGGGGGACATGCGGCTACCGGCGCGATTTTCGCCTACACGGACAGCGACTGCATGGCCGATCCCGACTGGCTTTACTACATGGTCGGCACTTTGCTCAGCGGCGATTACGTCGGCGTGGGCGGACCGAATATTTCGCCACCGGCGGTGAACTGGATTCAGGCCGCCGTCTCCGCCGCGCCCGGCGGACCGAGCCACGTGTTGCTTTCCGACGTCGTGGCCGAGCACATCCCCGGTTGCAACATGGCGTTTCACCGCGCGGCGTTCGAGAGCGTGGGCGGTTTTGACACGGACTACCGCAAGGCGGGCGACGACGTGGACTTTTGCTGGCGCCTGCAAACTAATGGCGGCGTGATCGCCTTTTCGCCGAGTGCGCTCGTCTGGCATTACCGGCGCTTCACGCTCAAAGCGTTTCGCACGCAGCAGGAGGGTTACGGCGAAGCGGAGTCGATGCTGCGCTTCAAGCATCTGATCTTTTTCGGCCCGACCGGCACAGCGAAATGGAAAGGGCAAATCTACGGCGCGCCGCGCTTCACCTGGCTCTTCAACAAACCCGTGATCTACCACGGCGTCTTTGGCCACGGGCTTTTCCAGTCGATCTACCCGACGCCCCAGAGCGAACTCGCGGCGTATCTTTCGAGCATCGAATGGGTCGTGCTCACGGCCTTCATCGCGGTGCTCGGCTGGCCGCTGGAGAAGATCCGCATGGTGCCGCTGCTCATGCTCTTCGGCACCTTCCTCGTCGCGCTCAGCTACATGATCCACGCGCGCATCGAGCCGAAGTTCGACACCATTCCCGCGCGGTTACTCGTCGCATTCCTGGCGTTCATGCAGCCGCTCGGGCGGGGTTGGGCGCGGTATTTCACCTGGCTGAAGTACAAGGTCACGCCCACGCAAGTGATCGCCCGTCCGGAGAAAGGTCTGCCCGCGGCGAGTCACAAGGGCGGCATTCGCGAACTGGATTTCTGGAACGAAAGCGGGAAAGGTCGGGAACAATTGCTGACCGAGATTTTCCAACTCCTCGAAGATGAAGGCTGGAGTTATTCGTCGGACACGGGCTGGAAGGATTGGGACATTCAAATCTACGGCAACCAGTTTTGGTCGATCACCGTCCGGACGGTCACCGAATATCACGGCGGTCCGAAGTGCCTGACGCGCGTGCGTCTCCAATACAACGCCGTGGCGACGACCATTCTGATCAATGCGGTGATCCTCACCGCGTTGCTCTACCGGCAGGCCTTCACGCCCCACACCGATCTCGTCTGGTGGGCGCTCTACGCCTTGCTCCTCGGCATGTTTGGCCTGCGCGCCCGCCGACTCAAACGGCGCGTCGCCGATCTCGTCATCCAAGCCGCGACGCGGTGCGATCTCATGCGCGTCTTCGGCGCCGCGAGCAAGCCGGCCCCGAGCGCATGAGCCTGCGCACCGCTGACTACGACTACACGCTGCCCGACGCACTAATCGCCCGGCACCCGCTGCCGCGGCGCGAAGATGCGCGCATGATGGTGCTCCACCGGGAAGACGAACGCATCGAACATCGGCCATTCCGCGACTTCCCCAGTTTCCTTCGTGCAGGCGATCTGGTGGTGCTGAATAACACTCGCGTCATCTCGGCCCGCGTTTTTTCCGACGACGGTCGCATTGAATTCCTCTTCCTCGAGGAGGTCCGGGACGATGTCTGGAAATGTCTGGTCAAGCCCGGGCGAAAGATGCGTCTCGGCGCGGCGGTCGAAATCCGTGGGGTCGGCGGGACGGTCGTCGGCATTGAACCCGAAGGGGAACGCATTATCGAATTCCGCGGACCGGTGGATCTCGAGGCAGCGGGGGAGCTGCCAATCCCGCCATACTTCGATCGTCCCGCGGATGCCGCAGACAGCGAACGTTACCAGACCGTCTTCGCGAGTGAGCGAGGAGCGGTCGCGGCGCCGACCGCCGGCCTGCATTTCACGCCCGAGATTTTGGCGAAGATTCCGCACACCTTCCTGACTCTGCACGTCGGAGTCGGCACTTTCCGCCCCGTGATGGTCGATGACCTGCGCGAGCATCGGATGCATTCCGAACGGTTCGCGATCCGCGAAACGACCGCCGCCGCGCTCAATGCCGCGCACCGCCGGGTCGCGATCGGCACCACCAGCGCCCGCGTCCTCGAATCCTGCCCGCGGCCCTTCACCGCCCAGCAAGGCGCCACCGACATCTTCATTCACCCGCCGTATCAGCCGCGCGCCGTCGATCTGCTGCTGACTAATTTTCATTTGCCGAAAAGCACGCTGCTCATGCTGGTCAGCGCTTTTGCCGGGCGCGAGTTCGTCCTGCGCGCCTACGCGGAAGCCATCGCGGAGCGCTACCGATTCTATAGTTACGGCGATTGCATGTTGATTGTGTGAGGCGCCGTCCGACCGGGTGAGGGGGACTTGTCCCACGTAAAAATCGTCCAACGCGGGATAGCGAATACTGGTGAGTGTGGATATGAACACTTGCGCCCGCTTTTGGAGGCGCGAGCCGTCCCCCGCATTCCCATGCCCAAGCTTTTCGAAAACGCCTTCCACTATGCCGCCATCGGCATGGCCCTCGTCGATCTCGACGGGCGTTTTCTGCGCGTGAACCGATCGCTCTGCCAACTCGTCGGTTACTCCGAGGCCGAACTCCTCGCCACGCACTTTCAGGAGATCACCCACCCGGACGACATTGACAGTGACCTCGCCCACGTCGGGCAGATGTTGCGCGGCGAGATCGAAAGTTATCAGATGGAAAAGCGCTATCGCCATAAGGACGGGAACTTTGTCTGGGTGCTGCTGAGCGTGTCGCTGGCGCGGGACGAAGCGGAAAACCGGCGCTGCTTCATTTCCCAGATTGAAGACATCACCATGCGCAAAACCGCGGAGGCCCGGATCATCGCCGACGCGCTGGAAAAGCAACGGCTCTATGACGAACTGCGCCGGGCGACGGCGGAAATCCGATCCCTGCAGGAAGGGTTGGTCACCGTCTGTGCCTGGACCAAGCAGGTGCGCGACGGAAAGAACTGGGAGCCCTTGGAAACTTTTCTGCGCCGCCTGGGGCTGAAGGTCAGCCACGGGATGAGCGACGAAGCCGCTGGGCAGATGCTGAATGAGCTGAATCGGCCCGACCAATCCTGAGTTCGGTTCGGGCCGAAGGTGCGCGCGATCCCTAAAACGACCGGCGTTCCAGAATTAGGCCCGTCGCTCGCGGAAGAAGGCCTGCAGCATGGCGGCGCATTCATCGTGACGGACACCGCTCGTCAGGTCGCATTGATGATTGAGCTGTGGGTGTTTGAGGAGCTGGAGAAGGCTGCCGCCGGCGCCATCCTTGGTCGACGGACAGCCGAAGATCACCCGCTTCATCCGGACGTGGACGAGCGCCCCCGCGCACATCGGGCATGGTTCCTTCGTCACATAGATCTGGCATTCCGTGAGCCGCCAATCGCCCACCACCTCCTCGGCCTGCGTGATGGCGAGCATCTCAGCGTGCGCCGTGGCGTCCTTCAACGTCTCAACCTGATTGCATGCGCGGGCGATGATCCGACCTTGATGAACGATGACGGCCCCGACGGGCACTTCCTCCTGCTCCCAGGCGCGCCGAGCCTGTCGGAGAGCTTCGCCCATGAAATATTGGTCGCTTTGCAGATCGATGAGGTCGTCCATGATTAAAGAGATTACGCGGGCGTGAAAATTGGGTTGCGCCTCCAGGGAATCAAGGTATTACTCCCGTCCCTTTTTCCCACACCCATCGACCACTACCGGAGCCACTCCATGCCCAACCTCATCGACAAGATCAACCAGGAACAATTGAAAAAAGACGTGAAGCCGTTCAGCGTGGGCGACAGCGTTCGGGTGCACACCATCGTCAAGGAAGGCGAGAAAGAGCGCGTGCAAATTTTCACGGGCATCGTCATTGGCCGCAAGGGCCGCGACATCAATGCGACTTTCACCGTGCGTCGGATCAGCTACGGCGAGGGCGTCGAGCGGGTCTTCCCGCTGCACTCCCCCCGCATTTCCAAGGTGGAGATCGAGACGGCTGGAACGGCACGTCGCGCCAAGCTGAACTACCTCCGCAACCGCAAGGGCAAGAGCGCGATGGCGGTGCGCGAAAAGACGGTTGCGAAAAAAGCCTGATCTGGCTCGCAACTCGTCCGCCTGCCGACGATGAAGTGCAGCCTCGATCACGAACGGGCGCTCCGCCAAAAGGGGTTTCCGCTCGTCGTGGGGATTGATGAAGCCGGGCGCGGCCCGCTCGCTGGCCCGGTGGTCGCCGCCGCGGTGGTGTTAGCAGATGGTTTTCACCA
>JBBQIZ010000095.1:0-15923 GCA_038325425.1 Chthoniobacterales bacterium
AAGCCCGGGGGATGGGAGGCGCGCTTTCGACGCGGAGGATTTTAGGCGGACCGGCCTGCGGTGACGCCCCTTGCGGATTCCAGTTTTTGCGAAAAGGCCGGTGCACGGTGCCGGGTGGGTGCGGGCGTCCGGGGCCGGGCCATCGAATGGGTGTTTTTCCCGCGGAGGCTCCCGCCGCAACCCTCGTCGCGGTCTGTTGGGATCGGTTGTGGAAGGGTGCCAGGCACTTCTTCCCGGCCGCCAACCGGGCGGCGGCACGGCTCCGCCGGGACCAGTCGGCGCAGGGCTTTGCGGATGGGTCGGACGGGTAACTCGATGGCTAACTCGATGGCTCGGTGGGTGGGTAAGTGGGTAGTCATGGGGCGCGGGCGCGGGGCAGCCGTCCGACGAGTTGCAAGGTGAACTTCCCGCAGTGCGGGCAGCGCAGGTGGGCGGGTGGCTCCGGCAGGGGGTGCGGGGTCAGTCGCAGCGGGACGGCGAGCAGGGTCTGCACTTTGAGGAACCGCCGCCGGGCATTGGGATGCAGCCACCCGAAGTAACGCACCTTGTGCAGTCCCGGCGGCAGCACATGGCTGAGCAGGCGGCGGATCAACTCTCCGGCTTCGAGGGACAGGGTCGTCCCCGCGCCGGTGCCGCTTTTTCCTCTCGGTCCCAAAGTTAGCGGAGCGCTTTGGGAACGCGCGCCCCCGGCGAGACTCCGTCTCCCTGCCGCGCGCGGCGATCCCGACCCCCTGGCCGCGGCTCTCCCGCCCGCCACCGAAACGGAGTTTCGCCACCGCCCACCCGTGCCCCAAGCGGGGGTGTCCCCCCGGCCGAGCCCCGCCCCCCCGCCGACACCCCCGCCCTGCGAAACAGAGTTTCGCTCCGCACGGGCATTCCCAAACAGAGTTTGGGAACGAGAGAAAAGGACGGCGCCACGACGGAGCACGGGATCTCGAGTTGCGCGCAGCGGCGGGCGAGGACGAACCCGGTCGGCCCCGCCTCGTAGCAGACGCGCAGGGTGGTGCCGGGATGGGCTTTCTTCAATTTGGCCAGGACCTTTTGATTCGGCTTCGCCTCCCCTTCGGGCAGCCTTCGGCTGTCTATCTCCCTTCGGTCGGTTCCAAGGCGTGCAGATCATGGGGGATGCTGCCCCAGGTGCGGGCCTCGCCGCCGTCTCCGTCGGCGAGCGCGATGGCGATGTTTTTGGCGTGGACGTCGAGTCCGAGGAACAGTAGTTCTTGCTTCATGGTGTGCTTGTCGTGTGTCGGCTTCTTCATTGGTGACGCCGCTCCGGCGGTGATCCCGCACTGGCGGATAGGCACGGTTTATCCCGTGCAACCCGCGCCTTCGCCACTCCTTCAAGCACACCGCTTTCCCTTTCAGAAAACGCTGCGCTCACAAGAAGGGCAGCCATAAAGTCTAGGCGACTCCGCGTGTCTCCCGTGAAGTTCCTCAATAAGAAATCCTTTGATGCATCGCTTCACCGCCAATTTCCAGATCACGGTGACGGCTGGCTCTACAACTGCCTCGAAGACGCTTTCCGCTGTGACTCCTACAGTATTTCGTCGCGCGCCAAGCTCGACACCCTCATCGCAAAGACACAGCGCATCGCTTCCGCGCTTGGCAGCGTTTACCCTCTCGTCGCTTTTCCCAACGGCATTGCCGGCTGGCGAGCCGTTCCCAAGAACCGCCGCCAGTCGCCGGTCGAACTGTCTAGCCCCGACGAGCTTGCTGAGCTACTCAGGGGCCACATCTACTTCCGAGATCCAAAGCGCTACGAAGATAACTACCATATCGCAGACAGATCTTTCCGTTGGATTGCCGTCTTCTGTCATCACGGCGACTGGCACTTCTTCGCGTCACCAGCTTCCATTGCAACAGCCAAAGATGCCTGATCCAAAGTCGCCTAACCCCGAAGGTTGCTTTGCCGCGAAGCCGGCAAGCAACCCTGGTTGAACAAGCCCGGATGAGGGGAGGCGCGCTGGCGAGGCGGAGGAGTTAGTCGGGCCGGCCCGTGGGGGCGCCCTTTGCGGATTCCACTTTTCCCTCTCGTTCCCAAAGTTAGCGCAGCGCTTTGGGGACGGCCGGTCCGGCGAGACTCTGTCTCCCGATGGACGAACGCAGACGAAGAAAGCGCCGCCGCCACTCACCGCCCTCCACCCCCCCGCCGAAACGGAGTTTCGCCAGCGCAGCCCGTGCCCAAAGCGCTGCGCTCACTTTGGGCACGAGAGGAAAACCCGCGCATCCTGCAGGTTGGCAGCGCCGTGCTCCGCGGTCGCTGAGCTTGGGGTGGTTCGGAGTCGCCATCTGCTGCGGGGAGGCAATGATCCCGGATGCTTCCGCTCTATGACCCAGCCCGCCACGAGGCGCTCGTGGTGGCGGAGTGGGAACCGCCACGGGTCCGGGACGCTATCGCGGCGCTTTGCCGCGACGCGGAGGGGGCTTTCGACGCGGCGCGCCTCTGGCCCAGGTGGAGCGGTGCCGGGCGGCGACGGGCCGGGGCCGCTACTGGCTCTTCACGGGTGACATCGGGGCGGCGCTGCTGGCCGCGGCCTGCCTGACGGGTGAAGCCGGCTTCCCCGGGCTGGACGATCTCTAGGCGCTCAGTAGCGCTTGCGCATGTTGCTGGGGAGGATGTTCAGTTCGCCGCGGTATTTGGCGACGGTGCGGCGGGCGATGGGGATGCCGCGCTTTTCGAGGAGTTCGACGATTTCCTTGTCGCTGAGCGGGCTCTTGGTGTCCTCGACTTTGACCATTTCGGCGATGGCGCCTTTGACGCTGGTGTTGCTCATGGATTCGCCGCCGGCGGTCTGGTAGCCGGGGGTGAAGAAGTATTTCATGTCGAAGACGCCCTGCGGGGTGGCCATGTATTTGCCGGAGATGGCGCGGCTGACCGTGGTCTCGTGGACGCCGACGGCGTCAGCGATCTGGACCATGGTCATGGGCTTGAGGGCGCTGGGGCCGTATTCGAGGAATTCGCGCTGCCGGACGACGATCTCGTGGGAGATGTTGGAGATGGTCTGCTGGCGCTGGTGGATGCTTTTGATGAGGAATTTGCCGCTACGGATTTTGTCGCGGATGTAGTCCTTGACGTCGGCGCCGCCTTTTTCCTGGGACATGAGGTCCTTGTAGGTGTTGCTGATGCGGAGGTGGGGGATTTGTTCGCCGTTGAGGGAGATGGCCCAGTCGCCGCCGATCTTTTCGACGGTGACGTCGGGGAGGACGTAGTTGTTCGGGTCGGGGGTGAAGATCTGGCCGGGCTTGGGGTCGAGGGTGGCGATGAAGTTGGCGGCGCGCTGGACTTGCTCGGGGGTGGTGGCGAGGCGGCGGGCGATTTCGGGGAAGCGCCGTTTGCCGAGGTCGTCGAGGTGGCGATCGACGATGCGATACTCGAGGCTCTGGTCTTTGCTGAGGCGGCGGAGCTGGATGAGGAGGCACTCGCGGAGGTCGCGGGCGCCGACGCCGATGGGGTGAAAGGTTTGCACGAAATCCAGGACGCGCTGGAGATCGGGGAGTTCCATGCCGGTGTTGGTCGCGATTTCCTCGGGGTTCACCTGGAGGAAGCCGGCGTCGTCGATGTTGCCGATGATGAGTTCGGCGAGTTGGCGGTCGGCGGCGGTGAGATCGCTGGAATTGACCTGCTCGAGCAGATGCTGCTGGAGGGTTTCCATGCCGACGATGGAATCGAAAAAGAACTGGCGGCGTTCTTCTTCCTCGGCGGAGCGCCCGGAGTAGCTCTGGCTCTGCGACATGTAATCGCGCCATTCCTCGTCGAGCTTGGCCAGCCGGTCGAACTCCTCCTGAAATTCCTCATGCTCCTGCTTTTTGTCTTCGATGGTGGGCTCCATCTGATCCTCTTCGAGGGTCGGATTGGTGCACAGCTCCTGTTGGATCAAATTGCGCAACTCCAGCATCGGCGCCTGGAGAATCTGCAAACTTTGCTGCAGTTGCGGCGCGAGGACTTGCTGTTGAGAAAGGGTCTGCGATTGAGAAAGTCCGGCCATGGGTGGGAGATTAGTAAGCTGCGCCGCAACCGCAAGCAGCAATCCTGCCATCGGCGAAAGTGTTTTCTGGGTGGCGGCAGGCACTGAACTGGCTTGTATGACTTCCATGAACCCAAAACCTATGCTGGTCGTCGCCCTGGCCGGCGCGGCTCTCGCCACGGCGCTTTTCGCCCCGCCGCGCTCCAACGGTCAGGCCACCGTGGATGACCCGGCCTTGACCTTGCTCTTGAACGACGTCGCCGCCCAGCAGGCTGTCCTAGCCGATAATCAGACGAAGATTGACATCAAGCTCGCCGCGATCGGCGAAAATCTGCGGCTCGCGCGGATTTATTCGGGCCGAGTCGGAGGCAAAGCCCGATGAACACGCGTGCCTTCTTGGGTGCCTTTGTCGCCGCGCTGTTGGTGCTGGCCATGAATCTGCATTCTCAAAACGCCCCGGCCAAATCGCCGCTCGATCAAGTGAAAGCGCTTCAGGGGAAGAACGCCGGACTGATCGAGAAACAGCAAGCCACGCTGCTCAAGCTCGAAGAGTTGGAGAAACAGGCCGAGCAGATCCGTTTCCTGACGAGCCGCGGCTAACCACCGTTTCCCGAGCGCCCAGCGCCGCCGGGTGCTGCTGCCGATCCATGCCGCGGCGGCTTACGCCTTGGCTTCTTTCTCTCGCTTGACGTCGAGTTTGCGATAAAGCGTGGCCATGCTGATGCCGAGGATCTTCGCGGCCTTTTCCCGGCTGTTCGCGGTAAACTTGATTGTCTCCTCGATGTAGTGCTTCTCCTGTTCGCGGACGTATTCGTCGAGGGTCTGGCCGACGTGCACCATGCCGGTGTGTTCGTCGGACGGTGAACTCGCGTGGCGGACGACTTGTGGAGGAAGATCGGTCGTGCGGATCAGTCCGTCATCGCACAAGGCGCAGGCGCGCTCGACGGCGTTTTCGAGTTCGCGGACGTTGCCCGGCCAGCGGTAGAGCGCGAGCATATCCACGGCTTTCGGATCGATCTTTTTTGGTTCGGTGCCCGTCTGGGCGGCGTTCTTTTGCAGGAAATGAGCGACGAGCAGGGGAATGTCGTCGGGCCGCTCGCGGAGCGCGGGCATCTCGATCGGAATCACCGCGAGGCGGTAATAGAGATCTTCGCGGAAGTTGCCGCCCTTGATTTTGTCGCCGAGCGATTCATTGGTCGCGGCGAGGACGCGGACGTTAATCGGGATGCTTTTCGTGTCGCCGACGCGCCTGATTTGCCGCTCCTGGAGGACGCGGAGCAGCTTCGTCTGCAGGGGCTGGGCCATCGAATTCACTTCGTCCAAAAAGATGGTGCCTTGCTCCGCTTCTTCGAAGAGGCCGATCTTATCCTGCACCGCACCGGTGAATGACCCCTTTTTGTGCCCGAACAACTCGGACTCGAGCAGATTTTCCGGAAGTGCGGAACAGTTGATCGCGACGAAGGGCTGGTGCTGGCGGGTGCTGTTGAAATGCAGCGCGCGGGCGACGAGTTCCTTGCCAGTGCCGCTTTCGCCTTGGATCAAAATCGTGCTGTCGGTGTCGGCGACTTTGGCGATCAGGTTGTAGATCTCCTGCATCTTGATGCTCGTGCCGATGATGTTCTCAAAGCGGTACTTCTCCTTGACGATCTGCCGCAGATTGCGGTTCTCGCGGACGAGGCTCTGGTTATCGAGCGCGCGCTGGATGGTGAGCTGGAGCTCGTCCACTTTGAACGGCTTGGTGATGTAATCGTAGGCGCCGAGTTTCATCGCCTCGAGCGCGGTTTCGACGGTTTTGTAAGCGGTGATCAGGATCACCGGCGTCTGCGGGAGGATTTCGCCGCATTCGCGCAGGATGTCGAGGCCTCCCACCTTGTCCATGCGGAGGTCGGTGATGACGAGTTGGGGCGCGTGCGTCGCGAGGTTTTCCAGCGCCTTACTGCCCGAGGCATAAGCGACGGTCTGGTGTCCACGTTCCTGGCAGATATCGGAAATAACGGAAACCATCGCCGGATCGTCGTCGATAATGAGAATTCGAGCCATAAGAGTAAAACCGCAGAATTGAGATTATTTCACGAGTGAGAAATGGGAAGGCCAATGTTTGTCAAGCTTCCGTGTACCAGAGGGGGCCCCGTCCCTCAAGAGGGGGGAAACCGCGGCTGGGAAAGACGCCTTATTGGCCTGCCGTCGATTCCGAAGCTTCGTCCATCAAACGCTGCAAGCCGTAGCTGAGCAGCAGCATACTATCGTCCCATTTGCCCTGCCGGGTGTCGTGCAACACCACGGAGATGACTTCCCGCCCGCCCCGCAGTGCCCCACCGACGAAGGTGTGCTGGGCGGGGTTGGTAAAACCCGTCTTGATCCCGGTGCAGCCCGGGAACTGGGTAAGAAGTTTGTTCCGATTGGGCAGGGCTCGGGGGCCGGTCGCGGCGGGCCAGTCGTATTGCGGGGTTACGATGATCTTGCGAAAAAACGGCTGCTGCATGGCCGCGCGGCCGATGATCGCGAGATCGCGCGCGGTGGTGTAGTGCTCGGCGTGGTGCAGGCCATGCGGGTTGCGAAAGCTGGTGTCCACCGCTCCCAATTCCCGGGCCCGGACGGTCATCTTCAGCGCGAACGAGGCCATCGTGCCGGCGTTGTCGCGGCCGAGGGCGTGGGCCACGTCGTTCGCACTCTTCAGCATCAGGCCGTGGAGCATCTGCCGGCGGGTGTAACGTTCGCCCGGCTTGATGCCGAGGCCGCTTTCGCCGACTTTGCTGTCCTCCTCGGCGATCTCCACGGAGTGGTCGAGATCCCCGGCTTCGATGATCAAAAGCGCGGTCATCACTTTCGTCGTGCTGGCCGGAAAATACCGGACGTCGGCATTTTTTTCGTAAAGCGGTTCGCCGGTCAAAGCGTCGATCACGATCGCCCCGTCGGCAACGAGCGGAAGCTCGCCGGGCGCCGCCGGAGGCGGGGTGGCCGCGGCGGGCGCCGGACGTTTGACGGCTTTCTTCGAGGGTGCGGCTAGCGCTCCTGCGGACAGGAAAACGAGCGCGACGAGCAGCGACAGGGGTTTAAGGGGAAATCTCACCATCAATCATCGTCCAGGAAATCGGTGCAGGATGCTCGATGATTTCCTCGTGGATTGTCCCCAAGTTGCCAGACGCCGGCAAGGCGATCAAGTCCGCGAACGCGCCGGGAACAATCTGGCCGAGCTGACCTTTGCGACGCAGCGCCCGCGCCGGGTTGACCGTGACCATGCGCAGCGCCTGCTCCGGCCGCAGCCAGGGCTGGGCTTGGCGCATCCGGCGCATTTCCTCGAAGAGACTGAGCGAATCGGTGCTCGCGAGGCTGTCGGTGCCGAGGCAGAGATTGACGCCAAGGTCGTGCAGGCGCTTCGCCGGGAAAGGCGGGTGGCTGAAATACCGGTGGCTGCCGGGGCAGTGAATAATGTGCGGCCCGGCGCCGCGCGGCAGCTCGGCGAGGAGCAGAAAATCCTCCTCGGTGAGCGTGTTCATGTGGGTGAGCAGCCAGCGCGCATCGACCGCTCCACTTTGCCAGAGATGGCCGAAGGGCGACGCTTTCCCGCAATCCACCATCGGCCGCTGGAGTGCATTCATGAAATCGTAGAGCGGTCCGCGGGCGTGGCGGAACATCCCGAACTCCTCTATCGACTCGGCGCAGTGCGTGGTCAGCGGCATCGAGAAAGACGACGCGCACGCGTTGGCCAGTTGGTAGAGGCTGAGCGAAGCGGTGTAGGGCGCGTGCGGGCTGAGGCCGAAGCTATCGAGCGAGTGCGCGCGGTGTTGGAAAAAGGAGAGCGCCCCCGCGACCACGTCATCCGTCGTCACCCGGTGGCGGATGTCGATCATTTCATAAAACCACCACGTCCTGAGCGGCGAAGGCGGGAGTCGGGTCATCAACTCCGGGAACGCCTCGATATTGCAGACGCTCGTCGTGCCCCATTTGCGCAATTCGTCGAAGCCGCGCTGCACGGCAGCAAGATAATCGTCGTTGTCGAGGCTCCGCTTGAGGGCGTTGATCCGCTGCACCCAGGAGGTGAAACTTTTCGGCGGCGAGATCGCGCCGCGCATCATCGTGTAATCGAGATGGCAGTGCGCATTGATCAAGCCGGGCAGCAGCACCTGCTCGCCGAGGTCGATCACCGGTCCTTCGGAGAGCCACTGCAAGTCCGGGAGGGTGCCCACCGCCACGATCCGCCCGTCCTCGACCGCGACCGCGCCATTTTCGATGGGCGGTCCGTCCATGGTCACGACGGTGCGGGCGCGGATGATCATGGCAAATGAAGGATGGCGGAGAACGAATGACGAAGAGACGGGCGAGCGGCTGGCTTTAGCCCAAGGTCGTTCGTCAATTATGAGTTAGTCATTTTGACGACTTCGCGCGCCTTGGCAACGAGGAGATTGCAAGCTTCCTGGCAGAGCAGCGGCATCGCGCCCGGCGCGGCGTCCGGCGAAAATTTCTCGGCGGGCAATGTCGTGATCGGCGTGCCGGGTGCCAGCGGCCAGAGGAGGCGTTTCAAGCAGCCGCCGTCGCTCTGGCAGAAAGCGCCGATCATCTGCTGCGCTTGTTCGTCGGTGATCTTCTGAGTCACGCGATACATCCCGGTCTGCCGCGCGAGCGTCTCGCGAAAGGGTACGGCGGGCAGCTCGCCGCGGTGGTGGCTGACCCACACGCCGAGCATCGCCGGGTAGAAATAATCGAGCGCGCGCCGGAGCTCCGCGAGATTCGCGAGCATCAGCCGCCAGCCATGGCGCAGATTGGGCGCGGTCTTGAGCGGGCGGAATTTTCCTGCGTCGTCGTAGTGGGCCAGATCCCGCGCCGCCTCGGCGCCCGCGTGGGCGGTGAGCTCGGTGCGGTCGATTTCCGCACGATGGCAAAGCACAAAACCGTCGCCTTCGCGGGCGAGATGGATTTCACCGATCTCGTGGCCGCCGGCTTCGATCCAGCTGCGCAGGGCTTCGCTGCGGTTCTGCATCAGGCGAGAACGGTGGCTGGGTAGGCCGCGTCAAAGGCCGCCACTTGTTCGAGGACGAGATCGGCGAAGAGCGGCTCGGTGCCAATCGCGCTGGCGTAATACAGCGTGCGGTCGCGCAAGTGATAGGGATTGCCCGTGAAGACGCCTTTGTCGTTCGCGCTCGCCGCGCCCGGCGATTCGCTGGCGATGCCGAGCAGCACCGGGATGTCTTCGTAACTGTGCAGACCGTCGGCGATGAAAAACGGGGCGACGATCACGTTCGGCTGCGTCGCGTATTGGTCCCACTTCGAGATCAGCGGCTCCTCTTCCATGTAGGCGTTGAGCACCTCGGCGTAGATGCCGCGCGCGGCGATGCGCTCGACTTCGCGTTTGGCCGCCGCGGCGGAGTTATCGTTCAAGTTCGTTCCGTGGCCGACGATGAAAACGCTCGTCTTTTCGGGAGGCACGCCGGGCGCGATCTGCGCCGCGCGATGGAGCAGCAGATCGGTCATGCGCGCGTGATTGCCGACCGGTTCGCAATACTTGATCACGCGCTCGCTCCGCTGCGTTACCGGACCGGTGAGTTCGAGTTCCCGCGGGATCACGGTGCGCGTGAAGTAACCTTCGCTGATGAAGTTCGGCACCACGTAAATCTCGTCGGCGTCGATCAAGTGGAGCGCCTGGCGATAGCTCGGCTCTTCTTTCCAGAAGGCGGAATGCACTTCGCCGAAGATGCCGCGGCGGGCAATTTCGGCGACGTGATCGAAAGTCGGCGCGCTGGAGTCGGGATTTACGGTGGAGCCGTGGCCAACGAGAAGAAGGGCGCTATGGGGCTTGGCGGTCATGGGTGGGGAGTTTTGCGTAACTGCTACGTTGCAGCGTGTCGAACGGTTTCCCGCGCGATTACGGCAGCGCCTGCAGGCGGGCGCGCGACGCGTCATCGCGCACGTCGCGGTGGACCGCTTCCGCATAAGCAACCTTCGCCCGCGCTGGCTCGCGCGTCGCTTCCAACAACCGGCCGAGCAGTCGCCACGATTCCGCGCGGAAAGGATACTTTTCGAGAAAGTGCAGGAGCTCCGTGCGGGCGGTGGTGCGATCGCCGCGCTCGATCAGATGCTCCACGTAACGTCGGCGATGCGGCCAGTTCGCGGGCGCGACTTCCGCGGCCTGGCGCAGCAGATCACCGGGGTCCGTTCCGTGTTCACGGTAGTCGAGTACGGCGCGGAGTTGCAGCACGTCGGCGCGCAACATCGGCGCCGTCTCCGCCCGCCCGAGCGCCCCTCGCGCGCCCGCGAAATCGCCGGACCGCGCCAGCGCCTGGGCCAGGCCGAGCGCGATGATCGGCTGCTCGGGCGCACGCTGGACGGCCTCGCGATACAACTCGAGCGCGCGTTCGGGCTTCCCGGCCGCGAGTTCGACATTCGCCAGATTCATCAGCATCCGCGCGGAGTCGCCGCCCGCCGCGAGATTGCGCTCGATGAACGTGCGCTGGTCGCGCCAATCCGCCTGGCGGAGAAAAGTGCGGCCCCCGAGCGCGACCGCCCACCCGGCGAGAACCGCCGTCAGCGCCCACCGCAGCGGCGCGGAGCGCAGGAGAGCGCTCCTATTTTCCTGCGCGCCGAGGGCGGTCAGGGTGAGCGCGGCGGCGAGAAAGAGGAACGCACTCGGCACGTAAAGCCAGTGCTCGGCGACCGTGGCGTTGAGCGAAAAGACATTACTGATCGGCACGTAAGCCACGGCGAATCCGCCAAGACAGAACGCTGCTGCGGGTGCGCGCCGAGTGGCGAAGCGCAGCCACACCGCCAAGGCCACCAGCAGCAGCACGCCGCCCAGCGTTTGGAATTCGCGGAGCCGGGCGTTTTGCATCGTGGCCTGGAAAGTGTCGCGCGGGCGCGTGCTCACGTCGCGTTCCATCCGCAGCGTCACCGGCGCGACGACCAGGCTGGCGTATTCCGCCAAAGCTCTTGCTGCCAGAATCGGACGGATGGCCAGCGCCGTCGGTGTCGGCGGAGGCGGCGGTGTCTTCGCGGCAGTGAAACGCAGCCCGCAGTAACCACCGACGAGCGCTGCCAAAACGACCGCCCAGACGCCCAGAGTCCGCCACGCGATCCGCTGCCAGAGCAGCACGAGAATCCAGATGATCAGGAACGTGACCCCGCTTTCCTTGGACAACAGGGCGAGCGCCAAACTGGCCGCGGCTCCCAAGCGCCAACGCCAGACGCGGCGGTTCGCTTCCAAGCTGGCGAGACCAAGCGCGAGGCCGGTGAATCCGAAAAGTGCGGCCAGCGGATCCGCCCGGCCGGCGATGTAAGTCACCGCCGAGGTGTGCAGCGGATGGATCGCCCAAAGCAGCGCGATCCCCAGCGCCCAACCGCGCCGCGCCGCGCCGGCGAGCGCAAAGAGTTTTTCCGCGACGAAGAACAGCGCCACGGCGGCCCCCGCATGGATGAGGATGCTGGTGAAATGCCAGCCGCCCGGGTGGTCGAAACCGAAGAGCTGATAGTCGGCGATGAAGCTCAGGCGCTGGATCGGTCGGTAGAAATTCGAGGCCGTGGCATCGAGGAAAAGAAAGTGCCGGAAGCTCTCGCCGATCAGCGTCCAACTGCGAATCAGCGGATCGCGCAGTACGAGCGCGGTGTCGTCCCAGACAAATCCGTTGCGCAGCGCGGGCCAGTAAACGAGAAAAGTCGCCGCAATGATCAGCACGATGGCAAAGGTTCGCGACAGATTCTTCAAGCGGGCGAGCATGGGAAACCGTGCTCGCACCGGCAAGCGCGGGTTTGCCTGCGCCGCCCTGCTTTTCCTCCTCACGCTGCCCGCGTTCGCGAACAGTCTCGATGGCGCCCGTCAGCTCATCGTCAGCGTCGCGCCGGGCTGGGATTCGACGATCGGGCGGCTCCAGCTTTTCGAACGCGTGGGCGAGAATTGGCAGGCGGTCGCGCCGCCGGTCGCGGTCCTTTATGGCAAGAGCGGCCTCGCGTGGGGTCGTGGTGTGCTCGGGCAGAGCGAACCCGGCCGGGCCAAAATGGAGCGCGATGGCCGCGCGCCCGCGGGTCTTTTCCGAGTTGGCAAAATCTACACCGACGACGCGCAATTGCCGACCGGCGCGAATTATCCGTACCGCACGATCACGCTCGGCGACGCGTGGATCGATGACGTGAACCATCCGCAATACAACCAGCACGTCGTCGTCGATCCGAAGAATCCGCCGGCGTGGTTTGAGAAGCAGAAGATGCGGCACGGCGACTTCGCCTATCGCTGGCTCATCGAAATCCGCCACAACTCCGACCCGCCCGCGCCCAACGCCGGTAGCGCGATCTTCTTCCACATCCGTCGCGGCCCTAGCCGCCCGAGCGCCGGTTGCACCGTCATGGCCGAGGAAAATCTCGTCAAAATGATCCGCTGGCTGCGCGCCGACCAGCGCCCGCACTACGCCCTCCTGCCGCGCGCCGAGTATCTGGCCAAGTGGAAAACCTGGGGCCTGCCCAGTCCGCAGGAAGCCGCGGCGTTGCTGCCGTAGGACTTACTCGAAGCGGATCGTGGCGCTGCGGGCGTGGGCGTCGAGGCCTTCCAGTTCGCCGAACTTCGCGATCACGGGGGTCGATTTTTTCAGGGATTTCGCGTCGAGGCGGACGAGGCTGGTGCGGCGCTGGAACATATCGACGGTCAGGCCGGGGAAGGATTTGCCGGCGCCGCCGGTCGGGAGCGTGTGGCTCGGGCCGGCGACGAAATCGCCTGCGGCGACTGGGGAATATCCGCCCAGGAAGATTGCGCCGGCGGTGTGAATTTGCGCGGCGATGTGGTCGTCGTCTTTGGTGACGATCGAGATGTGCTCGGGGGCGAAGTCGTTGGCGATGACGACGGCGTCCTTGAGCGATTTGACGAGGATCAACGCGCAGTCCTGAGCGAGCACGCTGGCGAGGTGTTCCTGCCGACTGAGCGTGGCGAGTTGTTTGGTCATCGCAGCGTCCACGGCTTTGAGTTGTTTCGCGGAGTTGGTGACGAAAAGGATCGAGCTGCCTTTGCCGTGCTCGGCTTGGGCCAAAAGGTCGGCGGCAATCCAGGCGGAATTGGCGCTGGCGTCCGCGAGGACGAGGATTTCGCTCGGTCCGGGCAGGAGGTCGATAGCGACCTGGCCGAAGACCTGGCGTTTGGCTTCGACGACGTAAGCGTTGCCGGGGCCAAAGATTTTCTGCACGGGCCTGATCGTCTCCGTGCCGTAGGCGAGGGCGCCGATGGCTTGCGCGCCGCCGATCTGGTAAATCTCGGTCGCGCCGCAAAAAGTCAGCGCGTAGTGCAGCGCCTCGTTGACGACGCCATCCGGTCCGGTCGGCGTGGTGACCACGATTTCGGGCACGCCCGCGGCGGCGGCGAGGGTCACGGTCATGACCGCGGTGGAAACGAGCGGAGCCGTCCCGCCGGGGACGTAGATGCCGACGCGGCGGAAGGCGTCGAAACGCTCGCCGACGAGCCCGCCTTGGGCGTTTTTCATCGTCCAGTTTTCGCGCAGGCTTTTCCGGGCGAAGGCGAGGACGTTGGCGTGGGCGATGCCGATGGCCTGCTGGGTGTCGGCATCGACCTTTGGCTGGCCGGTCACGGCCAACCGTTTCGCCGTGAGTTGGGGACCACCGAAGCGCTGGGTGAATTCGAGGAGCGCGGAATCGCCTTCCTCGCGCACCGCAGTGAGCACGTCCTGCACGGTCTTGCGGACCTGCGGATGCGGCTCGGCGTGGCGCTTCAGCGCGGCGAGACTGGCGGCGAAGTCGGGGTCGGTGTGGCGGAGGGTGCGCATAAAACGGGGAGCGACTTTCTAGGTTCGCCGCCGCGTTTTGAAAAGACGCAACTCCGCGTGACGGGCGCCGCTACGGCTGGCCGCAGAACTTGAACAGGAAAGCCTCCGCGAGGTTGTCCTGCGGGTAGTAAAGCTTGAGCGCGCCGTCGCGGCCCTTCAGATCGAGCGGCACCGCGGAACTGGCCCGGCGGCTATGCACCTGATGAATGCCGATGTGGTCGGTGGCATAAAGTTCGCCCCATACTTCCGCGCGAATCGCGGCCTTCATTTTCGGGACAAGCAATTCGACCAGCGGCGTGTGCTCGTAGGTTTCGTAGAGGACGTTGTGTTTTTCCTCCTGCTTGGCGTAGTCGAGCCCGCTGCACTCCTCGAGGCCGGGCGTCGGCTTTTCGGTGTAGGTGGAGCGGATGATGCCGACGCGGACCCGGGGGTCGAAGCCAGCCTCGCGGTTCAGTTTGGAGACGGTATTGATCGCCACGCGCAGGCGGCCGAAGGGCGGCGCTTCGACGTTGAGATAAACGTGATCGATCTTGAGTGGATCTTCGGATTCCTCGACCGCGACGGTGTAGGGAATGCCCCGTATGTGGACGAATTTCGGCGGGGAGGTGCGGATGCGCTCGTAGAGGAGCGCGCGGGCGTCAGGTCTTCTGGCCATTGCGAGTAGTGCCGGTCACGGAGCGGCCCGAGCGTCCGCGCTTGGGTTTGGTGATGTCGGTGCGGTGTGCGATTTTTTCCACTTGCCCGTGCTTGAAATACTGTTCGCGGAGAGCGGCGTATTGGGCGTCGCGCTGCTCATAGAGGCGCTTCGGTTTGCGGGGCGTTGCCTTGCTCAGGGCATACGCGGTGATGAGCGGGAGCGTGATCGTCGAATCCGCGTAGCAGACCACGCAGTCGGGCAGATTCTCGGGGTCGATTTTGCCCCAGCTCACCGCTTCGCCGGGAGTCGCGCCACTCAGGCCGCCGGTGTCCGGACGGGCGTCGGTGCATTGCAGGAAATAATCGTGGCCGCGCTCTTCGATGCCCATCACTTCCTGAATCTGCGGCTCGGTCTGGAGCATGAAGTTCTTCGGCGATCCGCCGCCGAGAATGAACACGCTCGAGGTGTTGCCGCTGGATTTCGCGGCATAGACAATGGCCGCGGTTTGGTTCACGTCGCGATTGACGTCCATCTGCAACTTCGAGTCGCGAAGGGCCATCGCGGCGACATTCATGCCGATCGAACTGTCGCCCGGCGAGCTGGTGAAAATCGGCACGCCATACTGGTAGGCGGCGCTGAGCACGCTGGTTTCCTTGATCCCCAGCTTCTTCTCGCGGGTGTGAACGTACTTGCCGAGCAGGTAGTGGAACTCGTCCGTGGCCATCGTGCGCTGGAATTCCGGCCCCTGGATGGCGTGACGGACGAAGGCGTCGGTGTCGAGCAGCACGTCGTAATCGAAGAGCACGTCGTAGATGCGGATGACCCCGTCGCGGCGCAGTTCGACGTCATTAAGAAAGGGCGAACCGGCGTAAAGATGCATGCCGAGGCCGTAATGCAGATCGTGGTAGAGATTCGCGCCGGTCGAAATTATCCAGTCCACAAAGCCGGCTTTCATGAGCGGCACGATCGCCGCGCGGCCGAGACCGGCGGGGGTGAGCGCGCCGGTCAACGACATGCCGACGGTCCCCTGGCCGGCGATCATTTTCTGCGTAAAAAGACGGCATGCTTCCGCCAAACGTCCTCCGTTGTAGGCCTTGAAAGTCGTATCAATCAGGTCGGAAACCTTCATGCCCTTGCGAATCGGCTCGGGTAGCAGGCGCGGGAACTTTTTGTTCAGCGAACTCATTGGAGGGAGGGAGGGTAACGTGTGTCCGAGGTCGGTCAATGCGCAAACCGGCGGCGGATCATTTACCGGCGGCCAGCCTCCCGATTTGCGCGTCCAGGGGAAAGGAATCCGCGCTGGCTGACCGAAAACTGGCGTGCCGATCGCGTGGAAACAGGCCCGCAACAAATCCCTCGCGGCGATCCTCGGCTACGGGGAACTGCTGCTCAAATATCCCGGGCGCACCGAATACCTGAAGATGATCATGACGTGCGCCTTTGCCGCTAGACGCTGCGCCCGACTGCTTCCGCGACTTTTCTCACGCGCGCGACGAGGTCCACGTATTCATGCGGAAGCAGCGCCTGCTCGCCGTCGCTCTTGGCCAGTTCGGGGCTGTTGTGGACTTCGGT
>JBBQIZ010000096.1:0-15782 GCA_038325425.1 Chthoniobacterales bacterium
TCCAGGCACTGAACCTTTTCAACAGCCGCTTCACCCTCGATCAATCGGCCGCCTTCGCCGCGCGCGTGACGAAGGAAACCGGTGGCGACATCGCGCCGCAAATCCGCCGCGCCTATCAACTCGCGCTCCATCGCGATCCTGTCGCCGCGGAACTGCGCGACGCCGAACCCGCCGTCCGCCAGCACGGCCTCGCCACGCTCTGCCGCGCGCTTTTCAACAGCAACGAATTCCTCTTCGTCCCATGAACCATCACGCCGAACACCTTTCCCTCGCCGGCCGCGCCTTGCTCAGCCGCCGCCAGTTCCTCTCCAGCAGCGCGACCGCGCTGGGCTCCATCGCGCTGACCAATCTGCTCGGACTCGATGGCCTGCTCGCTGCGTCGTCGTCGCATCCGATCATCGATCCGGCCCGGCCGTATGCGCCGCGGCAGCCGCATTTTCCCGCGAAGGCGAAAAACATCGTCGTGATCTTCTGCGCAGGCGCGGTGAGCCAGCTCGAGACGTGGGATTACAAACCCGAGCTGATCAAGTGGGACGATAAACCGCTGCCCGGCGGCCCGGCGGTGACTTTTCAAGGACCGGCGGGAAATCTCGCGCGACCGCAATACGAATTCCGCCCGCGCGGGCAGACCGGCAAGTGGGTCAGCGACATGATTCCGCATCTCGCGGAACTCACCGATGACATCGCCTTCGTGCATTCCCTCACGAGCAAATCGAACACCCACGGCCCGGCCGAAAATTTCCTCTCCACCGGCTTCGTGCTCGATGGTTTCCCCAGCCTCGGCTCGTGGGTCACGTATGCGCTCGGCAGCGAAAACCAGAATCTGCCGTCCTACGTCGCCATCCCCGATCCGCGCGGCGTGCCGCAGAACGGCTCGAACAACTGGGGTCCCGGCTTCCTGCCCGCCGCCTTTCAGGGCACCACGATGAGTTCCAAGTCGCCCGTGCGCCATCTGGCCGCCGCCGGCGTCTCCAGCGATGCCGACCAGGCCGCGCGTTCGCTGTTGCAGAAGATGAACGCCCGCCATCTCGACGCGCACCCCGGCGATGGCAAACTCGCCGCCCGCATCGCCAGCTACGAACTGGCCGCGCGCATGCAACTCAGCGTGCCGGAGATCAGCGATCTGAGCACCGAGCCCGCGCACATCCTGAAAAGCTACGGTGCCGACGACACGCAGAACCCCGACAAAGCCGCCTTCGCCAAGAACTGCATCCTGGCGCGCCGCCTCATCGAGCGTGGCGTGCGTTTTGTGCAGCTCTTCAACGGCGCGTATGCCAGCGGCGGCAAACTCAACTGGGACGGCCACAACGCTCTCAAGGAACAATACGACGTCCACGCCCAAATCCTCGACCAGCCCGCCGCCGCGCTGATCCGCGACCTCAAGGAACGCGGTCTTTTGCAAGACACCCTCGTCGTCTGGTGTACCGAATTCGGCCGCATGCCCTTCTTCCAAAAAGGTGCAAAAGGCCGCGACCACAATCCCGACGGCTTCACCTGCTGGATGACCGGCGCGGGGGTGAAGCCCGGCGTGAGCCACGGCGAAACCGATCCGCTCGGCCAAAAAGCCGTGACCGACATCCACCCGCTCCACGATTTCAACGCCACCATCCTGCATCTCCTCGGCCTCGACCACGAACGCCTCACCTTCGAGCACAACGGCGTGCAACGACGCCTCACCGACGTGCATGGGCACGTCCTCCGCGATCTCCTCGTCTGAGTTCGAGAAACTTCATCTGCCCGCGCGGAGCTTCTGAATTTTCCGCGAGGAAATAAACTACTCCGAACGGACCGGCTTTCCGGCGCCCATCGCCAAAGTCCGCACGGCGGCCCACCAATCTGGGAGGCGACGAACGAGATCCGTCAAAACCAAACTCCCCATCACCACCACCGCAAGGAGCGCCAGCGCCCACGCCAGGGAGAGGCCCGCGGCAGGCACGCCAAGCCCAACGAGCGTCGTGATCAGGACGAGATGCACCAC
The DNA here is from genome assembly GCA_038325425.1 of Chthoniobacterales bacterium. Classification (GTDB taxonomy): domain Bacteria; phylum Verrucomicrobiota; class Verrucomicrobiia; order Chthoniobacterales; family Chthoniobacteraceae; genus Chthoniobacter. The sequence goes on from JBBQIZ010000096.1 coordinate 1,979, forward strand.
GTAAAGCGTCAGCGAATTTCGCCCGGCGAAGAGGATCAAGCCGGGCAGCGGACGCTCCGCGCACCATTCGCAGACGGCGGCCAGCACCAGAACCCAGGCGGCGCGCTCGAGGAAAAAGGCCGGGCTGACTGCGGAAAATTCCGCGCCTCGGAAGGTCCACGCGAGCGCAGCGAGGCTGAGCAGACCAACGGCGCGTTCATGCAGCGGTCGGCGCGGCCACGCCCCGACGAGTGCCCCGAAAAGTACAAAACCCATCCACGGCAGCAGCGGGAAAAGCGAACCGGTCGTTTGGTTAACGAGGGCGCGCAGCGGAATGGGTCCGCCACTTCCGGATTGCAAATACGGCGCTGCGAGCACGGAGCATCCGGCCAGCACTACGACGCTCATCCACCAGCCCGAGCGGCGGACCCACACGGATGCGTCGGCGTCGAGTTCAGGACCTCTCCGCTGGTCGATGACCCAGGAAATGGCGAGCAACACGCCCAGCGATACCGCGAGGCACTGGAGCACATCGAACTGCGTGCCGACGCGCAAAGCGTCCGCCCACCGATGCTGCGCCAGCTCGGCGAAGGGAAAATGCAGCGCATAGCCGAGCAGAACGATCCCGACCAACCGCCGGGCCCGCAGCCGATAATTGATCGGCTTGCCCGGCGAGACGCGCCCTTCGCGGCCCTGGACGAAGCCGGCAATAAAAAGGAACGACGGCGCGACGAGGCCGTTGATGTAGTTGAGCAGCGGAAACCAGTCGCTCTCCCGCACGCCGGTCGCAAGGAAGGTATTGCAGACATGCGCCTCGATCATCACCAGCACGGCCAGCCCACGGAAGAAATCGAGCCAGGACAAGCGCGAGCCCGCGCGCACCGAGGTCGGCGTCGGATTGTCAAAGGGGGAACCGCTCGCAGTCGTGGGGCGGTTCAAGGAAGAGATTTTTCTGGTGTGAGTGAGATCGGTTTTGGTCGGCGACACGGACATGCGCCGAGCGAACCGCGGGCAGAAGTAGCCTGCGCTTTTCTTCTCGGCAAGGCTGGGAAGCGTGCGGATATTCCCGGCGCCCATGGATTTCCTCGACGAATTGCAGCATCGCCCCCTTCTCGGCGACGGAGCCATGGGTACGGAATTGCTGGCTTTGGGGTTCCCGCCGCAAGGTTGTTTGGAAGAGATTTGCGTCAGTCAGCCGGACTTGGTGCGCGGGGTTCACGAACGTTATCTGGCCGCCGGGGCACGCGTCATTTCGACGAACAGCTTTGGTGCGAATGCCGTGCGACTGGCCGGGCATGGGCACGAGCATCGCGTCAATGAAATCAACTGGTCTGCGGCGCAACTCGCCAAAGAGGCGGCCCAAAGCACCGGGGCATACGTCGCGGGCAGTGTCGGCCCTTTGGGAATCAGCGCGGCAGAGGCCGCGGCGCAGGGCATCGACCGGTCCGCGGTGTTCCTCGAGCAAATCGGCGCGCTGCTCGACGGCGGTTGCCGGCTGATCTTTCTCGAAACGTTTCTCGACGTGGACGAACTCCTGATCGCGCTGCACGCCAAACATTCGCTCCATCATTGTCCGGTCGTGGCTTTGCTCGCCAGCGAAGAGCCGGCACGGATCCCCGCAGCGGTGGCCAGATTGCGCGCCGCGGAGGCGGATGTCGTCGGCGTGAATTGTGTGGCCGGCCCGAGCGCGCTGGCCCTTCTCGCGGCGCTCGACGATCCCGGTCCGCTCGCCGCTTTTTCCAGCGCCGGCCTGCCCGAAAGTCGCGCCGGCCAGCTCGTCTATCCGGCCACGCCCGCCACTTTCGCGGCGCACGGTCTGGCGCTTGTCGAAGCCGGGGTGCGATTGATCGGCGGTTGCTGCGGAACGGGCCCCGCCCATATCGCCGCGCTCGCCAAAGCCCTCGAGGAAGCAGCCCCCGGCCATTGATTGCGCCCATGTCGAAAATCAAACGCGCGCTTCTTTTCCAGATCGGCGGCCTGACTTTGGCCGCGGGTGTCATCGCCTGGGTGGGCCAGCACTATTCGATCCTCGAACTCATCACGCGCTGGCAGCACCAGGTGGCCTCGATGGGGGTCTGGGGCGCCGCGCTTTACCCCCTGCTCTATGGCGCTTGCAATGTCCTGCTCCTGCCCGGCGGCGTGCTCGCACTTGGCAGCGGGCTTTTCTTCGGCCTTTGGTGGGGCTTCGCGGTGAATCTTTCGGGCAGTGTCACCGGTGCCGCGTGCGCCTTTCTGATCAGTCGGACCTTCGGCCGCCAGTGGATCGCCCGGCGCTTTCTCCAGAATCCGAAATGGGCGGCCCTCGATGAAGCGATCGAGCGAGACGGTTGGAAGATCATTTTGCTCAGCCAGCTTCCGCCGCTCTCCCCCGTCAGCCTGCTCAACTATCTCTACGGCATCACTCGGATGCCGTTTGGTACCTGCATGCTGTGGGTCGCGATTGGCCAGACGCCATCCATGTTTCTCTACGCCTATCTCGGCACTATGGGGCAGCACGGTCTCCGCCTTTGGCAAGGCCGGATCCAACCGCAGGCCAGCGAATACTTCCTGTGGATTGGCGGTCTCGTCCTTACGCTCGGGGCGATCATCCTGCTCAGCCGCATCGCCCTCCGCGCTCTGGCCGCGGCTGAAAGTGCTGCTTCGAGTTCCTGGCAAACCCGCGCGCAGCCCGTAAAAATCGCCACCGTCGAAGCGGAGGCGAGATAAGATGTGATGCACCTTTTTGACAGCCGAGGCTCGCGTGCTACGTTGCGGCAGCTTTGCGAATGACGTGACCGAGAGACCCGAGAGACCCCAATGCTGACTGCCACACCCACCCCTTCGCTATTCCTGGATTACGGCGCGGACGCACAAACCTGCGACACCGCCGACTTGGATGTTTCCGAACGCGGCATGCGTTTTAATTCCCGGTGGCAATTTTCCATTGGCACTCAACTTTCTGTCCTGCTCGTCCACATGGATACCCAGCGGGGCCTATGCCGGACGGCGATCGATGGTCTCGTCGTCTGGTGCGAACCCAAGCCAGGCAAAGGTTACGAAAGCACCCTGCTCTTTCTCGAACTCCCGGATGAACTCAAGCCCAGTCTCCGGGAGTTCTCCCATTCACTGGCGGCGGTCTGACGCCAGCGAGAGCGTGTGAACGGCGAGGTCGCCCCAGCGGCTTCCGCATAAAAAGAAACCCGGCACCGCCGAAGCAGAGCCGGGTATTAAAATTTTGGCGATCCGGATTAGGCCAGCTTGGCCTGCGCCTTATTCAAGCGGCTCTTGAGACGATTCGCCGCATTCCGATGAACCCGGCCGGCCTTGGCCGCCTTGTCGATCGTGGATACGAACTTCGCCGCAGCCGCCTTCGCTTCGTCCTTTTTGCCGGACTTGATGAGCTCGCGAGCGCCCTTGAGTTGATTTTTCACTGCCGTGAGGCTGCGCTTGTTGACGGCAGTGCGGCGGGTGGTTTGACGGGCGCGTTTCGCGGCGGATTTAGTATTGGCCATGGCTGGGTGTTTTTTCGGAAAAGGGTCCGTAGATTATCCACGGCGCGCGCGCTGTCAAGCAACGGACTTGCCGGACTTATCTTCGGCGCAGATTTCTCCGAGCAACACATCGGCATCTCCGATCGTCTTGCAGACAGAAACTTCTCCGCTTGATTCCACTGCGCCCCACCGCTAATTTCCGCGCCCTCACGAAAACGCCAGGGTAGCTCAGTGGTAGAGCAGGGGACTCATAAGCCCTTGGTCGGGAGTTCAATTCTCCCCCCTGGCATTTCGTTTTTTACCCTGATGGATACAGCGTCTTGGTACCACCGCCCTGTCCGGTTTCGCTCCCCTCCCCTCACCTTGGAAGCCCCAACTTTGGCGCTTCCAATGACCGAAATCCACGACAGAGATACCCTTTTCTCCAGCCCCAAAATTTCCCGAATGTTTTCCGATGGTTTTCTCTCAGGGCGGCGTTAAATACGTGGCATGAGTTCGGAATTTCACATTTTTGCTTCAGACGGCGATCGAGTTTTCACCGTCAAACAAACCGGTCTCAATGGGAGTCGGGATTTCGCTTCGCTGTCCGAAGCGACCCAGCACCTCCGCACTCATACCAACGGGACCGACGACGTGGTGGTGATCCACGATGAAGAGGGCAATCCGGTGAACCGCATTCCGCTGCACCTCGCGGCGGTCCATTAAGGACGGACGCAGGCCACGGGCGGAGATTACCGCTTGAGCGGTTTGCCCGGACGCGGCTGACGCCGAGCGCGGATGGGTGCCTTGGGAACCTGCTCCTGCTCCCGGGCCTGCCGTTCTTCCGGGGGCCGCGGACCAGCGTTCTTTTTCCGACCGGCCATCTCCTCGATCGCCGCCCGCTCGGCGCGGCGCATGGCGACGGTGTCCTGCTCGGCCAGCAGACGAGCTTCTCGGCGGGTGCGTCGGGACATGTTTGGAATAAGAAACTGCAGTCTTCGCGCCGCATTCAAGCAGAGACTGCCGCGAACTTCCCCTGCCCTGCCCGGCTGCGCGCGTCAGGAGCGTTGTCGAACCCCGTGAGAACAGGCAACTTATCGGTATGAAGATTCGGCAGGCGGGTTCCCATCTCGACCACATGTTGCGCCAGACGCGGATGCACCACATCCAACTCAGCGTCATGGCGGATTTGAAAGCAAATGGGCTGATGACGATCGCCGCGGTGATGCTCACCTTTTCGGCACCGATCGTCACCCGCGAGCACTTCCGGGCCGCGGTGATCATCCTCATGATTTCCTGTCTGGCGACGATCGTGCTCGCGATCTTTACGGTCATGCCGGGTCCCCCGCTCCGCTTGCGCAAAGGCGCGGTGCTGGATGTTTCCCAGCCCGGCTTTAATCTCCTGTTCTTCGGCTGTTTCGTGCCGATGAGTTACGCGCAATTCTCCGAGGCGATGGAGGAGGTGATGAACGATACGAGCAAGACCTATGAAGTGCAGGTGCGAGAGATTTATACGCTCGGGAAGTTTCTGGCGGAGAAGAAATATCGTTTTCTGCGTTACGCCTACCTGACTTTCGCCACGGGTCTGTTCATCAGCCTGGCGGTGCTGTGCTGGAGCCTGCGGTAAAGATTCTGCCGCGGTCAGTGCGGACCGATCACGAAGCTTGAAGAGACTGGCCTGAGATTCGTCTTAGGGGCATGAAACGCGCCGTCCTATTGCTGTTGCTAATCGTGGTTGCCCGTCCGCTCCACGCATTTGAACCTCCGCCCCTCGCACGCCCCGACGCACAGCGCATCCTCGAAGCGATGTCCTGGACCGAGATCACGATCGTAGCGATTCGGCAGGGAGTGAACGGCCAAGGCGATGCCGCCCCGATCTTCGCCACGGTGATCGGGTTCGGGAAAAGCGCCGGTAAGAATCGCGGCTTCACCGAGACGCTGTACTACGATCGCGAACTCGACTGGCACGCGTTGGAACTCGCCGACCGGGGCGCCCGCATTTGGAACAAAAACGATTATCAGGAAATCAAACCGTGGGCGACGTGGTGAACGGCCCGCGGCGAGTTCAGTGGTCGCGTCCAGCGCCTTGCAGGAAGTGCTCGAAGAAGCGGTAGATCAGTTCATTCGATTCCGGCGTGGGATCGTGCTTTGGCCGGTTCGACATGCCGACGCGGTGCTCGAAGCCGAGCAGGCGATTGACGGCGATCACGTGATTGAGCGCCGGCCAGCGCGCGGGTGAATCTTCCGCGCCGCCGGAGACGAAGAACGGGCGCGGGGCCATCAGCGCCTGGAGTTCATGCAAATCCATCCCCTGCTCCACCAGCACCCGATACGCGCCGGTGCGGGGATGCTCCGCATCGGGCAGTCCCGGCGGACGCGGCGGTCCGGCTTGCGCGCCGAGATACCACGGGTCCCAGTAGTTCACGTTCGGACGTTTTTCATCGAAGACGATGCCGGGATCAGACCACACCCCGCAGGCGAAACGATCGCTCAGGCAGGCGGCAAACATCGCCCACTTCCCGCCGTAGGAATGCCCGACCACACCGATCCGCGCCGCGTCCACCTCCGGCAGATCCGCGAGCGCCTGCGCGCAATTGGCCGAGAGGTAAGCGAGATACGAAAGCGGCTGGCATGGCGCATCGCCGATGTCCGGCAATCGGGCATCGCCGCCAGGCGAGCCAATAGCCAGCGTGACGAAACCACGGCGCGCCAACTGGTAGGCAAAGTCGCGGTTTTCTTTCTTCAGGCCGATGCTCGTCTCCGGATCGTAGAACGGCACGAAGACGGCGGGGAATTTCGGCGCGCCGTTTGGAATCAGGAGATAACCGGCGGCCATGCGTCCGGCGGAAATTTCGACTTCGATCCGGCATTGCGTGAAGTTTTCCCGCGCGGTCTTTTCGAGAACGACGAGGCGGGGTTTCTCCAGCAGCGCGGGCCACGGCCCCATGACTTCGTGCCAGCGCTGGCGAATTTCCGCGCGTCGCTGAGCCCAATCCGCCCGCGTCTTCACCTCGCGGCCATCGGCAAATTTCAGCGGCGAACGGAAATCGCCAGATTGCCCGACAAACGCCGCGGGCGGATCAAACAGCGGCGCGAGATCGGCCGGTAAGGGCGCATCGGCCGCGACCAGCGACTGGAGCAGCCCGATCGTCAGGATGGTGATCATGCGGCGGAAAACGGATGGGGAACTTTTCATGAGCATCAACTCACCGCCTCGATCTTCCAACCGTCGCGATAGGATTTGGTCAGCAGCTTGTCAGCGGCGGGATGATTCGGGATGCGGAGCGCGGCGGCGTCCCACTCCAGTTTCACGCCGGGGCAACGCGTGGCGACGTTGCCGAGTTGCACCGCCTCGGTGAGCGGGCCGGCATAGTCGAAGCTGTCAGTGGTCTTTGGCCCGCCGAGCGCGGCCTCGACCCACGCGTGGTAGTGACTCGACCCGGCTACTTTCTCGATCTCGAAAGCCGCGAATTTTTCCTGCGGATAAAGCTGCGGCGGCGCGACGTGCGGGATGATGAGCACACCGCCTTCGCCGATGAGCAGCGAACCGGCGCCGGGCAGTTTCTTGTCCGCGGGCATTTGCGCGAGGGCGAGGTCGGGCTGACGCCCGCCGTCATACCAAGTGATCGGAATCGTCTGGCCGGTCGTCCATTTCGTGCCGGGGAAAACGAAGCGGATCGTCTCGGCATTGGGCCAGGTGAAAGAATTGAGGCCGTCGTTTTCCGCGAGGATGCTCGTCGGCGCGCCGAGTTCGAGCGCGGTGAAAACGGGATCGAGGATGTGGCAGCCGAAGTCGCCCATGGTGCCGGCACCGAAATGCTGCCAGTCGCGCCATTTGAAGGGGTGATACACCTCCGGCGCATAATCGACCATGGTCGCGGGGCCGACCCACAGATCCCAATTGAGGTTCTCCGGCACTGGGCCGGACGGCGGCGCGGCAGTCATGCCCGTGTATTTGTTGCCAGGATTGCCGAGCCACGAGTGCACTTCCTTGATCTTCCCGATGACGCCGTCGCGGACCAGTTTCACCGCCGTGCGATAGGCTTCGTGGGAATGGATCTGGTTGCCCATTTGCGTGGCGACCTTCGCTTTCGCCGCGGCGAGCCGCATTTGCCGCGCTTCCCAGACCGTGTGCGTGAGCGGCTTCTGGCAGTACACGCCTTTGCCGAGGCGCAGTGCGGCGAGCGAGATCGGCGCGTGGGTGTGATCGGGCGTGGAGACGATCACGCCGTCGAAGGTCTCGCCGAGTTTGGCAAACATCTCGCGGAAGTCCGCGAAGTGAGGCACGCCGGGAAACTTGCCATCGGCCTTGGCAAAGCGCGCCGTGTCCACGTCACAAAAGCCGATGTATTTCGCCTTGGGGTGCGAACCGACTTCGGTGATGTCGGAGAACCCTTTGCCATCGCAGCCGATGGCGACGATCTGCAGGTTCGAGTTGGGATTGGCGGCGCGCAGGATAGCCGGGAAGCCGAGCACGGCGGCGGTCGAAGTTTTGAGAAATGTTCGGCGGGTGGTGTTCATGGGTGGGATGGTGAGCGGGGAGTTTTAATCAACGGAACGATGAGACGCGAGGGATGGGTTTGGTCGTGCCGGATGGTGTTCGTGGCGGCGATGACGTCCTTCATCCAGTCGATGGTTTGCGGGCCGCCGGTCTGGTTATTCGGCTCGTAAAGCGGCGCGCCGGTGCTCGCGATGGTCACCCGGATGCGGTGGCCTTTGTTGAAGATCAGGCTCGTCCAACCGATGCGCCACGCGAGCTTCGCGGGCTGGCCGGGCGTGAGCAGCACCTGCTTGCCGAAACCTTCGCGGTAGCGGGCGCGCAGCGGGTAATCCATGAGCAGCATCGAGCGGCCATCGGGATACACATCGTTGACCCGCACGATGAAGTCGGTGTCCTGCGCCGTGGAACTGGCGAAGATCTCCGCCTTCACTTCACCCGTCCACTCGACCGGCTCGATGAGTGGCGCGGTCGTCCACGTGCGCACTGCGCTCTGCTCTTCGAAAGCGCGGGCGTCTTTGGCGCCGGGAAAGCTCCTGCCGGGGATGCTCATCGGAGCGCTCGGATCGCTCGCGTAGCTGGTGCTGGCTTGCTTCGCAGCCGGTGCGCTGCTCGCGAGCAGACCCTCTGGATGGAGGAAGAGGGACGCGCTCTCGGTCTGCGGCGGGAAGTCCCGCGCCTCGCGCCAGACATTGCCGGGCGCACCTTTTTCGCCAACGGCGCCCATCACGTAATAGCGCACCGTTGACTCCTGCTCGACGCCATTGGCTTCGCCCTTGAGCCAGTGGTTGAACCAACGCGTCATGTGCTCCAGCTCCGGCCACCGGGCATTTTCGGGATAGAGAAGTTCGCCGACTTTGTTCGTCTTGTTCAAGCGCCCGTGCAGCCACGGGCCGACGGCGAGTTGCTGCCGGCCGCGCGAGTTTTCCCCGCCGTGATGCTGGCGGCCGATGAAACTCGCAATCGAACCCTGGACCATGAAGTCATACCAACTGCCGACGGTGAAACACGGGACGTTCATCTTGTCGAAGTGCCGCGTGCAGTCTTCGTCGCGCCAGTAGTCGTCGAAGTCGGGATGCGCGTCCCATTCGCGCAGCAGCGCGTCGTATTCGGCGGGATCACGCGCGACCGTTTTCCCCGCGATGAAGCGCTGCGGACGCGTGACGCCGCCGATGCGGTAACCTTCTTGGAAAAGGCTCAGTCCGGTATCGACCATGTACTGGCAGACGAGGTGCGGCGGTTGCGTGACGGCGAGATAATTCTGCGCGTAACCGCCTTGCGAGCCGCCGAAGGTGCCGATCTTGCCCGTGCTCCAGGGCTGCACCGCGAGCCACTCGCACATGTCGTAACCGTCGCGCAGTTCGCCCCATTGCAGCGCGCGATAGCCCACGTATTTCCCTTCGCTCTCGTGTGTCCCACGAAAGTTCAACATGGCCACGACGAAACCGCGACGCGCCAGATCCGCGGCGTTCCGGCGCGTGGCTGCGCCGGTGATGTCGGCGTAACGCTGTTCGAAAACGGCCGGCCATTTCCCCTCGCCTGCGGGGAAATAGAGATAGGCGGAAAGTCGTTGACCATCGCGCATCGGCACCATCACGTGCTCCTCCCGGACGCCCCCGAGATCGAGCGGCGGAAGCGGGGCGGCAAAAGCGGAAGCGGCCAACTGCGCGCTGGCGAGGAGAAGGACAAGGCGGTTCATGGGGTGGGATCAGGGGAGCAGTCGTTCCGTGCGTTCTTAGTCTGGGGGGCGAACTTGGGAGACACGGAGAGACAAAGGGAGAATCATCGCGGTGGCGAAATCTTTTGGCGTTTTTGCCAAATAAGTTCCTTTCCTTGGCCATATAGCTCATGTCATCCAATCCCACCCCATGAACGCTCCGCACTTCTCCCGTCGCCGTTTTCTTCAATCCACCGCCCTCGGTGCGCTCGCCTTTCCCGCGATCCTGCGCAGCCAGACGCCGGGCACAAAACTCAACGTCGTCATCATCGGCTGCGGCGGACGCGGCGGCACGAACATGTCGGCGATGCTCAACGAGAACATCGTCGCGCTCTGCGACGTGAACGCGAAGAACCTCGACTTCGCCGCGACGAAAGCGCCGGGGGCGAAAAAGTTCCGCGACTTCCGCAAGCTCTACGATGCGCTCAAAGACGCGGAGTTCGACGCCGTGGTCGTGAGCACGACCGAACACACCCACGCCTTCGCCACGCTCCCCGCGCTCCAGCGGAAGAAACACGTCTATTGCGAAAAGCCGCTGACCCGCGATGTGCATGAGGCGCGCGTCATCACCGAAGCGGCAGCAGGTGCCGGCGTGGCGACGCAGATGGGCACGCAGATTCATGCGAGCGCGAACTACCGTCGCGTGGTGGAACTCGTGCAGAGTGGAGCGATCGGCCCGGTGCGCGAGGTGCATGTCTGGGTCAACCGCACCTGGGGCAGGCAATCCCCCGAGGACGCCGTGACTTACAAGGACGTGGCGAATACGCAGGAACGCCCGGCGGAGGCCGATCCGGTGCCGCCGGAACTCGACTGGGATCTGTGGATTGGGCCCGCACCGATGCGCCCTTTCAATCACGTCTATTTCCCCGGCAACAAGTGGTATCGCTGGTGGGACTTCGGCAACGGCACGATGAGCGATCTCGGTTCGCATTGGAACGACCTGCCATTCTGGGCGCTGAACCTCGACGCGCCGCTGACCATCGAAGCGGACGGTCCGCCGCCGCACCCCGAGATCGCGCCGGCGACCATGTCCGCGACTTACACCTACGGCGCCCGCGGCGCGATGCCGCCCGTGAAACTCACGTGGTATCAGGGCCAGATGAAGCCCCCGCAGTGGACCGACAAGACGATCCCGCAATGGGCCAACGGCGTTCTTTTCATCGGCGACAAAGGCATGCTGCTCGCCGACTACGGAAAATATCTGCTGCTACCGGAACAACAATTCGCCGGGTTCACGCCACCGCCGAAAACCATCCCCGACTCGCTCGGCCATCACCAGGAATGGCTCCACGCCTGCAAGACCGGCGCGCCCACGACCTGCCACTTTGGTTACAGCGGCCCGCTCACCGAGGCCAACCATCTCGGCAACGTCGCCTATCGCGCCGGCAAAAAGCTCGAGTGGGACGCGAAGAACATGCGCATCCCGAACGCGCCCGACGCCGAGCGTTTCCTCCGCCGCGAATATCGCGCCGGCTGGAAGCTGGGCTGAGCCAAAACCAAACCGCCGCCGCCGCGGAGGAAACCGCAGAGGCGCAAAGAACGCAGAGAGCCGCAGAGGTGGACATCGGGAACCAAGCGTCAGCCTCGGGCGGACGCTCTTTCGACTTTCGCTGCGAACTCTGCGTTCTTTGCGCCTCTGCGGTAAATCCTATTCTTCCACCTCGTCGTCCTGTTCCGTTTCGAGTTCGAGCGCGGGCATGTCCTGCAAAGCATTGGAGGGGATTCGTTCGCGCAGATCAAACGAGCCCGACCCGCGACTGGCCGCACCGCGCGGCTGTCGCGACGCTTGCGCTGCCGTCGCGCATTTCCTTTTATCACGCCATGTTCCCCCTCCGCCTCGCCACCCTCTGCCTGTTCCTCCTCTCGCTGCTGCCAGCACGCGCCGCCGACGACTTTCTGCCGGACATCAAACGCATCGTTTTCCTCGGCGATAGCATCACCTATGGCGGGCACTATGTGGACGACTTCGAGCTTTATCTCTTCGGCCGCTACCCGACGCGCAACTTCGAAGTGATCAACGTCGGCCTGCCGAGCGAAACCGTTTCCGGCCTCTCGGAAGACGGTCACGCGGACGGAAAATTTCCGCGCCCCGGCTTGCACGAGCGCCTCGACCGCGTGCTCGCCCAGACCAAACCGGATCTCGTCTTCGCGTGCTACGGGATGAACGACGGCATTTATCTGCCGCTCGACGACGCCCGCTTCGCCAGGTTCCGCGACGGGATCATCAAGCTCCGGGAAAAAGTGACCGCCGCGGGCGCGCAGATCATCCACCTCACGCCGCCGACTTTTCATCATCTCGACGCCCGGCCCAAACCCGGCCCCGACGGTCAGCCGCCGAAGTCGCTCCTCGGCGGTTACAACAACGTGCTCGACCGCTATTCCGCCTGGCTGCTCGAACAGCGCGCGAACGGCTGGCGCGTCCTCGATATCCACGGCCCGATGAACGCCTTTATCGAAGCGCAGCGGAAAACGAACGCCGACTTCGTCTTCGCCAAGGACGGCGTTCATGCGAACGCCGACGGCCACGCGCTGATCGCGGATCAACTCATCGCCGGCCTCGCGCCCGCCGACGCGGGATGGTGGAAAGAATTCAAGACGAAGGTCGCCGCCGATCCGAAGAACACCGAACTGCACAAGCTCATTCGCCAGCGTGGACGCCTGCTCTGCGACGCTTATCTGAATGCGGCCGGTCACCTGCGGCCCGGCATGGCCAAGGGACTGCCGGTCGCCGAAGCCGAAGCGAAAGCGGCGGACTTGGAGAAACAGATCCGCACACTCGTTGCAGAAATAGCGCCTCGGAGGGACGCGCTCCCGCGCGTTCCCTGACATCTCGCCCCCGCCAAAAAATGGGGAACGCGCAGGAGCGCGTCCCTCCGAGTCTTTCCATCTTGCCCGCGTTCTCCCAGTTCGACACCCTCCCCGCTCCCCGATGAAATCCTTCCGCCTCAACCGCCTCTTCAACCCCAAATCCAACCGCTGTTTCGACGTCGCGATCGACCACGGCTTTTTCAACGAACGCGGTTTCCTCACCGGCATCGAAAACCTCGAAGCCTGCGTCGGCAAGCTCGTCGAAGCCGCGCCCGACGCCATCCAACTCACCATCGGCCAGGCCGCCCTGCTCCAGCAAATTCCCGGCAAACAAAAACCCGCGCTCGTCCTGCGGACCGACGTCGCCAACGTCTATGGCGCCGAGCTGCCGCGCACGCTCTTCAGCCGCATCATCGGTAACGCCGTCGAACAGGCCGTGCGCCTCGACGCGACGTGCGTGGTCGTCAATCTCTTCCGCATCCCCGGTCAGCCCGAAGTCACCGACCAGTGCATCGACAACATCCTCAAGATCAAACCCGAGTGCGAGCGCTGGTGCATGCCGCTGATGATCGAACCGCTCGTCTTCCGCCCGAATGATCAGGCCGGCGGTTACATGGTCGATGGCGACCTTGACAAAATCCTCCCGCTCGTCCGCCAGGCCGTTGAACTCGGCGCGGACATCATCAAAGCCGACCCGACCGACGACGTGAGCGTCTATCACAAGGTCGTGGAAATCGCCGGGCGCATCCCGGTGCTCGTCCGCGGCGGCGGCAAAGCCCCCGACGCCGAAATCCTCGCCCGCACGGAAAAGCTCATCCAGCAAGGCGCGGCGGGCATCGTCTATGGCCGCAACATTATCCAGCACCGCGACCCGGCGGGGATGACGCGCGCGCTCATGGCGATCGTCCACGACGGCGCGACGGCGACCGAAGCGGCCAAATTTATCTCCGCGAAATGAAGACGCTACGACTCGGCATCATCGGCGGCGGCCTCATGGGTCGCGAAATGGCCAGCGCCATCGGCCGCTGGTGCGCGCTCACCGACGCGCCCGTCCGCCTCGAACTCACTGCCATCTGCGATCTCGCCGAACCGGTGCGCGAATGGTTCCGGCGCATCCCGTCGGTGAAGCTCTTCACCGCCGACTCGAAGGAACTCTGCGCCAGCCCGGATGTGGACGTCATCTACGTCGCTGTGCCGCATCACCTGCACGAGACGCTCTACCTCGACGTGCTCCGCGCGGGCAAAGACCTGTTCGCGGAAAAACCCTTTGGCATCGACCTCACCGCCGCGCGCAAGATCCGCGACACCGCCAACGAACTTGGCCGCTTCGTCCGCTGCTCGTCGGAATTTCCA
>JBBQIZ010000097.1:0-15708 GCA_038325425.1 Chthoniobacterales bacterium
GAGGATGGGGCGGTCGCTCATCTCACGCTTGGAAGGATCGCGATCCATTTTCATCTACCCCATGCACTCAAATACGAGGCGCAATTGATGGAGATCAAGGAGCAGAAGGCTCGTGCCGCCCTGCCGAAGTTTTAATCTCGCCGTCTTTTCAGAATCCCGCCTGGCACACCCGTTGCTAATTCATGAACTGCGAGCCTGGGAGACACCAAAGTCCCATCTTAAATCTTCACGTTTCGTCCCGCAGCTTCGCCGAGCGCATCCAGCAATGGGTGCGCTTTTCTTTTGGCCGATCTCTTAAGTCGAGGAAGATCCCCTCACCTTCCCGATGAGCCAAATTACCAGCATGATGATGGCTGCAATCCAGAGCAGGTGGAGAAGACCACTGGTGACGGCGAGAGCCATCTTCAGCACGATCCAGAGGATCAAAAGGACAACAGCGAGACCGGCGATGGCGTTCATGCTGGATGGATCGGCCCTGCGCTCTCGGGTGGTGGTAACTTGTGCGGGCTACTCACTCGATTCACGCAGACAACCTGAGCTTGAACAAATTGCACTGGGAACGAGTCCACATTGACACCATGCCTGAAACCACATTTCAAATCGAATTCATCGGTGGCAGCCGGGACGGAGAAACGATCGAGACGACTGCTGCTCCTGAACACATCGAGGTTCCTGTCGATGGCCACTTGAACGAGATCTACGAGCGGCAGAGCGATCAACCGCCATTCGTTTATGTGCAGATCGGGTATGCGGAGAACGAGACTTGGAGGTGAATCGGTCTCCGACCTCGAAAACCGACCCGCTCCAATTTGCCCGCCAGAGCGTTTTGATCGGCCGGGTGCGGGGGTGACATGGCGGAAAATGGCCTAAAAACGAGGCCGGCCGACATCAATGACTTCGGTGGACGTTGGTGAACGATCGGAGGGTGAAATTCGCCGATTTCGGGGTTTCGAGATCGCTGTGGGTCGGCTGACCTTCAGCGTTTTTCGGTCGTCCCGACATCCTCAGACACCGGTGGACTTGTTCTTACTTGTGTTCTTATTCCGGCAAGATTACCGCTCGCAATCCACCTCCAATGCTGATGGATACTTGATTGGTGTCCCCGGCGAGAATCGAACTCGCATCTAGCGTTTAGGAAACGCTGGCTCTATCCATTGAGCTACGGGGACGCTGGGCTTCGGCCGGCGGGATTATCGGCGATTCGCCGCACGGTTCAAGGTCGGGTGCTGAGGGCGGCTTCGGTGGGGAAATCGGCGGGTGGCTTCTGCGTGACCGCGCCGGTGGCGGCCCACTCGGTGCCGCGGCGGAGGGTAGTCGCGAAGCCGACGCATTTGATCGCTTCCACGCTGTGGCCGAGCGCGGTGTGGAAGACGCGGCCTCGGCCAAACTCGATGGCCAGCAGCAGCGGTTCCTCTTCGCCGCTGCCTTTCGTCGCCGGGTCGGAGAAGGCGCTGGCGAGGACGGTGACGTTTTCCGCCGGGCCGCGCAGGCGATCGTAGAGTTCGTCCTTGGTGTGCCGCCATTGCGCGGGCAGCCCGGCCATTATCGGGTGATCGGCGGCGCGGGCGATGACGACGAATTCATGCTGCGCGCCGTGGCTGCCGCCGCGGCCGGCGGTGGGGTCGGCGGTCCATTGGCCGGCGCGCAGGCGGAGGTACGGCCCGTTTTTCTCGGTCCGTCCGCCCCAGCCGCCGACGCCGATCATCTGGTTGTAGGCGAGCCATTCGGGGAAGGCGTTGTTCGCCGCGTGGACGCTGACGAAGCCGCCGCCGTTGCTGACGTATTTCTCGAATTCGGCGCGCATTTTTTCGGACCAAAGCTCGCCGTTGTAATTGGAGACGACGACTTGATAGGCGGCGAAGTTCGGGGTGAAGCCGCTCAGGTCCTGGCCCTTCGCGGGAGAGGTCGCGACTTCGACGCTCGCGAGGCCGTCCGCCTCGAGGATCGCCTTGAGTTCCGGCGTGGTCTCGCGCCAGGCGTGATTGTTTTGCCCATCGATGATGAGGACTTTGAGCGGAGCGGCGGCGGCGGTGGCCGCGAGCGTGGCGAGGAGGAGGGGGAGGAAGAGGAATTTCATAATGTGGAGGGGCATTTTCATAGCGGCTGGCGCGGCAAAAGCGATGGCGGATTCGCGCCGCTTCGCCTACACCGGCGCGATGCGTTTCCCCATTCTCGCCCTTTTCGCCGCCCTCGTGTTGCCCGTCCCTTCCGGCTTCGCCGCCGAACCCGCCACGGGCGGCGGCGCGGCGAATTGGAACGGTTACGAGCGGCTGGATTTCGAGGTGGCCGGGCGCGCGGGGCTGATCGTGAAGCCGAAGGCGGTCGCCGCTGGTCAGCCGTGGATCTGGCGGACGGAGTTTTTCGGGCACGAACCGCAGGCCGATATCGCGCTGCTCGGCGCGGGCTGGCACGTCGCTTATTACAAAATCAGCGACCTGTATGGCGCGCCGCCCGCGATCGATTTGATGGCGGCATTTCATGAGCATGCGACGCGCACTTTCGGCCTGAACCCGCGCGCGGTGCTGGAAGGATTCAGCCGCGGCGGACTTTACGCGGTCAACTTCGCCGCGTCCCATCCCGACAAAACCGCGGCGCTTTATCTCGACGCGCCGGTGCTCGACATCCGCTCGTGGCCCGGCGGCAAAGGGAAAGGAAAAAGCAGCCCGAAGAATTGGGCGGAAGCGCTGGCCGTCTATGGCCTCACCGAAGAAACCGCGGGCGATTTCAAAGGCAATCCGCTCGACCGTCTCGCGCCGATCGCCGCCGCGCGGATCCCGATCCTTTCCGTCTGCGGCGATGCCGATCAGGTCGTGCCGTTCGCGGAAAACACCGCGGTCCTCGAGCAGCGATACCAGGCGCTGGGCGGCAAGATCGAAGTCATCGCCAAACCCGGCGTCGATCATCACCCGCACAGTCTCAAGGACCCGCAGCGGATCGTCGATTTCCTGCTCCAGCGCGCCTACGCGCGCTGAGCGGCGCGGTTACTTGCCGGCGGGGCCGTAGCCGGTTTTCGGCGTGCCGTCGTCGTTGAGTTTCTCCAGCGTCCAGAGGAGGCCGCGGGTGACGAGATCGAGATAGACGGGCGACTCCATGGTCGCGTTGTGGTGGCCGAGCGTGGTGGAGAAGACTTTGCCCTTGCCGTAGGTGTTCACCCAGATGTTCACGTGGTCCATCTTGGTGTCTTCGCCGTAGCTTTTCGCGAGCGGCACGGCGTTCGGCCAGATCTGTTCGTTCTTGTAGAGTTCGTCCTTGGGATTGAGCCACTCGGCGGGGAAACCCTTCATCACCGGATGCTCGGGCTGGATGTTTTTCACCAACAAGTCGCGGTTCTTTTCATGGCTGCGCGAGGTGATGCCGACGCACTTGCGCCACTCGTCGGTCTGCGCCGCGCGATAGCTGTGCGAGGAGCAGTGGAGCATGACCGCGGCCACGCCGGCCTTGTGCGGGGCGGCGATCCGCTCGACGAATGCGACGTCGTTGACCGCGCCAAAACATTCGTTGTGCAGCACCACATCGAAGCCCTTCGCCCAATCCTCCTTTTCGTAAATGCTCACGCGATGATCGCGCCCGTCGCTGCCGCCTTTCACCGGGATGCCTTCGTGGACGATTGTCCACTCGACATTGGCGCGCGCGGAGATGCCTTCGCTGAGGATTTTCTTTTGCGCTTCGTAATCGTGGCAGCAACCGCCGCAGACCATCAGCGCCTTGATCGGGCGCGGCTTTTCGTCCGCGAGGGTTGACGCGGACAGGACGGCCAGAATCAGGAGCGGAAGAAAACGCAGAAATTTCATCGGCGACGCGAGCAAAGTTCGTCGAGGCTACTTCCCGCCCGGGCCGAAGCCGGCCTTGGGTTTGCCGTCGTCGCCGAGTTTGTCGGTTGCCCACAACACGCCGTTGGTCACGAGATCGAGGTAACGTGCGTCGGCCACGGTGTCGTTGTGGTGGCCGATGGTCGTGCTGAAGACGCGGGTCTTGCCGTTGAAAAGATTGGTCCACGCGACCACGAAGTTTTCTTCCTTCTCCGTGACCGTCTCCGTGCCATCGGGCTGCTTGGTTTTCTTCTTCACAATCTGCCGGCCGTTGGCGACGACCTTGGCTGAAGGGTAAACTTGGACATTGTTGTAAAGCTCTTCGTTGATCGTCGTCCAGTTCGCGAGCCCCTTGGTGATCGCAGGCTCGGTGGTCGTGAAAGTGATGTCGATCGGCTCCTTGGGACCGTGGCCGCTGGATTGCAGACCGAGGTAGTCGAACCACTGGCCGTGCGGGGTCTTCGGATCGGCGGCTTCCTTCGGATTGCCGATCCGGTAGCTGTGCATCGCGCAGTGCAGGTTCACGCCGGGGAGACCGTCGCGATGCGGCTGGAGCACGCCGTCGATCACGGCCTGGTCGTTGATGCCCGCCGAGCATTCGTCGTGGATCACGAGGTCGTAACCCTTGGCGTAATCGGGATTCCCGTAGATCGCGATCGGCGGTTTGGTGGTCTTGTCGTCGCTGTGCGCGAACTCGACGACGACGTTCGCGCGCGCTTCGAGCCCGGCTTTGAGAATGTCTTTCTGCTGCGCGTAATCGTGGCAGCAGCCGCCGGTGATGAGCAGGATTTTGAGCGGCTTGGGTGCCTCCGCGGCCCGGAGCGGAGCTTGGATGGTGAATGCCAAAGTGAGCGCAAGGAGGGCGGGAATGAGGGAGAATTTCATGGGAAGTGTAGGGAGCGTAGGAGCATGAACCCGCGAGTCGAGCGAATGTTTGCAGGCTGGCGCCGCCGGTGCGCGGCCGCGCGCGTGCGTGTCATAAGATGCGACTTGCCGTTAAGCTTGGCCGATTCCAACGATTCTTCACGCATGCAAAATCTCCCCCCGTTTTTCCTTTTCTGTTTTTTCGGCGCCGCCGTCCTGCGCGCCGCATCTTTACCTTCCCCGGAAACTGATCGCGCCGCGCTGCTGCAAGGCGTCGGCGAAATCGGCGCGCCCGGCACCCCCGGCGGGGTGTGCGCTTTCGGGCCGCAGGCGTTCGCGGTGATCGCAGGCCTGGATGGTCGGAAAGCGCTGCTGCCGATCATCGCCGCGACGCGCTGGGAGAAGGGCCGGATCGTGGCTTTCGGGCACAACGGTTATCTCGGCGAAACGAGCAACGGCACGGGCACGCTGCTGAGCAACGCCGCACGCTGGTCGGCGGGAGACAAAGCCCAAGCGAAGATCGCGGTCATTGCCCAACCCAAGCTGGTCGCGCATCTGCAAGCAGCCGGGCTGGACGCGCAGGCGCTCGACGCGAAAGGCTGGGCCGCGCAGCTCTCGCGCTTCGATGTGGTCGCGGTGGACGCGCACAAGCTCGGCGCGGAGGACGTCGAACCACTGAGCAAATTCGTGCGCGGTGGAGGCGGGCTGCTCACTGCGGCCACGGGCTGGGGCTGGCTCTATGGCGGGAAAGATAAGACGCTGCTCGCCACGGAATTCGCCGGCAATCGGCTGCTCGCCCCATCCGGCCTCGTCTTCACCGCCGGCACGCCGGACAAGACGACCGCGACCGGATACACCGGCGGAGACCGCGACCTCACGATGCTCCATGCCGGCGGCGCGCTCGACGCGGTGATCGCCCACACCGCCGGCAAAACGCCGCTCCCCGCCGACCAACTCACACAAGCGGGCGCCACGCTCGCCGACGCACTGCGATCTCTGGCGCCTGACGACAAAGTTTTTCGCCCGCGCCTTGCCGCGCTGAACACCACCGCCATCGCCAGTGACTTCCCGCGCCCAGATCGCCCGCTGCCCGCCGACCAGGCGCTCGCGCGGCTCGTCGTCACCCAGCAAATCGAAGCACTGCGTCAGGCCAAACCTGAGCAACTTCGCGCGCACCCCTCCGCCGACGCTTTCCCCGGCGCCGTGCCCAAGAATGCGCCGCGGATCGCCAGCCGCGGCGTCGCCCTCGACACCACGATCCCCGGATGGCACAGCACCGGACTCTACGCGGCGCCCGGCGAACTCATTCGCGTAGCGGTGCCGCCGAACCTCGCGGATCAAGGCCTGGCCATCCGCATCGGCTGCCACACCGACAGCCTGTGGCATCTCGAAACATGGCAGCGCGCTCCGGAAATCTCCCGGCGGGAAGCGATCAAGACGCCGATCACCGCCGCGGCCAATCCTTTTGGCGGCTTGGTTTACCTCGAAGTGCCCGAGAAGATCGCGCCGGCCAAAGTCGTCGTCTCCGTGGCCGGGGCGGTCGAAGCACCCCGGTTCATCCTCGGCCAGACCAGCCTCCTCGACTGGAAAACGCGGTTACGAAATGCGCCCGCGCCCTGGGCGGAATTGGAGACCCGGAAAATCATTCTTTCGATCCCGTCCGAAAAAATCCGGCAGCTCGATGATCCCCAGGCGCTGCTGAAATTCTGGGACCAGATCCAGGACGCCAACGCCGACCTCATGGCAATGCCGCGCGACCGGAAGCGCCCCGAGCGCATCGTGCCCGATACGCAAATCTCCGCCGGCTACATGCACAGCGGTTATCCCATCATGACGCTGCTCGACAAGAGCGCGGACACAAGCGTCTCCCTAGCCGCGATGAAGGCCGGAAGCTGGGGCCACTTCCACGAACTGGGGCACAATCATCAACAGCCCGAGTGGACCTTCGACGGCACGACAGAAGTGACCTGCAACCTCTACTCGCTCTACGTCATGGAAACGCTCTGCGGCCAACCGCCCGGCCAGGGCCACGACGCGATGAAACCCGAAGCCGTGGAGAAACGCCTGCGCGGCTATCTCGGGATGAGCGAGAAATTTCTGCGCTGGAAAAGCGATCCGTTCCTCGCGCTCACCATGTATCACCAGCTCCGCGTCGCCTTCGGTTGGGAGACTTACAAAAAAGTCTTCGCCGAATATCGCGACCTCCCGAAGGAGCAGCGGCCGAAGAATGACGACGAAGAGCGCGACCAATGGCTGGTGCGGTTCTCCCGCGCCGCGGGAAAAAATCTCGGGCCGTTCTTCGAGGCGTGGGGCGTGCCGACCAGCACCGCGGCCCGCGACTCAATCCAGAGCCTGCCGGCCTGGATGCCCGCCGACTGGCCGCAGTCCTGAATCGCCGGCGCAAGCACCACGCCGATCACGGAATTACTTGGTCTCCACGGGTTCCTGCGCCTCGGCTCCGAGGCGCTTGAAATGCACCTGCCCGACCCGACGTCCATCGCTCTGCGTAATCGTCACGTCGAAGTCCTCGATGCGCACCCGTTCGCCCTGTTTGGGCAAATGGCCGAGGAGATTCGTGACGTATCCGCCAATCGTGCTGACCTCGGTGCTTTCGAGTTCGAGACCGGCGAGGTCGTGCAGTTCGTAAAGCCCGAGGCTGCCTTCGACGGTGAATTCATCGCCGTTGATCCGCTTGAATTCCGACTTCTCGCTGTCGAATTCGTCCTGGATATCGCCCACGAGTTCCTCAAGGACGTTGTCGAGACTGACGATGCCGGTCGTGCCGCCGTATTCATCGACGACCAACGCGAGGTGGGCGTGTTTGTTGAGGAAAAAGGTGAGCAGCTTTTCCAGCGGCATCATTTCCGGCACCGGAAAAAGATCGCGTTTGATCGTGTGCAGATCCGCCTTCGGCTCGCGCATCAGGCGGAGCAAATCCTTGATGTGGACGAGCCCGATGGTGTTATCCAGATGACCTTCGCAGAGCGGGAAACGGGTGTGCCGGGAGTCGAGCGCGGCTTTGACGTTCTCCTCGAAGGAGTCTTCGGTGTTCAGGAAAACGACCTCGCCGCGCGGCGTGGTGATGTCGCGCACCACCCGATTGCGCATGTCGAGCGCGTTGATCAGGATTTCCTTGCCGAGCGACGACACTTCCTCGGCCCGCTCGCTCTCCGCGAGGATGAGGCGCAATTCCTCTTCGCTATGCGCCAGCTCATGCCCGCTGACGGGATCGAGGCGGAAGAGGTGCTTGAGAATGAGATTGGCCGCTCCATTCAAAAACCAAATGGCCGGTTTGAAGATGACGTAGAAGAGGGCGAGCGGCCGGGCGACCCACAGCGTGGTCGCCGCCGAGCGGCGGATGGCGAGGGATTTCGGCGCCAGCTCCCCGAGCACGATGTGCAGGAAAGTGATGATCGAGAACGCGAGGATGAAGGTCGAAGTCCGGATGATCGCATCCGAGGTGATGCCGGCCATGAAGAAAAATGGCTGGAACATCTTCGCGAGGAAGGGCTCGCCGACCCAGCCAAGCGCGAGACTGGAAAGCGTGATGCCGAGCTGGGTCGCGGAGAGGTAGGCATCGAGATGCACCGTCACATGCCGGGCAAAAGCCGCCCGCGATTCGCCTTCCGCCTCCAGCGCCTCGAGCTGGCTGCCGCGGACCTTGACGATGGCAAACTCCGACGCCACGAAGAAGCCGTTCAACACCACGAGGAAGAGAATAATCGCGAGCTGGAAAAAAATGGCGCCACCGGAAGCCCAATCCGTGGCCAGTGCTTTCGAGGAAGCGAGCAGCAGCAATGCGATGTTCATGAACCCAAAAAGAAACGAGTCGCGGGTGCGAAACCCGCGACTCGAAAAAGATGCTGACGAAAGGCTGTTACCAGCTCGATTTCGTCACGCCGGGGATGAGCCCGTTCGAGGCGAGTTCGCGGAAGGTAATACGGGAAACCTTGAAGCGGCCGATGTACCCGCGCTTGCGGCCCGTGGCCATGCAGCGGCGGCTGAGGCGTGCGGGGCAGGCATTGCGGGGCAACTGCGACAGACCGATATAGTCACCCTTCGCCTTCAGTTCGGCGCGGATCGCGGCGTATTTCGCGACGGTCGCGGATTTGCGTTTTTCTCGTTCTAGCCAGCAGGTTTTAGCCATAAGTAATTCGTAATTCGGGAGCGCGGAAAATAGCGGCTCGACTCTGCTTGGCAAGCAGTTTTTTCCAGCTCCGCCACCCTCAACGCTGGACCCTTCCGCCCCCCGCACCGGCGGCCAGCGCCTCGACTTCGGCGAGCGTGAGGCGGGCGTAGTCGCCGGGAATGGTGTGTTTCAAGGTGCTCGCCGCAACCGCGAAGTCGACCGCCTTTTGCGGAGCATCGCCGCGGAGCAGGGCGAAGATGAGCGCACCGGTGAAGCTGTCGCCCGCGCCGACACGATCGACGTTGGTGATCTCGTGACGGGGTGAAACACAGACTTGGCCGCTTGTGAAAAGCGTCGCGCCCCAGCTCGTGGTATCCGCCGTCGCTCCCTGGCGCTGCGTGAGCGCGACGGTGTGGAAGCCAAACTTCGCGCCCAATGCCGCCGCGGTCTGCTCTTCGCGATCCGGCGCGTCCGTGACTGCGATCCCGAAAACCGTGCGCGCTTCCTCGACGCTGGTGACACAAACCTCGACCCCCGTCATCAGCGGCGCGAGCACTTCCCCAGCCTGCTGCGGATCGCGCCAGAGCTTGGCGCGATAGTTCAGATCAAAGCTGATCCGCAAACCCGCGGCGCGAGCGGCGGCCAGCGCATCCGCCGTGGCTTGCGCGGCGGCGGACGAAAGCGCGGGCGTGATGCCCGACCAGTGAAACCACTGCGCTCCCGCAAAAATCCGCGACCAGTCGAAATCGCCAGGCGCCACCTCCGCGATCGCGCTGTGCGCGCGGTCGTAGATCACCTTCCCCGGCCGCTGGCTGGCGCCCTGTTCCAAAAAATAGACGCCGATCCGATCGCCGCCGCGGACGATCTTCCCCACGCCCACTCCGAGCCCGCGCAGTTCGTCGATCGCCCGCTGGGCGATTTCATTGTCCGGCAGACGCGTCACAAACTCCGCGCTTCCACCGAGCTGCGCGAGCATCACCGCGACATTCGCCTCGGCACCGCCAAAGGTGATTTCGAAATGCGGCGTCTGCCCGAAGCGCAGATGGCCGGGCGGGGTGAGACGGAGCATGAGTTCGCCGAAGGAGACGACATGGGGCATGGCCGCGCGAAGATGCGAAAGCGCCCGCGGCTTGGGAAGCGCGAATCCGTCCTTCCGATGGGCACGCCGCTCGCTCAGTATCCGCCAGCCTTGGCCGGCTGCCCTGCATGAGCGAACTCACATTCCTTCTCGTCGTTGCCCTGATCTTCGCAGTCGTGCGGCTTTATTTGCGACTGAAAGATGCGGAAGGCCGGTTGGGTGATCTGGCGACACGGCTGCACACGCTGGAGGCGGAAAAACGTGCCGCACAATTCCGCGCGGCGCCGCCGGAGGATTTTGCCGAACCCGAAATCCCGCCGCCGACCACGGCTGCCCCCAGATCCCCGCCTCCCCTGCCCGCCTTCGTCACCAAATCCGCGCCGGTCACCCCGGTGGGACGCGCTCCCGCGCGTCCCGCTTCCACCATTGAACATGGGGACGCGCGGGAGCGCGTCCCTCCGGGCACACCCGCACCGCCGCCGGCTCCCGCTGACGAATCCTCTCCGCTCCCGGCCTTCACCCTCGAAGCCTTCATGGGCGTGAAGCTCTTCGCCTGGCTCGGCGGCCTCGCGTTGTTTCTCGGCGTGGTCTTTTTCGTGAAGTATTCGTTCGAGCAGAATCTGATCACACCCGCGATGCGCATCGGGCTCGGGGCGCTGACCGGCTGCGGGCTGATCGCCGGCGGGCTCCTCATCCCGCGGCCGAAATTTGCCGTCACCGCGCAGACGCTCTGCGCCACTGGAGTCGTCGTGCTTTACGCGATCATCTTCGCCGCGCACGGGCTCTATCATTTCATCGGCCTCCTGCCGGCGTTCGCGCTCATGGCCGCGGTCACCGCGGGAGCCTTTCTACTCGCAGTGCGGATGAACGCCCAAGTCGTCGCCATCCTCGGACTGCTCGGCGGATTCCTCACGCCGTTCGTGCTTTCGACGGGCGAAGACAATCCCGTCGCACTCTTCAGCTACCTCGCGGTGCTTGATCTGGGCTTGATCGCCGTCGCCCTGCGAATGGGCTGGCGGCATCTCGTCGCGCTGGCCGCCGGGGCCACCGCGCTCATCCAACTGGCTTGGGCGGGCGAAGTCTTCACGCCGGCCCAAGTCGGCATCGGCGCAGGGGTCTTCCTCGGGTTTGAGGCGCTGTTTCTATTTCCGTTTTGGCGGAGCAATTCCGACGCCGCGGGCGAAAAGTGGACGACCGCCGCCGCGGGCATCGCGGCCGGCGCCGCGCTCGCCTTTGCCGCGATGCTGCTCAGTTTCCCGGAACTCGGGCGACAACCGTGGATCGTGCTTTCGATCACGCTGCTCGCCGATGCCGGACTCGTCGTCTGGCCGCTCCGCCGCACCGCGCTGCAATCCGCGCCGCTCTTCGGTGGAGCCGCCGCGTTCTTCATCCTGGGCGCTTGGAATGTGCGCTACCTCAATGACGCGCTGCTCTATTGGGCGCTGGGCTTTTTCCTCATCTTCGCCGCCTTCCACACCGCGCTGCCCATCATTTTAAAACGGCTGCGTCCCGCCGCCGCGACTCCGCGCTGGGCGCAGATTTTCCCGGCGCTCGGGTTGGTACTGATGCTCTGGCCGGCGTTGAAGATCGGCGCGTCCACCGGACTTTGGGCCGCGGTGCTCCTCGCCGATCTCGCCGCCATCGCGCTCGCAGCGATCACCGCTTCGCTGCTCGGCGTCGTCGCCGCGCTCGTGCTCACGCTCCTCGCCGCGGCGCTCTGGCTGGCGCAAACGCCCGTCGAAAATCCCAGCCTCACCGGCCTGCTCGTCGTCATCGCGGGATTTGCCGCGCTCTTTTGCGGAGCGAGCGTCTTCCTCCAGCGCCGTCTTGCGGCCAGCGGACGCGCCGTCTCCGCCGCAGTTTACGAAAAGGAAGCCCTGCAACATCTGCCCGCGATCTCCGCGGTCCTGCCGTTTCTGCTCCTCGTCTCGGTCGTGCATCGACTGCAGCCGGCAGATCCGTCCGCGATCTTCGGCGTCGGTCTGCTGCTCGTCCTCATGCTCCTCGCGCTCGCTCGCTGGAGCGACACGCTCGCGCTGCCGCCCGTCGCGCTCGGCTGCGGCGTGGTGCTGGAATACTCCTGGCACACGCAAGCCGTGCCGCTGCCCGCGCCCGGCCTCGCACTCAGCTGGTATCTTGGTTTTGCCGCGATCGTGGCCGCGTTCCCCTTCCTCTTTCAATCGCGGCAAAGTCCGCGCGTCACGCCGTGGGCGACCGCAGCGCTCGCTCCGGTGCTCCACTATCCGCTCTTCCGCGAAGCCGCCGCGCAGAACTGGTCGGCCTTCGGCGAAACCGCGCCCGGCTTGATTCCCGCAGCCTTTGCGCTACCGGCGCTCGCGGCATGCGGGTACTTGCGCCGCACGTTTCCAAAAGACAATACCGCCCGGCTCGGCGTGCTCGCGTGGTTGGGCGGCGTCGCGCTGTTTTTCATCACGCTCATCTTCCCCGCGCAATTCGATCGCGAGTGGCTGACCATCTCGTGGGCGTTGGAAGGCGCGGCGCTGTGCTGGCTCTTCCGTCGGTTGCCGCATCCCGGTCTGCGACTCGTCGGCTTCGCCCTGCTCGCCATTGTCTTCGTTCGGCTGGCGCTGAATCCCGCGGTGCTCAGTTATCACGCGCGCAGCGCGGTGCCGATTTGGAACTGGTATCTCTACACCTACGGCCTCGCGCTCGCCGCGTGCTTCGCCGGCGGCTGGATGCTCGCCCCGCCGCGGCACAAGCTCGGCGCTCTCAACGCCTGCGCCGCGCTTTTCACCTTCGGCACGATCCTGCTCTTCCTGCTGGTCAACATCCAAATCGCCGATTTCTTCGCGACCGGCCCGACGCTGACCTTCGACTTCTCCGGAAACCTCGCGCGGGACATGACCTACTCGATCGCGTGGGCGCTCTTCGCCCTCGGGCTGCTGCTCGTCGGCATGAACCGGCAGCTCGCGCCCGTGCGTTACGCCGGCATTGCGCTCTTCGTCATCACGCTGCTCAAGCTCTTCCTCCACGATCTCGCGCAGCTCGATCAACTCTACCGCATCGGCGCATTCCTCGCGGTGGCCGTCCTGCTCATCGGCGCGTCGTTCCTCTACCAGCGATTTCTGGCGGTCGAGGAAAAGGGCGAAAACAAACCGCATCCGCCCTCCTGACCGACCGCCGAACGTCTCGCAGTCGGCGCACGCGAGGCTCCGGATAGCGCAGGCCTCCGGCCCGCTGGTTTCGGCATTCTGCCGAAACGAACTTCGCCGGCGGGTTCGGCCGGTGCGGAGCTCTTGTTCGAGATCCACTCGCCGGGAAAGTTCGTCGGCGCAGGATGCGCCGACCAGCAGGCCGGAGGCCCGCGCTACCCGGAGCCAGCCACGCCGCTACCGGAGCGTCGCGTCGCTGGACCCGCCGATGGCATCGCCGCTCCAGGCCGCTCAGACGTAGCGCAGCGGCGTGGTGGCATCGGTGATGAAGCCGTGCTTCACGAGCAGCTCGCGGTAGCGCGCGATGCCGAGTTTTTCCCGCCCACCGAGACCGAAGCGGATGTGCTCGGTGAGATAGCGCCGGGTGAAGGCGGGCTGGCGCGGCTCGCTGCGCACGATTTCGTCGAGTTGCGTTTCGCCGTATTGCCGGAGCGCGCGCAAGTCGTCGGCGACCGCGGCGGCGTTGGGCAGACCGGGCCGAAGCAGCCATGGGGCGAAGACAAACGGCAGGCCCGTGCGGCGCTGCCATTCCTCGCCGAGATCGAGAATCTGATAGCCCTCGCGATCGTGATCGCGGAAGTCGATCGCCTGGTTACCGATGAGCAGCGCGGCGGCGGCTTCGCCCGGGAAGGCGGATATTTCCAGCAGCTCCGGGCGCAGGCCGTGAAATTCGCGGAGCAGCACCTGGAGCAAATGCACCGAACTCAGCGACGCCGGGTCGAGCGCGATGCGGCGCACTTCGGCAAGCGGACCGCGGTGTGCGAGGAAGACGCTATAAACCGGCCCGTCGCTGGCGATGGCCACGCCCACGGCCAGCGTGTAGTGCGGATGCCGCAGGGCCTCGAAGGTTGGCACGAGCGCGGCATCGAGCTTTCCCGCGACTAAATCACGCGCGAGGCCGGAGGGATGATCGAAGACCACCGGCCCGGTGTAGCCATGAATGAGCGGCCGGGAGTTGAGATACTGCACGCAACCGATCCGCAGGCCGTCGAGCGCCGGATACGACCTCACGCGACGGCCAGCTCGGGCGCCGGCACCGGCTTATCCCACGTCGTCGCGATGCGCCGATACCAGGTGTCGCGCTGCATCGGCTCGCGGCCGGCTTCGCGGATCGCCTTCTCCAGCGCCGCGCAACTCTGCTGCTGCGGCGTCGTCGCGCCGGCCATGTGGAAAATCTTCTCCTCCATGATCGTCCCGTGCAGGTCGTCCACGCCGTAGTTCAGCGCCTGCTGCGCGAGCGGCAAACCGAGGCTGACCCAGTAGGCGGTGATGTGCTCAAAGTTATCGAGATAGATCCGGGCGATCGCGAGGTTCTTGAGTTCGACGAAGGCCGTCGCGTGGCGGATGCCGGTCAGCACGGAATCGGCACGCGCACCCTGCGCCTCGAAAGCAAACGGGATGAAGCCGGTGAAGCCGCGCGTTTCGTCCTGCCACAGCCGCAGGCGCCGCAGATGATCCACGCGTTGGGCCGCCGTCTCGATGTGACCGTAAAGCATCGTCGCCGTGCTGCGCATGCCCATCTGGTGCCACGTCCGATGCACCTCCCACCATTCGTCGGCGGTTTCCTTGCCGCGGCAAATCTGGTCGCGCACCGTCTGGTCGAAAATCTCCGCGCCGCCGCCGGTGAGCGCACACAGCCCCGCGTCGCGCAGCAGTTCGAGCGTTTCGCGGATCGACTTTTTGAAGATGCGAAAAGCGAGATGCCGGATCTCGACGGCGGTGAAGGCTTTCACGAAAAAATTCGCATCGAGCGCGCGCAGGCTGCGCACCAGTTCCAGATACCACTCGGCGGGCAGCGTGGGGTGCAGGCCGCCGACCATGTGGATCTCCGTGATGCCCAGCTTCAGCCCGAGCCGGGCCTTTTCCACGATCTGCTCCACACTCATCTCGAAGGCGTGCGCCTCGCGTTTCCGCGCGCCGAAGGCGCAGAACTGGCACGAGAGGAGGCAGTGGTTCGAGTAGTTGATGTACTGGTTGTGGATGTAAGTCGCCACGTTCCCGTTCTTCCGCTCGCGGAGGATGTTCGCGATGCCGCCGAGGCCGTTCAGATCGTTCGAGGCGTAAAGCTGGAGCGCTTCGTCGTCCGTCACCCGGCCGCCGACGAGCACTTTGTCGTAGATCGGGCGGAGTTCGGGCGAGAGCAGTTTGGCGGACATGAAAGAGCGATTCGTTTCCACTGTAGTTACTTACGCCAGCCAGTCAGCGCAAGACGCCTCTCGCCGCGGCGGGCGGTTGCGGATCTCGTGCTCGAGCTCGTGCTCTTACGCTTACTCCTACTCTTACGCTTACTCTGCCTGGAGGATTATGCGTAAGAGTAAGAGTAAGAGTAAGAGTAAGAGCGAGCGCACTTTCACCACACCGCCGGCCCGCCCGGGGAAACTCATTGCCACGACGCGGGCCCTTCGGCATCTTGCCGCGCCTTTGCGCCTCCCCCAACCGGGCGCGCTGGTTTCCCATTCCTCCATGAGTCCAGACCCGAGCCCCCAGGCCGACGAAGCGCCCGATGCGGCGGCGCAGGATCTCCTGTGGATGGCCCGGGTGAAGCATGGCGACACCGACGCGCTCCGCTTTCTCATCGAAGCCCACCAGCATCGCATCGTCGCTACGGTCGCGAAGATGCTCGGCGACGACTCCGACGCCGAGGACATCGCCCAG
>JBBQIZ010000098.1:0-15693 GCA_038325425.1 Chthoniobacterales bacterium
GAGCCAATCAAACCGACGGGGGATGGATCATGGGAGAGCGTGCGCCTCGCGGGAAAACATCCGGGATCCGTGTCGGCAGCGTCACCGTCATTCCTTCTAAGAAACAGAAGCCTCGCTACCCTGTTGCGGGGTGAGGTGGAAGCCGAAATGGGCGGCTTGTTTTTCGAGGCGTTTGAGGAACTGGGCGCGGTAGCGCTCCTCATCGTAGTGCTCGCCGATGTCGCGGTAGGCGGCGCCTTTGCTGAGCATGCGGTAGATGAGCCGGGCCAGCTTGTGCGCGACGGCTTTGATGGCGCGGGGGGCGTCCATCCGGGCGCGCAGGCGGCGGCCAAAGGCGCCCAGCGCGCTCTTGCTCTGGATGGCGGCCTGCGCGCACACGCGCAGGATTTGCGCGGCCCGGTTGTGACCTTTGTGCGGTTTGCCGCGGGAGCGTTTGCCGCCGGAGCCGAGCGGAGCGAGACAGCCAAAGGGCGGAGCCTTTGCCCGAAAGGGCAGCAGCGGAGGCTGCGGGCAAATCCGGTTGTCCGGGCAGACGCGCAGCCAACTGCAAAAGTGCCTTTCGGTGTTCCAGCGGCTCATATCGGTGCCCACTTCACTCAAGAACGCCTGCACACTCAAGACTTCCATTGACCTCTCGTTCCCAAAGTTAGCGAAGCGCTTTGGGGACGGAACCTCGAAGGCGAAACTCCGTTTCGATGGCGGGGCGGCTGCGAGACCGGGCGCGCGTTCGTGCGCTCGCGGCGCAGGGAGACGGAGTCTCGCCGGAGGTGGCGTTCCTAAAGCGCTGAGTCTGTCCCGATTCGGTGGACATGAGGGGGAAGAGAGGGAGAACCTGACGATGAATATGAACGCTCCGAACCCGAAACGGGTGGCGCGGAAATCGCAGGGCGCGCGATGCGCCGGTGTGGCTTTTACCACCGCCCGAGGCCGCGCAGGGCGCCCATGAGGAGCCAGCCGTAGAAGGCGACCGTGCTGATGCGGTATTGCCAGAGGATGCCGAGGAGTTCGGTGGATGCGCGGGCCCACGGCGGGGTGTGGTAGAGCCAGCGCCAGGCGAGACGGGTGCGGGCGAGGTGCGCGGTGGAGCCGGCGCGGAAGACGCGCCAGAAGTAGCCGCACGGGGCGCCATCCTGCACCCAGGCCGGGTGGTGCCGGGTGTGCTGGTAGCGGATGAGATGATCGAACTTCCGAAAGGAGAAGAACATCAGCAGGATGAAGACGAAGACAAAGGAAAGGGCCACGCGGTCGAAGGGAGGTGGAATGAGGGGGCGTTCCGGGGTTGCCGGAGGCGATAGGGCGCGGCGCCGGCGATGTCAAACGTTGCGGCGCGGGGTAGTTGGCTCAGGTTGGCGATGGAAGGCTCGGCGAGCCTTCCCTGCCGGAAAGGGCGCGACCGACGGCCCGCCTGCGGCTCCACCGGGGCGACGATGGCGGGGTTGCAAATTGACTGGCCAAGCGCACGCACCCGCTCTATCGCGTAACCGCAGGAACTATGAAACTGATCGGAATGACCGCC
The DNA here is from genome assembly GCA_038325425.1 of Chthoniobacterales bacterium. Lineage (GTDB taxonomy): Bacteria > Verrucomicrobiota > Verrucomicrobiia > Chthoniobacterales > Chthoniobacteraceae > Chthoniobacter. Next base: position 1,517 of record JBBQIZ010000098.1, read on the forward strand.
CTGGCCGCGCTCGCGCTTGGGAGTTGCGGAAAACCACCTGTGGCCGAACGGACGCCGGCGCCCCCGCCAGCGTCAACGTCGGCAGCAACGCCGGCGCCGTTCGCCGTGCCGGAGTCGGTCGCCCTGGCGACGCCCGCGCCGCCGGTGACCACCCCCATGCCGGAGCCGATCGCCGCGGTTCCGCCCCCCCCGGAACCCGCTCCTCCCGGCGTTTTCTATATGCTCGCTCCCACGCGCATCGAGACGGCCGATGGCTTTCACGGTCTGCCGGCCGGCACGACCGTGAAGCTGGTCCGCAAAGGCGTCTATCTCACGCCCTACGGCGAGGCGGTGCTGGAATCCTGGCAGGTGACCGATGATCTGGTCGAAGCGCGGGCCGCGTACGATGTGGAACGCGCCAACGAGCGGGTGACGGCAGAAGAAGCAATCATGGCCGCCGCCGCCCGCGACGCCGCCGCCCCGCGGGCGCCGGCGACCAAGTCGGAGGCAGCGTTGCAGCGCGCAGAACTGCGCCGCCAGGAGGCGCTCATCTATATCGAGCTCGATCGCATCCGTGCCGAGCTGAGTGGTCTCTCCAGCGATCACGCGAACCATGCGCCCGCCGCGGCTCGACTGAACGCACGGCACGATCAACTCCGCGAGCAATTGCGTCAGGTCGTCGAGCAGAGCGCGCTGATTCCGCGCTAACCCGGGCACGATCCGGTGCGCGACGGCTTTTCGCTCGTTCCCAAGTTTCACTTGTGAACGAGGAACGAGCGCGAACTCGGCTTCCTTCCCGCATCGACGCGACCCGGGATCATCTCTCATCTTCCTGCAGCCCGCCATGGCGCATGTCATCCCGCGCCGCGCGTTCCCGGCCCCGGCCGATGCCGACGCCTTTCTGGCGAAAGCGCGGGAGTATTTCACCGCGGCGCAGACCGCGTAGCGCGACGACGCATCTGCAGAGATCGAGCCCGGCGAAATAACCCGGCACCGCAAAGACCAGACCCAGCAGGAAGGCTTTCACCGGTTTCTGCGGCCGCCTTTTCCGCCGGACGGTGGAATCATCGGTTTGTGGCTGTTGCCTCTTCTCTCCTCGAACAGCCATGACCGGGCGATGGAAGCAGCGATGACGGGCGCTTTCGTGTTCGGCCCGCTGCTGGCGCTGGTCGGCTTTGTGATGGGCGTGCGTTTCCAGCGAGCGCGGCAGCAGAAATCCCGTCCGCGCACAGAAGATGGACCCTCGCTCCCCAAGTGAGGCTTTCGGGGTGTCCGCCTGCGATGGCCCGTCCAGCCGAGGCCGGCGGGCTAGTGGCCGAAGGCTTCGACGGCGGCTTTGGTGAAGGCGGGCAGCACTTTTTTCCCGTCGTCATTCCGCCAGCCAGCATTTTGCACCATGAAGACGAGGACGAGGCCGAAGTGGGAATCGACGGAGAAATTCGTGCTATACGCGCCGCCGTGGCCGAAGGTGGGGCCATTGACGGCGAAGCCGTAGCCGTAGCTTTCCTTGAGCGCGGCGGGGGTCTGGCGGCTGGTCATGGTTTTGACGGAGGGTTCGGTGAGGATGCGCTGGCCGTCGAGTTCGCCGCCGCGGAGGAGCATCTGGCCGAAGCGGGCGACGTCGGTGGCGGTGGAGAAGAGGCCGCCGCCGGGCATGGGCTGGCGGGTCTTGCGGTCGTCGAGTGGATAGGTGAGCTGGCTGATGGGCGTCTCCTCGAGATCGGTTTTGTCTTTGTTGCCTTTGTAGGATTTGGCGATGCGGGCGATCTGCCCGGCGTTGGGCCAGAAGGTGGTGTCCTTCATGCGGAGGGGCTGGAGCAGGCGCTGGTCGAGGAAGTCCTCGAAGCGTTTCCCGCTGACGACTTCGATGATGCGGCCGGCGACGTTGATGCCTTCGTTGCTGTAGAGGTATTTCGTTTCGGGCGCGTGGAGGAGCGGCTGAGCGGCGTAGCTGCGGACGCGGGTGGCGAGCGGGAAGAGATCGAGCGGGCCGACCTCGATCGGGGACCGGAAGGCGAGGCCGCTGGTGTGGCTGAGGATATCGCGCACGCGGATGGGGCGGGCGGGTTTCTTGAGCAGCATCTGGGCGTCGCTTTTCTCGGCGATATACATCTGGCCTTTGAATTCGGGCAGATATTTCTCCACGGGGTCATCGACCTTCACTTTGCCTTCATCGACGAGGATCATGAGGGCGGCGGCGGTGATGGGTTTGGCCATCGAGGCGATCCAGAAGACGGCGTCGGGGGCGATGGGCTTTTGCGCGGCGACATCGGCGAAGCCGACGGTGGAGACATCGAGGATGCGGTCTTTGGTGGCGACGAGGGTGACGGCGCCGGCGAGGACGCGGCTTTCGACGAAGGGCTGGAGTTTGGGCGCGATCTTCTGGGTGGGTTCGGCGGCGCGGGCGCACGGGGCGGCGCTGCTGGCGACGGCGCAGAAGCTGATGAGCAGAAGGTTGCGAAGGGGGTGAGGCATACGGGTCGGGGTGCGGGATTGGATCCCAAGGATGAATACCTGTCAGCGGCGCATTTCTTCGCGCGATCGGGCGATCGGGTAGATCGTCTCGACGACGGCGCTGTCGGCGGAGCCGCTCTGGTAGGCGATCGCTTTCACGGCCATGCCCGGTCGGACGCTGATCGCGCCGCAATAGACGTAGCCATTGGTGCGGGTGGGCGGGGTGCCATCGAGCGTGTAGCGAAACCACGCGCCGGGGGTGGACGAGGTGAGTGTGACGGTGGTGACTTCACCGATCGGCACGGAGGTGGGCGAAAACTGCGGCGGGCCGACGGGCGTCGCGCCTTCGCGGTAGTGGCCGCAGTCGGGGTAGTTCTCGATGACGCTCCACGCGAGCTTTTGCAGGGCGGCGGCTTGCGCGGGGGTGAGGTCGGTGCCGATGGGCAGGACGCGGCCCTCGGGCGATTCGCCGTAGAAGGCGGCATACCAGGTGAGGTTCACGAGGTAGGCGCCGTTGGCGTTGGGGTGGACGCTGTCGCGGAAGAGCAGCGGGTAGAAGGAGCCGGGCGCGGCGTCGGGAAAGGCGCCGCGGTCGATTTGGTTTTTGATCCAGCCGAGCGCGAGATTGGTCGGCAGGACGCGCGCGCGTTTTCCGGCAGGGTCGATCTCGGCGAGTTTGCGCTGCACTTCTTCGACGTAGAGGAGCATGGCGCTCATGGATTCTTCCCAGGTGAGCGCGGGCAAAAGGCGCGTCATCTGGCTGCTCGGGACTTCGCCTCTGTCCGACGGGCGGATGCGCTCGCGCTCGACCCATTCGGTATAGAGCCAGGGCTGGACGGCGGGCGATTGCTGCCGGATGCGCTCGATGAAGCGGCGCGCAAATTCGGCCTCCTGCGGGACATTAAAATCGCGCGGCTGGAGGGTGAGATGATCGATGCGCTCGAGCACGCCGAGGGCGACTTCCCAATCGCGCTTCCGCTGGACGAGGCCGCTCTCCCAGAGCCGCTGCGTGGTCGCGCCGGGCATGGTGAAGTTTCGATACAAATGCGGGCGGGCGGCGGTGCGCGCATACTCCGCGAACTGCGCGGTGATGTCGGTGAGGCTATTGCCGAGATGCAGGGTGTGAAAGGCGGGCCGGCCCTCGCCGATGATGTAGGTGCCGATGATCGGCGGGCTCGCGGCCCAGCCTTCGACGAAGGCGGCGGCGGTGACGGTCGTGGTTTTTTCGATGGCGAAAGGCTTCTCAAAAAGGAGACCGGTCTTCGCGCCGGGCAGGGTGCCATCGAGGGTGTAGCGGATCGTGGCGTAGGGCGTGAGGCCGGTCAGGAGGAGTTGCAGCGGCTTCTGCACGCCCGACGGCGGCGGCGAAAAGCGCGGCGTGCGCGCGGTGGCCTGGTCGAGCAGATCGACGCCGGCGAATTGACCGTCCGCGTCCGCCGTCTCGACCCAGGTGTTGGTGTTGCCATCGAAGGCCAACCACCAGCCGCGGCCGCTGCGTTCGCCGATCGAGGCGAAGCGCGCGCCATCGAGTTTGCGGGTGCCCGCGTAAAATTCGAGTTCGGCGATGGCGCCGTGCGAGCCGGGTGGCGCTTCGTAACGCAGCCAGCGGTAAAGCCGGTTGCTGGAGAAAACGAGATCGGTCCACTCCTGCTCGCGCGGCTCTTCTTTGATCTCCGCCAGCACCTCGAAGCCTTCCTTCGCCGAGACGTTCGAGCCGCTGAATTTCCCACCGACCATCGCCTTGCCCCGCAGCGGCGCGGGAAAGAAGCGGACGTGATTGAAAACGGGCGCACCGGACGGCGGGATGACCGGCTCGCCACGAAGCGGCATCAGCGCGGCGAACAGCAGGGCGAAAAGCGAAAGGCGAAGGGAAAGCACGGCGGAAGCTACAACGATCCCGCGGCGGTGTCAGCAGCAGCGACCTCCGCGCACGCCTCTCGACGAAGCGGCGCCGTCGTCAGACGCGCGGGAGATGAAGCGCGTCGAGGGCGCGTTCCCTCCGCCGTCTCTCGCGGCGGTAACTTGCTTTGACACCAAGCCTCCCGTCCCCCTAGCCTCGCGCGCTCTTTATCCTATGAAACGCGTCATCGCCACCACTGAAGCCCCCGCCGCCGTCGGCCCGTATTCCCAAGCCATCGCGGTCGGCAATCTGCTCTTCGCCGCCGGCCAGATCCCCATCGACCCGGCGACGGGCGAGCTCGACGGGACGGATGTGACGGAGCAAACCGAACGCGTCTGCCAGAACATCAGCGCCGTTTTGAAAGCGAACGACATGACTTTTACCAACGTGGTCAAGACGACCGTCTTCCTGACCGACCTCGCGAACTTCGCGGCGATGAACGCGGTCTATACGAAATATTTCCGGGAGCCCTTCCCCGCCCGCTCGACGATCCAAGTCGCCGGCCTGCCGCGCGGCGCGCAGGTGGAGATCGAAGTGACGGCGGCGGCTTGAGTATGAACGCGTCCGAACTTCTCGATCTTTTCCGTTCCACCAACGCGCTGCTCGACGGGCATTTCGTCCTGCGCAGCGGCCTGCATTCACGGCAGTATTTCCAATGCGCGCTCCTGCTCCAGCACACGCAGATCGCGGGACGCGTCTGCGGCGCGCTCGCGGACAAGCTGCGCGACATCGAAGCCGAACGCGTGATTTCGCCGGCGCTCGGCGGGATCATCGTGGGTCATGAAGTGGCCCGCTCCCTCGGCAAGCCGCACATCTTTGTGGAGAAAGAAGACGGCAAGCTCGTGCTGCGGCGCGGTTTTGAGATCAAGCCGGGCACGCGCTTCATCGTCGCCGAGGATGTGGTGACGCGCGGGGGCCGGGTGCAGGAGACGATCGATATCGTCCGCGCGCACGGCGGAGTGGTCGTCGCGGTCGCGTCGATCGTGGATCGCAGCGGCGGCCATCTTCCGGACTTCGGCTGCCCTTTTGTCGCGCTGACCGAACTCGACGTGGAAACCTTCGAAGCGGACAAGCTGCCCGCCGATCTCGCGGCGCTCCCCGTCACCAAACCCGGCAGCAAGTAGGCATCGCCGAGGAGAGAATGACAGGGCGCAGGCCAATCTGGGGCGGCGCCAGCAGCGGAACCGCAGCCGCCGATTGTCAGCGCGCAGCAAATGTGGCATTGCTCCCGCCGATGTTGCGCACCACTTCTCTCCTCGCCCTCGCTCTCTTCACATCGTCCGCCCTCGCCGCCGATTGGCCGAACTTCCGCGGGCCAACGCACAACGGCATCTCCACTGAAAAGGGCTGGCGCGCCGACTGGACCGCAGACGGCCCGCCGGTGGCGTGGAAAGCGGAAGTCGGGCTCGGGTTTTCCTCGATCGTGGTCGCGAAGGGGCGCGCGGCGACCGCCGGCCACGCCGATGGGAAGGACACGATTTTCTGCTGGGATGCGGTGAGCGGCAAGGAGCTGTGGAAACACAGCTATCCGTCGGAACTCGGCGACAAATATTACGAGGGCGGCACCACCGGCACACCGACGTTTGAAGGCGACCGGCTCTACTGGCTGAGCCGCTGGGGCGATTTTTTCTGCTTCGAAGCCGGCAGTGGAAAAGTCGTGTGGCAGACGAATTTGGCGAAGGAAACCGCCGCGCCAATTCCCACGTGGGGCTACACCGGCGCGCCGCTCGTGCAGGGCGATCTGCTGGTGGTGAATGTGGGCGACTCCGGCGCGGCGGTGCAGAAGGCGACGGGCCAGCTCGTCTGGAAATCAGCGGCGAAGGATGGCGGATATTCCACGCCCTTTCCGCTGAACCACGGTGGCAAAGCGCTCGCCGTGCTGGCCAACGCGGACAGCTATGTGGCCGTGGACGTGAAGACCGGCGCGGAAGCGTGGCGGCAGCGCTGGGTCACGCAATACAACGTGAACGCGGCGGACCCGGTGATCAGCGGCGACCAGATGTTCATTTCGACCGGCTACGGCAAAGGCGGCGCGCTTTTCAAACTCGGCACCGGCGCGCCCGAGCAGGGCTGGAAGACCAAAGTGCTGCGCACGCAGATGAACGCCGCGGTCCTGCACCAAGGCCACCTCTACGGCGTCGATGGCGACACCACGGAAAAGGCGACGCTCAAGTGTCTCGACTTCGCGACCGGCAAACAAGTGTGGGCCGAGCCGGGCTTCGGCTCCGGTGGCGTGATCGTGGCCGACGGCAAGCTCATCGCGCTGAGCGCGATCGGCGAACTGATGATCGCGCCGGCTTCGCCCGAAGGTTTCAAACCAACGACGCGCGCGCAGGTGCTCGGGCCGAAATGCTGGACTGCGCCCGTGCTCGCGAACGGCTTCATTTACTGCCGCAACTCGCGCGGCCAGATCGTCGCCCTCGACGCCCGCGCAAAATAACGCTTCGCCCGACTACCTCCTCCCCATGAACCGCCGCCGTTTCCTCCAACACACCGCCCTCGCCAGCGCCGCCTTCGCCGCCGCGCCTTACCTCCGCGCCGCCGAGCCGAAAAAACTCCGCACCGCCCTCATCGGCTCCGGTTGGTGGGGCAAAAACATCCTCAAGGAAGCGATGGCGTCGGGCCGCTGCACGGTCGTCGCCCTCGCGGATGTCGATGGCAACGTGCTCGAAGTCTCCGGGGAGCAGGTCAACGATTTGAGCGGCGACACGCCGAAGCTCTATCGCGACTACCGCGAACTGCTCGCAAAGGAAAAGCCCGACGTGGTGATCATCGCCACGCCGGATCATTGGCACGCGCTGAACACCATCGACTCGCTCAAGGCCGGCGCGCATGTGTTTGTCGAAAAGCCGACCGGGCACACGATCAACGAAAGCAAGGCGATGCTGCGCGTGGCGCGCGAAACCGGGCGGGTGGTGCAGGTCGGCCTGCATCGGCGGATCGGCCCGCATCACGTCAGCGGGATGAAGTTTTTGAAATCAGGCGCGGTCGGCGAAGTCGGCATGGTCCGACTCTTTGCGCACAGCGCCGGCAGCGGCCCGGAGCAACCGACGCCGAACGAGCCCGCGCCGGATTATATGGATTGGAACACCTGGTGCGGCCCCGCGCCGCTCCGCCCGTTCAGCAAAAAACTCCACCCTGGCGGCTGGCGCAACACGCTCGATTTCGCCAACGGCACGCTCGGCGATTGGGGCGTACATTGGCTCGACCAAGTGCTGTGGTGGAGCGGCGAGGCGGGACCGAAGCGCGTCTTCTGCAGCGGCGGCCGGCCGATCTTCGGCGCGCCCGTGCTCAACGAAAAGGAGCAGACCAGCGATGCTCCGGATCATCAGGTCGCGACATACGAATTCGAGAAATTCACCTGCGTTTGGGAACACCGGCGCTTCGGCGGCAACGACAACGAAAAGCACAAGATCGGCGCTTATTTCTACGGGACGAAAGGCGTGCTGCACATCGGCTGGCGCGACGGCTGGACGTTCTATCCGACCGCGAAAGGCGGGAAGATCGAGCACGAGGATTCGCAGTTGCAGGAGCCGGACGGTCACAATCTGAAGATCCTCTGGGATGATTTCCTCGCCGCGATCGACCAACGCCAGGCGCCAACCGCCGGGATCGAACTCGCGCATCGCGCCTCGGTCATGCCGCTGCTCGGCATGATCTCGTGGCGCACCGGTCGCAGCCTGAACTGGGATGCGGCCAGCGAGCTGATCATCGGAGACGCCGACGCCAGCAAACTGCTCAGCCGGCCCTACCGCGCGCCGTGGGTGTATCCGGTGTGAAGCCCGGAGGGACGCGCTCCCGCGCGTCCGTAATTGTTGGGGACACGCAGGAGCGTGTCCCTCCGCGTCATTTCACCGCGAACTCGTGAATCGTCAGCGAGCGGAAAGTTTCGCCCGGTCGCAGCACCGTGCTCGGGAAATGCGGGTGGTTGGGCGAATCAGGGAAGTGCTGCGTCTCGAGGCAGAGTCCGGCATGCGGCCCATCGAAGGTGCTGCCTTTCGTCGCCGGGTTCTTCGCGCCGTTGGCGGTGTAGAGTTGCACGCCGGGTTCCGTCGTCAGGACACGCATCGTCCGCCCGCTCGCCGGATCGCGCAGTTCCGCCGTCAGCGTGAGTTCACCGCGTTTCCCGTCGATCACATAGTTGTGATCGTAACCGCCCACCTTCCCCTCCCCTTTCAACTCCGCGATGTCGCGCCCGACGAGTTTCGGCTGGGTAAAATCCAAGGCCGTGTCCGCGACCGCATGGAACTCACCGTTCGGAATGAGATTCTTATCCACCACCGTCACATGCGCGGCGTTGAGCCGCAGTTCGTGGCCGAGCACGTCGCCCGCGCCCGCGAGATTCCAGTAGGCGTGATTGGTTAAGTTGAGAACCGTCGGTTGATCGGTCGTCGCTTCGTAAGCGATCCACAGTTCGTTGCTATCGGTCAGCTTGTAGGTCACCGCGACCCGCAGCGTGCCCGGATAACCCTCCTCGCCATCGGCCGACGTGTAACTCAATCGCACCGCATCGCTCCCTCGCGGCTCGGCCTGCCAGACCCGTTTGGCAAAGCCGCGCTGGCCGCCGTGGATGTGATTTGCCCCGCTGTTTTTCGCGACGGTGATCGTCTTCCCATCGAGCGGGAATTGCCCGCCGGCGATGCGATTCGCGTAACGCCCGACGGTGCTGCCGAACGACGGATGCGGCTGGGCGTAGCGTTCGAGCGCGGCGAAGCCGAGCGTGACATCGGCCAGCTTGCCGGTGCGATCCGGGGCCGCGAGTTCGACGAGCGTCGCACCCCAAGTCAGCACCCGTGCGCGTAATCCCTGGGCGTTGGTCAGCGTGATGACCTCGACCGCTTCTCCCGCCGGCGTCGTGAAGGCCGGCGCCCGGGTCACTTCCCCAGCCGCCTCGGCCGAAGGGAAAAGCAGACTGACCGAAACGGTGACGATAAGGAGCGGGGCGAAGATTTTCATGGGGAGAGAAATTTGGCAGGCGGCATGAGAGCCCGAAGACCCGGCTTCCGGCAAGCGGCGGCTGCATCGGGCCGCGGAACATTCCCGAGACCCGGCTTGCACCCCTCCGCCTCCCGTCTTATGTCTTACGCCCCTTAAAAACCGTCCACATGATTAACTGGATTCTGAAGAAGATTATCGGCTCAAAAAACGCGCGTCTCGTGAAGAGCATGCGACCCATCGTTGCGCGCATCAATGAGCTCGAGGTCGAGTTTCAAAAGCTGAGCGACGAGGAGCTCCGCGCCAAGACCGCGCTGTGGCAGGCACGCCTCGCGAAGATCGAGAGCGAAGGCGAGCAGCAGGTGGTGCTGGACGAAATTTTGCCCGAGGCCTTTGCGGCGGTGAAGAATGCTGCGCGCCGGCTCTGCGGCCAGACTTACCCGGTGTGCGACCAGCCTTACACCTGGAACATGGTCCACTTCGACGTGCAGCTCATCGGCGGCATGTGCCTGCACCGCGGGATGATCGCCGAGATGGCCACGGGCGAAGGCAAAACCCTCGTCGCCACCCTGCCCCTCTATCTCAATGCGCTGACCGGCAAAGGCGCGCATCTCGTCACGACCAACGATTACCTTGCCCGCCGCGACGGCGAGACGATGGGCCAGCTCTACCGCTTTCTCGGGCTGACCGTCGGCGTCATCCAGCACGACCAATATCCGGCCGAACGCCGCGCGCAGTACGAGGCCGATATCACCTACGGCATGAACTCGGAGTTCGGCTTCGACTACCTGCGCGACAACGGCATGGCCTCGTCGCGCGACCAGCAGGTCCAGCGCGGCTACCACTTCGCCATCGTGGACGAAGTCGATTCGATCCTCATCGACGAAGCGCGCACCCCGCTGATCATCAGCGGCCCGGCGACCGTCTCGACGCACCAGTACGACAAATTCAAACCGCTCGTCGATCAGATCGTGATGAAGCAGACGATGCTCTGCAACCGGCTCGTCTCCGAGTCGGAGGAACTCCTCCAGCAAGGCAAGAACGAGGAAGCCGGGCGACTGCTCGTCAAGGTGAAGCTCGGCCAACCGCGCAACAAAGGCCTGCTCCGCATGATGGAAGATCCCGAGCGCCGGCGGATCATCGACAAGACGGAGTTGTCCTTCCACGGCGACACCCGCAAGGAAGAGTTCTTCGGGCTCAAGGAAGAGCTGTTCTTCATCATCGACGAGCGCGCCCACGAGGCCGACCTCAGCGAGCAGGGCCGGGCTTACATGAACCCGGACGATCCCGACGCCTTTGTGCTCCCCGACTTGATGACGCAGTTCGCCGAGATCGACCAGACCGCCGGCCTGAGCGACGCGGAAAAGCTCGAGGAAAAACAAAAGCGGCAGGCCTTCTGCGATCATCAGGGCGAGCGCATCCACAACATCTCGCAGCTCCTCCGCGCCTACTGCCTCTTTGAAAAAGACGTCCAGTACGTCGTCGAGGAAGGCAAAGTCGTCATCGTCGATGAATTCACCGGCCGCAAAATGACCGGCCGCCGCTGGAGCGATGGCCTGCACCAGGCCGTCGAAGCCAAGGAAGGCGTGAACATCGACCGCGAGACGCAGACGCTCGCGACGATCACCATCCAGAACTACTTCCGCCTCTACTACAAACTCGCGGGTATGACCGGCACCGCCGAGACCGAGGCCAATGAGTTCTCCGACGTTTACAAACTCGACGTCGCCGTCATCCCCACCAACCAGCCGTGCATTCGGTTGGACATGAACGATTTCATCTACAAAACGCGCCGCGAGAAGTTCAACTCGGTCGTCAAAGAGATCGTCGCCGCGCACGCCAAACAGCAGCCCGTGCTCGTCGGCACGGTCAGCGTCGAGGCCAGCGAAGTGCTCAGCCGCATGCTCAAGAGGGAAAAGATTCCGCACGCCGTCCTCAACGCCAAATACCATCTCCAGGAAGCCGAGATCATCGCCCGCGCCGGCCAGCCCGGCAGCGTCACCATCTCCACGAACATGGCCGGCCGCGGCACCGACATTAAGCTCGGCCCGGGCGTCGTCGAAGTCGGCGGCCTCTACGTCATCGGCACCGAGCGCCACGAATCCCGGCGCATCGATCGCCAGCTTCGCGGACGCTGCGCGCGCCAGGGCGACCCCGGCCTTTCGCGCTTCTACGTCAGCTTCGAAGACGACCTCATGCGCAACTTCGGCGCCGCCGATCGCATGACGAAAATGATGGAGCGCTTCGGCCTCGAGGAAGGCCAGGAGCTCGAACATCCGTGGCTGAACAAGTCCGTCGAAACCGCGCAGAAGCGCGTCGAGCAGCGCAATTACATGATCCGCAAGCGGTCGCTCGACTTCGACGACGTCATGAACAAACAGCGCGAAGTCGTCTACAGCTTCCGCAACGAAGCCATCAACGCCGAGGACCCGCGCCCGCTGCTCTACGAGGTCATCGACGAAGCCGTGCCGCTGAAAGTCGCGCAGTTCATGCCCGAGGACGAAAGCGACCACAACATCGACGGCCTGCTCCACTGGGTGAACGTCACCTTCCCCATGGGCCTCACCGCCGAAGCCGCCGCCTTCGACAAAAAAACGCCGCCGGAGGCCGGCCAGTTCCTCATCGAGCGCATCAAGAAAAGCTACGAACTCAAGTGCGCGCACGAGCCCGAGGAAGCCGTCCGTTACCTCGAGCGGAACATCATCCTCAACGCCGTCGATCGCCTCTGGCAGGAGCATCTCTACGCCACCGATGCTCTCCGCGAAGCCGTCTATCTGCGCGCCTACGGCCAGAAAGATCCGCTCATCGAGTACAAGACCGAAGCCTACGACATGTTCACCGAACTGATGGGCAACATCAAAGGCGAGATCGTCCACAACCTCTTCCGCTCGACCTCGAACCTCGAAGCCTTCGGCGCCTTCCTGCAGAACCTCCCACAATTCCTCATCAGCTCCGACGAAACCGGCACCCAGCAGACCCAGGCCAGCGGCCCGAGCCACCCCGCCGGCGAACGTCAGCCCGCCTCTGCCGGCGCCCCCTCCGCGCTCCTCGAACCGGAGCCGTCGATGGACGACGTCCTCGCCTCCCGCGCGGGACCCGTCCGTGACCTGAGCAAAATCGGCCGCAACGACCCCTGCCCCTGCGGCAGCGGGACAAAATACAAAAACTGCTGCGGCCGCACCGCCTGACCCCGCCCGCGGTCGCGGTACCGTTTAGGAAAAGCGCGGGGTCATTCTGAGCGAGGTGCCGTGCGCGCGCAGGTGGGACGGAACGCCGTCGAAGCATCCCGTGGATTGCCCTGCGCTGCGGTCCGTGGAGCGACGGGATTCTTCGACTCCGTTACACTCCGCTCAGAATGACCCGCACTTTTCCCCGCGGAGCCACCACCCGCCCGCCCAGCCGCCCCGCCCATAAAGCCCCGGTAGCGCGGCCCCACCGCCCCACCGCCCCACCGCCGCATCCCGTCTCAGCGCGTCCCTCAGTCCCCGAGCCGACGCTCCCACTCCTTGCGCTCCTCCAGCGGCAGCCGGCTCAGGAATTCCTCGCGCACGCCCCGGAACGTCTCCAGCGCATCGTAACCTTGCAGCCGCTCCTCCGACGTCATCGCATCCCATTGCTCCTGCGACAACGCTTCGAAGTGCTCGAGCGCAGTCAACCCCGCCACCGCCACTTTCGCCACCGCATCGCCGACATCGGCGTCCGCCTGCAAAAGCTTCTCCTCCGCCTTCTGCGCCTCCGCATCGGCCTCCAAATACTGCGCCTGCAACTCGCTCATCTGCGAACCATCCGCCTGACTCGGGTCCATCCCCATCGCCACCAGCGTCGCCCCGTGCCGCCCCAGAAACCCCCGCATCACCTCCGTCCGCCGGTTCCACTCCGCCACCACCGCCTCATTGTCCTCCTCATCCTCGCCCACCGCGGGCGGTCGCAAAACCTCGTCCTTGATCGTCGCCCACTCCGCGCGCATCGCCGCGATCGCCGCCGCTTGTTCAGTGGAAAGTGGAGGAGTGGAATCGTCGGGCATAGGCCGAAATCCTAAACACAAAAAAGCGTCGCTGCCCAGCCCCCGCCGGGCCAAAAGCGCACTCGCCCGCGGGCCCACCGTCACCGCCCCGGGTCCGCGCGCTGCCCGCAGACTTGGGCTCCGCCGGACGCCCTCGTCCTCCATCCCACCCATGGCCCCGGTTGGCCGCAGATCGTGCCCGGTTCTCCGCAGATCGACGTCCGATTGGCGCAAATCCTTCACCGGTTGCCGCAAACCCTTCACTTCGCCGACTACCAGTGCGACGTTCCCCGCTCGTTCCCAAATCGCGAGGATGCCGCTGGCCGCGGAAAAGGATGAAGCGGCGCCTCCCCGCCCAGAAAGACCTCCTCCGTGCGGCGGCTGGAGTCTTTGCACCGGAGGATTTCGCGAGCCCGATCGAGCAACTTGGGCTTGCCCGGCGGGGTGGAGGGCGATTGAACTGCGCCCATGAAGTTTTTCGAGTTTCCCCCGAGCGGCACCGAGCGGCCGCCGCATGACTCTACAAAAACGCTTCAACATCGAAGCCCTATTTTTAGTACTTCAATAATGAAGCCTACTTCTCGTTAGGCGTTGCTACCGTTTTCTGACCAATGAGCCCTGAATCATGGGAAAAAGTCTTCATAGCGTTAGGGTCTATTCTGGTTACTGCGATTGTCTCCGAGATCGTTCATCGTCTGCGCTCGCGTTCCACGGTTCTGACTACTATCGCCGACCGATACATTGCGGAGACTCGCACCACAACCGCACAGGACACACCCGCATTTCGGCTCGGAGCGATGCAGCGTGCTGGCGTCGCCATGCTCTCCCACCGCCAACTCAAGACCTTTGTCGCCGAGGTTACTGGCAGGGGTTGCACCAACCCATTCAAAGACTCCGACATTGAAG
>JBBQIZ010000099.1:0-15598 GCA_038325425.1 Chthoniobacterales bacterium
CCTCGGCAACTGGTGGCCGACCTACTGGCGCGTGGGTAACTGGCGCATGGCGCTCGGCCATCCGCGGGCCGGCCAGGCCGCGGGGGCGCGCTGGCTCGCGGAATCCATCGAGCGCGGGCAGTTGCGGGCCGTTTATATTTCGCGCTTTCCGAAGATGAACCACGTGGTGGTGCCGTACGCCGTCGAGCGCGAGGCGGGCGGGAATATTTCGTTTCTCGTTTACGATCCGAATTATCCCGGTGAACCGAGCTGGCTGTTTTACCGGGCGAGCACACGCAGTTTCGAATTCGAGAAGCGCTGGTACTTTCCCGGCGGGCAGGTGAATATGATGCGTATCTATCTCTCGCCTTTTCACTAAGGCTCCCGCCAAGCTCGCCACCCATCATGTTCACCGGACTCGTCGAAGAAACAGGCACGCTCCTCGCGCACGATCGCTCTGCCGCAGGCGCGCGGCTTACGCTGCGGGCGCCGCTGGTCGCGTCGGACGCGAAGCTCGGCGACAGCATCGCGGTGAACGGCTGCTGCCTCACGGTCACCGCGCAGGAGGGCGACACGCTCGCTTTCGATCTGCTCGCCGAGACGCTCGCGCGGACGAATCTCGGTGCGCTGGCGCCAGGTGCGCCGGTGAATCTGGAGCGCGCGCTGGCGGCGCACGCGCGGCTGGGGGGGCATTTTGTGCAGGGGCATGTCGATACCACGAGCGAGGTGCGGCGGTTCGAGCAGGTCGGCGCGGATTATCGTCTGGAGATCGCGTTGCCCGCAGAGTTTGCGCATTACGTGGCGTTCAAGGGTTCGATTGCGATCGACGGGATCAGCCTCACCGTCGCGGAAGTGCAGGGGGCCGATCACTTCGTCGTCTGGATCATTCCGCACACCCTCGCGGTGACCAATTTGCAGGCCAAAAAAGCGGGCGAACGGGTGAACCTCGAGTTCGATCTGCTGGCCAAATACGTGGAACGCATCCTGGCGACCCGCCACGATGGCACCCCTCCGCCCTTCGTCGCGCCGAAAGCATCGCAAAAATAACTTTACGGGTGCTATCCGCTGAATGATGGGTAGCCCAAGCTCTCGAACTATTCTCATGAAAAGCCCCCTTCGCTCTCTTCGCCGTCCCCTCGCGCTCCTGCTTGCCATTATCCTCGGCGCGGGCGCAGTCGCCTTCGTCGCTCCCGCGGAAGCGCAGACCAGTTCGGTGACGATTTGCTGGCGCGGCCGGACGATGACCGTGGATGAGGCGCGGCTCAAATATTATCCCGGCTACACGGTGGGCGCTTGCGACACGTCGCCGTCGTATTCGCAGTTCTGACGTTTTCCCCATGCTTGACTGCGGTGTGCGGATCGAGCGCGTGATTTCTGCCAGCGCGGGGAGGTGGCGGCCGTGGGTATTTTGATCTGGGTTCTGGTGGCATTGGCGCTCATCGCCGTGGATGTCTTGTGCGGCGGGAGCCGCATCGCTTTTGCCCTGCCCGCCTACGGGCTGGTCGCCTTTGCGGGGCTCCTGAGTTTCATGCCGTCGCGCGTGGGGGCCGTGGCGCGCAGCACTTGGTGGTGCGTGGGCACGGCGGTGCTGTTTTTTGGCTATCTGCTGGTCCGGACGCATCTTTCGCCGGAGGAATATCTGGCGCGGCGCAATCTGTATCTGATCCTCGCCGCACTACTGATCTATTTCCTCACGGTGTGGCCGCTCGGCCTCTCGAAATACCGCCTCGGATTGGTGGCCGTGCTGCTCGTGCTGGGCGTGGTTAATACGGTCTTCGGAGCCGTCCAGTTTTTCCAGGATCCGCACTTTTCTCCGCTGCCATTTGGGCCGCGAGCCGACTACGGCTGGCGGGCGAGCGGCTTTTTCGTTTCGCCCAATCACCTCGCCGGTTTTCTGGAATTGTGTGTCATCCTCGGCTTCGCCGTCGCGTGGTGGAGTCGCTGGCCGGTTTCCGGAAAGATCCTTTGTGCGTTTGCTGCGCTGATTTGCCTGGGCGGACTTTTGCTCACCGGCAGCCGCGGAGGTTATCTGGGTGCGCTCTGCGGGTTGGCCGTGTTTGCGCTGCTCAGCGTGGCCCTGATGATGAGCGGCATGGACGAGCGCCGCTGGGTTGTCGTCGTGGCGATGGTGTGTTTTGCCGGGGTTCTCGCTTGGGGAGTAAAGGCGGCGGTCGCGCGTAGCTACCGTCTCGACGATCGGACGAGCAGCATGGTCGATGACGAGGGCAACGTGCGCCGACTCCTCGGCATCCGGCGCCAACTTGGCAACTCCGCGCTCCAGCAGTTTTCGCTCAACCCGGCCTTCGGCACGGGCAGCGGTACGTATCTTTATTACGGCCGACAGTTCCGCTCCCGTCTCCTTCAGACGGACCCGATCTACGCGCACAACGATTACCTGCAGCTGGCGGCCGAATTCGGAGCCGTCGGTCTGGCGGGCTTTTTCGTGTTTCTGCTCACTCACCTGCGCCACGGTTGGAAATACTTTCAAGCGGCCTTGAGACGTGCGCGACACGAGGGAGCCGTGGCGAGTCACTCGCTGGCGCTCTGCGTCGGGAGCATCGCGTGCGTCGCGGCCTATGCGGCGCATTCCATGCTCGATTTCAATTTGCAGATTCCGGCGAACACCCTCGTCGTCGCGCTGGTTTTCGGGGTGCTCGCGCGCCCCGGCGGGCGGGCAGAGGAAGCGACCGTGCCGGGGGTCGCTCCCTGGCTGCCGCGCGTCGCGCTTCCCGCCCTCGGGCTCTGGCTGGCCGCAGTGGCGCTGCCGAAGGCACCGGCGGAATACTGGAGTGAAAAGGCCCGCGCCTTGATCGTGCTCGATGCGCTGCGGGATTCGCCCGAGCTCGCCCGGGAAGCGGAGGCGCATGCCCGGCACGGCCTGACTACTGACCCCGGAAATCCCAGGCTGTACTACCTTTTGGGTGAAGCTCGGATGATGCTCGCGGGCCAGTCCACGGATCCAGTGGAGCAGACCCGCATCTTGGAGGAAGCATCTGAGGCTTACCGGCAAGGTCTGCAACTCGCCCCGCGGGACCGCTATCTCGTTCTCTGCCTAGCTTGGGCGCTCGACGCCTTGGAGCGCTACGAAGAAGCGGAGCCTTTCTTCCACGAGGCCTTGCGCCTCGACCCGAAGGCGGCGGACGTTCATTGGGCGTATGCGGCCCATTTGCAGGCGCGCGGGCGTCTGGCGGAGGCGGAGAAAGCGTATCGGGAGGCAGCTAATCTCGGTTCGCGGGCGGCTGCCGAGGCGCTACGCACGTTACCACCGGCTGGATCGGAGGCCCGCTGAAACCTTTGTCGCCAAGCCGTTGCGGAATCGGCAGCGGGAGAAGGCCACGCTGTTGGAGCGGTGAAATAAACTTTTTTGCGAAGGCGCGAAACGAACTGCTTTTTAAGGTTGCGCTGAAAAATCCAAACGGGTAGCTCAACCGTGCTTCTTCCACCCCCGCCGGCCCTTCATTCCATTATGACTAAGCACGCCTCCTCCAAAAACGCGCGACTCACCTCTTTCCTCCGCCGGGCTCTGCGACCCGATTGGGCAGCATGCTTTGCCAAATCGAGAATCCCGCAAGCGTGCGCGACAGTCATGGTCGGTGGACTCCTCGCGGGTGCGGGAGATGTGCAGGCGCAGAGCTATACGTGGAATGACACGAGCAACAACTGGAACTCGGCTGGGAGCTGGGCGGGAGCGGGCGCTCCGCCGCCCGATGTGGCCGGTGAGTCGGCGATTTTCGGTGCTGCGGCCGCATTTCTTACTCCGACCATCTCGAGTTTCGTGGAGGTCGATGCCATTACCTTCAACGCCGCGGCACCCGTTTACACCATCACCACGGTAGCGGGTGGCGATCTCACCATCAGCGGACCTGGCATCACCAACAACTCGGCGGTCACCCAGGTCATCGCCAACACTGGCGGGAATGCGATCGGCTTCGAAAATAACGCCACCGCGGGCAGTGGAATCACGATTAACAACTCTTCCGCGAACGCCTTCCTCAGTTTCAATTTCTTTTCCGGCGGCAGCGCGAACGCCGGGACAGCGACGATTAACAATAACGGAAATCTGGCGTTCGTTGTTTTTGACAGCACTTCCTCTGCTGCGGGTTCCCTGATCAACAACTCCGGAACTGATTCGGTCATTCGCTTTTTCTCCAGTTCGACCGCTGGGACTTCGACGATCAACAACACGAGCGATAGCGGCCTGATCGATTTCCTGGATAACTCCAGCGCCGGGTCCTCCTTCATCAATAACTCCGCGGATTTCACCGTGGGAGCCGGTGGCGTCCAGTTCTCCGGAAACTCCACGGCCGCCGACTCGACGATCATTAACATCGTCGCCAATTCAAATACCGCCTTCAGTGATGCCACTGCTGGCAACGCCCAAATCACCAATCAGGGCGATTTCAGCAACACCATCTTCCGCGGTGCCTCGACTGCTGGCGCTGCGACCATCGAAAATCAGGGCTTTGCCGCCTTCACGTCTTTCGAAAATACCGCGTCCGCCGGGAGCGCAACGATCTCGAACACGGGTGACTTTACCTTCATTCAGTTCAGCGACGCCACCAGCGCCGGAACAAGCACGCTGATCAATAACTCCCTGACGGACGTATTCATCTTTTTCGAGAACAACTCCACCGCCGCGGATGCCCATATTCGCAACATCAGCGACAACTCCGTGTTGAATTTCTTCGATGATTCGACCGCTGGCAACGCTTTGATCGTCAACAGCGGCGTTCTCGCTTCCGTCATCTTCGACGACAGCTCGAGCGCGGTGAATGCCACCATCCTCAACAGTGGCCCGACGAGTTCAGCCATCTTTGCCGGCATGGCCAGCGGTGGGAACGCGGCCATTACCAACACCGGCGAAAATTCGTTCATCGACATCGGACAGCTCTCAACTCCCGGAACGACTCTTGGATCAATCGCCGGTGGCGGGCGCCTCTTCCTCGGCTCGAAGAACCTCGCGGTCGGCACCAACAATGCCAGTACCACCTTTTCGGGTGTAATTCAGGATGAAGGGATCGTCGTTGGAGCTTTCGGTGGCTCCCTGACCAAGGTCGGTCTCGGCACGCTGACCCTGACCGGCGCCAATACTTATACCGGCGACACTGTCGTGGACGCCGGCGCTTTGATCGTCAACGGCTCGATCGCCAGCCCCAACACCTTCGTGAACGTCGCCGGTCTTCTCGGCGGCATGGGGACCATCGGTGGCAACCTGACCAACCGTGGCACCGTCGAACCGGGCAACACCCCGGCCGGCCTGAGCGTGAACGGCAGCTACACGCAGACCTCCACGGGCGATCTACGGATCAACATTTCCTCCAATAGCACCTTCGGAAAATTGAAGGTCGGCGGGGTGGCCAATCTTGACGGGAGCGTAACTGCGGTTGTCCGGGACGGTTTCAAACCGAAACGCGGCGACACCTTCACTTTCCTGACCGCCAATGGCGGCGTGAACGGCGAATTCGACGAACTGAACACGAACCTCGGCACTGGGACGATCCTGGAATTCGACCTCATCTATCGGTCAAATTCTGTGTCGCTCGAAGTCGCCCAAGGCTCGTTCCGTGAATATGCCGACGAGAATGGACTGACGGTGAACCAAAAGTCCGTGGCCAGCGCGCTGGACAAGGTCGCCTTCGACAAGCGCGAGCGGCGCTTGATCGATTACCTCAATCAACGTTCGCTGAATGACCTGCCGGGCGATTTCGATCGGATCGCGCCGGATGAACTGGCGTCCATCTACGATATCAGCTTCGCGCTGGCCAACGTGCAGTCGCTCAACCTCCAGCGCCGCACGGATGACATCCGCCGTGGTTCCACCGGCTTTAGCGCCGCTGGTCTGGCGATGAATGGCACCGGCCCGGGTTACAGTGGCCCGGTGCAGTTCCGCACTGGCTCCGCCGGCCCGACGGGGGATGAAAGCAAAGAATCCAAGTCGGTAGAGATTCCGGAAGAGTCGAAGTGGGGCGTCTTCCTCAGCGGCGTCGGTGAATGGGTCGACGTGGACGGCGACGGCAACGCTCGCGGTTATGAAATCTCCACCGGCGGCTTCACCGTCGGTATCGACTACAAGGTCAACCCGAATTTTGCCGTGGGTCTGAGCGCAGGCTACGCGGGCACCGGTGCTGACCTCTCCGACGATGGACGCGTCTTTGTCAACGGCGGCAAACTCGGTCTATACGCCACCTATTTCACGGGAGGCTTCTACCTCGATGCCGGCTTGAACGGCGGCTACAACAGCTACGACACGAAACGCACCGCGCTTGCGGGCACTGCTCGCGGGGACACCGAGGGCTTGGAATTCAATGCATTGCTGGGTACCGGCTACGATTTCACGATCGGCAATCTGCGCGTGGGCCCGACCGCGACCGTCCAGTATACGAATGTTCAGATCGACGAATTCAAGGAAAGCGGATCGCTCGCGCCCTTGCAGATCGAGGACCAGAACGCCGAATCGCTGCGCACGGCCATTGGCTTCCGCGCTTCGTATGACATCCAGCTCCGCAACGGGATGATCATCCGTCCTGAACTGCGCGCCGCCTGGCAGCATGAATTTGCCGATCGCCGGTTCGCCCTCGACTCCCGCTTCGCCTCCGGTGCCGGGTCTGTCTTCACGGTTTACGGACCGGAATACGGTCGCGACAGTCTGTTGCTCAGCGCGGGCCTGACGTTGCTGCTCAATGAGCGGACGGCCCTCTTCCTCAGCTACGACGGACAACTCGCGCGCACCGATTACGACAGCCACGCCGTCAGCGGTGGCGTTCGGGTCGCGTTCTAAACGGCCGCGAACCGGCGGATCGTTTCTTCCAAGTCCAGCGCGATATTCGCGGCGGGTGCAAACCCGAGGGCATCGCGGATTTTCGCGATGTCGGCTGCGGAGTGCAGAATATCCCCGACGCGCGCGGGACCGTAGCGCACGGGAAGATTTGGCGTTGCGCGATAGGCTGCGGTCCTTTCAACGAGCATTTGGTAAAGCTCGTTGAGCGACGTGCTGCGGCCGAGGCCGACGTTGAAGACTTCCCCGATCGCCGGGCGACTGCGGGTCGTGGCGGCGAGGAGATTGGCCTGCACCACGTCGGAAACGGGACAGAAATCGCGCGTCGCGCTGCCATCCCCGTGGATCACGCATTCGCTGCCCTGAAGCAGGGTTGCGATCCAGTGGGGAATCACCGCCGCGTAACCGCCCGTCGGGTTCTGCCGAGCGCCGAAAATATTGAAGTAGCGAAGGCCGATGCTTTCGAGCCCGTAATTTTCCAGGAAAAGCTGGGCGTAGATTTCCCCGATCCGCTTCGACGCGCCGTAGGGTGAGAGCGCGTGACCGATTTCAGCTTCCATCTTCGGTAACCGCGGATCGTCGCCATAGACCGCGCTGCTGCTGGCGTAAACCACTCGCCGCACCCGGTTGTCGCGCGCGGCGATGAGCAAATTCAGCGTGCCCGTGACGTTCGTCGCGTGACAGCCGAGCGGATCTTCGATGGAAAGCGGCACCGACACAAAGCCGGCCTGATGCAGGACGTAGTCGACGCGATCGCTGGCCACGCGGCAGGCCGTCATGTCCGCCACTGTGCCCTCGTGAAAAGTAAACCGCGCCCATTGTTCGGGAGTCACTTGCGCCTGCACTTCAGCGAGGTTGCGCGGTGAACCCGTCGAAAAATTGTCCAGTCCGGACACCGGCTGATCGAGCTTCAGGAGCGCTTCGAGCAGGTGCGAGCCGATGAAGCCGGCGACCCCGGTGATCAACCAGCGGCGGGGTTCGGCGGCGAGTTCCTGGCGGAGAAGAGTGTAGGCAGTCATGAGCGTTCGGCAAAGACCACGAAAACGACGGCGGGCGCGAGGAGAAATTGAAAACAAGCGCCTCTCCCGCGGCTTGTGAGACGGGCTAAAAGGCCGGCAACCTCGCGCGCCATGAACGCCGAACCGACATTCCCCGCCTGCTGGACATTTATCGACCGTAAAGTGCAGCGTGAATTGGCCGTGCAAAATCGATTTGCAAGGCATCCGCGGAAGGGCGTTGCAGCGAAGATGCGTTGTTGTTACGACTGCCTGTCGCATGGCCAATGCATCCAAAAATCAAATCGGCATCCTCTCGCTCGAGGGGGACATCGACTTGCACCGATCGCCCGAGGTCAAAGAGACGCTCGAGCCGCTGATCGCGCAGAAAGTTCCGCGCATTCTCCTCGATTTTTCCAAGGTCAGCTACATCGACAGTTCGGGCCTCGCGACGATGATCGAAACCTTGCAGCGGGTGCAGAACTACGGCGGCAAATTTGCGATGTTCGGATTGCGCGAGAGTGTGCGCACGGTCTTTGAGATCGCCCGGCTCGATCAGATTTTCCCGCTGTTCCCCGACGAAGCCGCGGCGGTCGCCGGCACGTAATTCGTCCAGCGGCCTGCATCTCCGCAGCGGCGGCAGGCGAAGGAAGATCAGGCTCGCGGCGCAACCACTTGGGGCGGCGAGCCCGAATTCCCCTTGCCGCATGAAAATTCTTCGCCTCTCCGCCTTCCTGCCGCTGCTCGCGGTCCTGATTTCCGGCTGCGCCACCCCGCCTCCCTCCACCTCTGCGACCATGAAGAAAACCACCGGCCCGCTCCGCACCGTTCAAAAAGTCGATCTGCCGCGCTTCATGGGTGATTGGCGGATCATCGCGAATATTCCGTATTTCGCCGAGAAAGGCTGTGTCGATTCGATCGAGACCTACGCGCTGCGGCCCGACGGCAAGATCGACAATTTTTTTACCTACCGGAAGGAGTCCTTCGACGCCCCGCAGAAGCGCATGCAAGCCTTGGCCCGTGTGCATGACACCCGGACCAATGCCGAGTGGCGTATCCGATTCTTCGGCCTGATCACGGTCAAGTATCTCGTCCTCGACCTTGATCCGGATTACCAGTGGACGGTCATCGGCCATCCTTCGCGTAAATACGGCTGGATCATGGCGCGCGAAAAAACCATGCCGGACAGGACTTACAACGGCATCCTCGAGCGGCTGGCGGAGCAGGGTTATGACCCGGCGCAATTTCAGAAAGTGCCGCAGCTGCCCAGCCAGATTGGTTTCCTGCGTTGAACCGCGGAGTCGGCTACTGCAACTGATCGAGCGCCTCGTTGACCTTGGCGAGATGGGTCTTCGGCGAAACGCTCAAGTCCCTCCAGACCAATTTGCCGTCCTTGACGAGGAAGGACTGCCGTTTCGTGAAGCCGAGAAAGGTCGGCACGCCGAAGGCCTTCGCGACTGCGCCATCCGCATCGGCGATCAGGGAAAACGGCAGATTGTATTTCTCGCGAAATTTCCGCTGCGCTTCCGGTTTGTCCGCACTCACGCCGACGATCTGCACGCCGCGTCCTTTCAAGCCGCCGAAGGAATCCCGCAGCGAGCAGGCCTGGGCCGTGCAGCCCGGCGTATCGGCCTTGGGGAAAAAATACACGAGGGTGAGTCCCCGCTGGTAAACGTCCGCCAGGTTAAGCGGCTTCCCGTTTTCGTCGATCGCGGCGGGTGTCGGCGCGCTGGCTCCGAGATCGACCGCCGCCGCTGGAAGCAACCCGAGGAAGGCAAAGAAAGACATGGCAAACAAAGTATGGGGAATTTTCATCGAAGAACGTAGCGTCCGTCCGCGGAAGTTGGATGCACCAAGTAACGTGGTAGCGTCGTATAGCCACCGAAATGCGCCATCCGGTGCATCTGCCATCCAGCCAACGCCGCATTCATCCCCGTGGAAAACACCTCCTCTGCCGAACCTCTCAAGCCTGCACCCGGTCTGCTCGCGACCGTTCGGCAGTGGTTCGACTCCGATTACTTTCCCGAAGGTGCGGATGCCGTCCGTGAACGCCCGGACCGATTCGAGTTCCGCCGCTGCCTGCCGTTTCTGTTCACGCATCTGGGCTGTTTCGGTGTGCTTTGGGTGGGCTGGAGTTGGACGGCGGTGATCGTGGCCGCCGTGCTTTATGTCGTCCGCATGTTTGCGGTGACCGGCTTCTATCACCGCTACTTCTCGCATCGCACTTTCAAGACCTCGCGGGCGGTGCAGTTTCTCTTCGCGGTGCTCGGAAATACCGCCGTGCAGCGGGGCGCGTTGTGGTGGGCCGCCGTGCATCGCCATCACCATCAGCATTCCGATCAGGAGCACGACGTCCATTCGCCCAGCCAGCGCGGCTTTTGGTGGTCCCACATCGGATGGATGACGAGCAGCAAAAACTTCCCGACCAACTACCGCGTGATTCGCGACCTCGCGCAATTTCCCGAGCTCGTTTTCCTCAATCGTTTCGACCTCGTTGTCCCGGCGTTTTTCGGCGCCGCGCTTTTTGGAACGGGCGAAGCGCTGCGACTCCTGGCGCCCAGCCTCGGGACTTCGGGCGGCCAGCTTTTCGTCTGGGGATTTTTTGTCAGCACCGTCGTCCTGCTTCACGGTACGCTCTTCATCAATTCGCTCGCCCATGTCTTCGGCCGGCGCCGCTTCCAGACCGGGGACGACAGCCGCAACAGCCTGCTGCTCGCGCTCGTCACGCTCGGCGAAGGCTGGCACAATAATCATCACCGCTACATGGCCACCGCGCGGCAGGGTTTTTTCTGGTGGGAAATCGACGTCACCTACTACGTCCTCAAGGCGCTTTCCTGGACCGGCCTCATTTGGGATCTGAAGCCGGTTCCCCAAAGCATCTACGAGGAGGCGAAACAGCCTGCGCCGCTCGCGGAAGCGGCCTGATTTTCTCCCGTGCCTGCGCTCGCCATCATCGGAACGGGGATCGCCGGACTCGGCTGCGCGCATTTCCTGCATCCGCGTTACGACCTCACGCTCTTCGAGCAGAACGACTACGCCGGCGGGCATACGAACACGATCACTGTCGAGGAAGAGGGCCGCGCGGTTCCGATCGATACCGGTTTCATGGTTTTCAATCGGGTCACGTATCCGAACCTGACCCGCCTCTTCCGCGAACTCGAGGTGGAGACGAAGCCGACCACGATGTCCTTCAGCGTGCAGCACACGCCGACCGGGCTCGAATACAATGGCGGCAGTCTAAACCTGCTTTTCGGTCAGCGGCGCAACCTGCTGCGCCCGCGCTTTTGGCGGATGCTGATGGCGATCAACCGTTTCAATGCGGACGCCGTCCCCGCACTCAGCGAGGAAAAATGGGCGGGTCACAGCCTGCGCGACTACGTGGCCGAACGCGGCTACGGCGAGGACATGCTGCAGCACTATCTCGTCCCGATGAGCAGCGCCGTCTGGAGCACGCCGCCGGAGCTGATGCTCGATTTCCCGGCGATGACGCTGCTGCGTTTCTGGCACAATCACGGCTTTCTCGGGCTGCACACCCAGCACCCTTGGTTCACCGTCGTGAATGGCGCGAAGTCGTATGTGCAGAAGATCACCGCGCCGTTCCAAGATCGCGTACAACTGCGCAGGAAGGCGGTGCGCGTCGCACGAAGTGCGGACAAGGTGCGCATCACCACCGCCGATGGCGCGACCGGAGAATACGACAAAGTGATCCTCGCCTGCCACGGCGATCAAGCGCTGGCCTTGCTCGCCGACCCGACCGACCTCGAAGCGCGCCTGCTCCGCGAATTCCATTACCAGCCGAACACCGCGACGCTGCACACCGACACCTCGCTCATGCCGCGCACTGCGCGTTGCTGGGCTTCGTGGAATTACCGCATCGACGCCGCGCCCGACGGTCGCGTGCTCCCGACCACGCATTACTGGATGAACAGCCTCCAGAATGTCTCGCGCCGCAAAAACTATTTCGTCTCGCTCAACTGCCACGACCGCATCGCGCCCGAAAAAGTGCTGCGGCGCATCGAATACGAGCACCCGATCTTCAATCTCGAGGCCATCGCCGCGCAGAAGGAACTGCCGCAGCTCAACCGTCTGTCACCGGCCCAGACCAGCTACTACGCCGGCGCGTGGTTCAAATACGGCTTTCACGAAGACGGCTTCACCAGCGCGCTGGAATGCGCGCGCGCGGTCACCGGAGAACCGATCTGGTCATGAGCGAATCCGATCCAGTGCGCGCCGCCGCACTCCGGGGAGCACAGGCCGCCGGCCTGTCGGTCGCGGCGGCCCGCCGCGACCCCGCGCCATCACCTGCCCGCGTCCCGGAATGCGCTGCCGAAAACCCCGCGAGCTGCGCGGCAAAGACGCTCGGTGCATCCGGCGAGCCGCCGGCTGCGACAGGCCAGCGGCCTGTGCTCCCAACCGCGCGCGCGCCGCATCTCCGCTCCTGCCTTTACGAATGCAGCGTCATGCACCACCGGCTCTCGCCGAAGGAGCACAGCTTTCGCTACCGCATTTTCATGTTCGCCCTCGATCTCGACGAGATCGATGCCGTAGCAGCACGCATCCCGTTCTTCAGTCGCAACCGCCGGAACCTTTACGAATTCCGAGACCGCGACCATCTGCCGCTCGGCAAGGCGACCGTGAAGGAAAACCTCATCGAATTTCTCGCGCAACACGGCATCCAATTTCCTGCCTCCGGTCGGATAACCCTCGTCACTCTCCCGCGCGTGCTCGGTTATATCTTCAATCCCGTTTCCTTCTACTTCTGCCGCGATGCCGCCGGCGCGCCGCTTTGCGCAGTCGTGCAAGTGGGCAACACCTTCGGCGAGATTAAGCCGTATCTATTGCGCGAGCCGACGGACGGGAATTTCTTCCGCCTGATCACGCCCAAACATTTCTACGTCTCGCCCTTCTCCGCGCTCGACCTCGCGTTCGATTTCAAACTGCGCGTGCCGGATGAAACGCTCGACATCCACATCGACGATCGCGACGGCGAGCGCCCCGTGCTGCTGAGCGCCCTCACCGGCCACCGCGCGCCGCTCACTGCCGCGAAGCTCGCGTGGTTCACGCTCAAATATCCGCTCATCACGCTAAAAGTCATCGGGCTCATCCACTGGCACGCGCTGCTTCTGTGGGCGCGGCGGCTGCCCTGGCATCGCAAGTCCGACCAGATCGATCTGCAACGCGGAGTCCTCAAACCCCACGCCTCCCTCGCCGGAAAAACGCCATGAACGAAACCCTCGAAGCCTCGCAATCGACGCTCTCCGCAGCCGCTCGTCCAAGCGCTGGCCTGTATCAGCGACTTGTCGTGGATGCGCTCGGCAAGATGACCGCGGGCTGTCTGCGGCTCGAACTGCCCGACGGCGAAATGAAAATCATTGGCACACCCGGCGCGGCCATCAGCGCCACGATGCGGGTGCGTTCCGCGGCCTTTTTTCAGAAGTGCGTGCTCTTCGGCGATGTCGGTTTCGGCGAGGCTTACGTGGACGGCGATTGGGAAACCGACTCGATCGAGCGGGTCATCGCGTGGGCGATTTTTAATGTCGAAAACTCACCGGCCATGTCCGGCTCCACGAGCCGCGCCTTCGCGCTGAACCTGCTCAAATTCTACAACCGCGCGTTGCATCTGCTCCGCCCGAACAGCCTGCAAACCAGCCGCCGGAACATCTCCGAGCACTACGACCTCGGGAATGATTTCTACCGTCTCTGGCTGGATGAAACGATGACCTACTCGAGCGCGCGTTTCACCGCGCCCAGCCAGTCGTTGCACGATGCCCAGATCGAAAAATATGACGCGCTCTGCCGCCAGCTCCGGCTCCAGCCGGACGATCATCTGCTCGAGATTGGCAGCGGCTGGGGCGGCCTGGCGTGCCACGCCGCACGGCACTACGGCTGCCGCGTGACCACGGTCACGATCTCCGAAGAGCAGTTCAAATACGCGCGCGACCGCTTCGTCCGCGAGGGCGTGGCCGACCGGGTCGAGATCCGGCTGCAGGATTACCGGCAGATCACCGGGCGCTTCGACAAGATCGTCTCGATCGAAATGATGGAGGCGCTCGGCGACCGGTACCTCGAAACGTACTTCGCCAAAATCAACGAGGTGCTCAAACCCGCCGGACTGGTCGCGCTGCAATACATCACCGTCCCCGACAGCCGCCACGCTGAGTTGCGCCGCGGCATCGATTTCATCCAGAAACACATCTTTCCCGGCTCGCTGCTGCTCAGCGTCGGCCGCGTGAACGAGGCGCTCCATCGCACCGGCGACCTTTTTCTCCACCACCTCGAAGACCTCGGCAGCAGCTACGCGAAGACGCTCCACGTCTGGTGGGAGAATTTCAACGCGCAGCTCCCGGCCGTGCACGCACTCGGGTTCGACGGACGATTCATTCGCAAATGGAACTACTATCTCCAATACTGCGAAGCGGCCTTTGCCAGCCGGAACATCAGCGTCGTGCAGGCGGTTTACACGCGGCCGAACAACCACTCGCTGCACACCCCACTTTGATCCCATGATCTGGTTTCTGCGCATCGCCGCCATCGTCGTCCTCCTGTCGATGTTCGCCGTCACGGGTTGGGCGAGCAGCGTCGTGGCGCTGTGGAAAACGCCGCGCGAAGTCGCCACGCACCCGTGGTTCATCGCCACGCTCTTCGACACCTATTTCGCCTTCCTCGCGTTCTATGCCTGGGTGGCTTACAAGGAGACCTCGAACGTCGCGCGCGTCGTCTGGCTCGTCGCCATCCTGCTCCTCGGCAACTTCGCCATGGCGATCTACGCGCTGCGCGAGTTGTTCCGCGTGCCCGCCGATGCGACGATCGAAGACGTGCTCCTGCGGAAAAAGTAAGCGCCGATCATGAATGTCTCCGAGTCTTTCTGGCAGCGCCGCATCGTAGGTCCGATCGTCGGGCAACTGCGCCAGGGCATCACGCCGGAGAAAATCGCGCTCACGCTCGCGCTCGGCTTTATGCTCAGCATCTTTCCGCTGCTCGGCGCAACGACCCTGCTTTGCGGGCTCGCCGCCATCGCGCTGCGGCTCAATCAGCCGATCATCCAGCTCGTCAATTTTCTCGCCTACCCGCTCCAACTCGCCCTGCTCATCCCCTTCTATCGCGCGGGCGAGTCCCTGCTCGGTCGGCCGCCGGTGCCACTGAATATCCCGCTGCTCTTTGAGCGGTTCAGCGCCGACGTCGGACAATTTCTGAAGGACTTCGGCATGATCGCGGTCGGCGGCGTCCTCGTCTGGGCCATTGCGGCGCCGATCCTGATCGTCGCGGGATACGGACTGCTGCGGCCCTTCCTGCGCTCTCTCGCCGCGCGCATCCACCGTCCTGCCGTCGAGGCCCCACCGCTCGCACCATGATCACCTGGTTGTTCATCGGTCTGGGCGTCATGCTCGTCGCTTTCGCAGTCGTGTGGGCGATCGGCGTGAAGATCCGGAACTACTCGTTCCTCGACGTCATCTGGAGTTACGGCGTCGCCATCCTTGCGCCGCTCTACGCCTTCGCGGGGCCCGGCCATTTCGAGCGGAAGCTGGTCTTCACCGTGCTCGGCGTCGCGTGGAGTCTGCGCCTTGGCACTTACATTTTGCTGCGCGTGTTGCGGCATCATCCGCAGGAAGACGTGCGTTACGAAGGACTGCGGCAGCGCTGGCCGGGAACAGGAAAATTCCTCCTCTTCCACGAACTGCAGGCCTTCGTTGTTGTGATCTTCTCGCTGCCCTTTCTGCTCGCCGCGTGGCGCGAAATGCCGTTGCAGATCCCTGATTTTATCGGCCTCGGCATCGTCGTCATCGCGCTGATCGGAGAAAGCCTCGCCGACCGTCAACTCAAGCAATTCAAAGCCGATCCCGCCAACAAA
>JBBQIZ010000100.1:0-15490 GCA_038325425.1 Chthoniobacterales bacterium
GGCGCGCAAGGAACTCGCCACGCGCTTCGACTTCAAAGGCTCGACCGCGACCATCGAGTGGAAGGAAAAGGACTCGAAGATCGAGCTGAAGGCCGAGGACGCCTCGCGCCTCAAGAGCCTGCACGAGATCGTGGTCGGCAAGCTGGCGAAGCGGAACATCGACCTGCGCAACGTGGAGCGGAAGGACCCCGCGATTTCGCCGCTCGGCCACGCGACGCAGGACTTCGTGATCAAGCAGGGGCTCGACGGCGACAAGGCCAAGGAGATTGTGAAGGCGATCAAAGAAAAAGGACTCAAGGTGCAGAGCACACTACAGGAGCGGCAGGTGCGCGTGACGGGCAAGAAGCGCGACGACCTGCAGGAGGTCATTGGTTTCCTGCGGAGCAAGGACTTCGAGGTCTCGCTGGCGTTTAAGAACTTCCGGGACTGAAGCCGGTCGCAGCCGATCACGGAGCCGATTTTGTAGCGTCGTTGGTACGGGGGAATAACGTGCCGCGCGCGTAAGACGGCCGATCATTTTCCGAAGAACATTCCGTCCCGCGTGGCCCGACGGTTCCCGCCCGCTGGCGCTCCTCGTTGCCACCAAGGCCCTGCTGCATCCGCTGACCGGAAAAGCGGACAACCGCTGCGTGGTATCGGGCGGAGGGAGGAACCAACGGCGCCTTCACCACTTTGTGAAGGCGGCACTTTCCCTGTCCAAAACGGCAACTGGCGGACTAACTCCATTGTCCGCTCTCCCCGCATGAAAACCCTCCCCTGCCTCCTCGCGCTTGCCCTTCCCCTCGCCACTCTCGCCGCCGAACCGGTGCAGATCAGTGGCATCTATCCGCACCTCGCCTATTTCAACAGGGAGGGAGAATGCGGCACCGGCGCGGTCGTGCCGTGGGCGGATCGGCTGTGGGTCATCACCTACGGGCCGCATCTCCCGTTTGGGTCGAGCGACAAGCTTTACGAAATCACGCCGGAACTGGAGTTGACCATCCGCCCGGAGAGCGTCGGCGGCACGCCTGCGAATCGCATGATCCACCGCGAGTCGCAGCAGCTTTTCATCGGGCCATACGTCATCGACGCCAAAGGCGGCGTGCGTGTGGTGCCACCGAAGCTCATGCCCGGGCGCCTCACCGGCACCGCGCGGCATCTCACCGATCCGGCGGGCAAGGTCTATCACGCAACGATGGAGGAAGGACTTTACGAAGTGGATGTGAAGACGCTCGCCGTCACCGGCCTGATCAAGGACGGCAACAAACCGAAGCCCGGCCAGACGGAGGAAGTGAGCCCGGCGACCGTCGCGTCGAAGCTCCCCGGCTATCACGGGAAG
This sequence comes from Chthoniobacterales bacterium, assembly GCA_038325425.1. GTDB lineage: Bacteria > Verrucomicrobiota > Verrucomicrobiia > Chthoniobacterales > Chthoniobacteraceae > Chthoniobacter. Next base: position 1,319 of record JBBQIZ010000100.1, read on the forward strand.
GGTCTTTACAGCGGACAGGGCCGCGTCATTTACGCCAACAACGGCGAGCACGGAAAAGCCGCGCTGACCGATCCGACGACACCCAGCGGCGCGCTCGGCGAATGGCGCAAACCCGGCGACGACTGGCAACTCGTCCGCCGCAATCAATTCACCGAAGTCACCGGCCCGGGCGGAATTTTCGGGAATGAAAAGCCCGAGTCCGATCCGGTCTGGAGCATCGGCTGGGACGCCAAATCATTGATCCTGATGCTGCTCGACGGCGGCCAGTGGCAAAGTTTCCGCCTGCCCAAAGCCAGCCACAGCTACGACGGCGCGCACGGCTGGAACACCGAATGGCCGCGCATCCGCGAGATCGGCGAGTCGGATTTGCTGATGACGATGCACGGCACGTTCTGGAAATTTCCGAAGACCTTCTCCGCAAAAAACTCCGTCGGCATCGCGCCGCGCTCGACGTATCTCAAGGTCATCGGCGACTTCGCGAAGTGGGGGGATCGGGTGGTCTTCGGCACCGACGACACGGCGAAGAGCGAGTTCCTCAACAAACGCAAAGTCAAAGGCGAACTCGCCGCGCCCGATCAATCGCAGTCGAACCTCTGGTTCCTTAAGCCCGAGCAAATCGACCAACTCGGCCCGGTCACTGGCCACGGCGCGGTCTGGCTGCAGGAAGACGTGAAAGCGGGCGTCGCGAGCGATGCGTTCCTCTTCGCGGGTTATCCGCGCCGCAGTGTGAGCGTCTCGCATGACACCGACGCGGAAGTGGTCTTCACGATCGAGACGAACGCGGGCGACGGCGCGTGGCGTGAATTGCGCAAGTTCAAGGTGCCCGCGCGCGGCACCCGTTGGATCGTTTTTTCGTCCGAGGAAAAAGGCGCCTGGGTCCGCCTCATGCCCGACCGCGAGGTCACAAAAGCGACCGCCGACTTCCACCTCTCCGCACCCGACGAACGCTCGCGCGAAGCCGCGCCGATCTTCGCCGGCACCGCGCCCGCGGACGCCCGCAACTACTCCGGCGGCCTCATCCGCGCGACCGGTGAAAAGCCCGGTCACCTCCGCTTCGCCGCCGCCATGGTGAAGGACGGCAAGGTCGCCAGCGAAGGGTATTACGAACTCGACGCGACCTTAAAACTGCGTCGCGTCGAAAATGCCGCCGAGTTGCAGACAATGAAGGAAAAACTCGCCGTGCCGCAGGGCGTGATCGCGTCCGACGCCGCCAGTGTGCTGGTCGTGGATGATCGCGGCCGCCGCTGGCGGCTGCCGAAAGGCGACGCCGCCTTCGACACCGCCAGCGCCCTGCCGCTGCGCGTGGATCGCGAAGTCTGCACCGAGCGCGATCTTTTCCAAACGCACGGCACGTTCTTCGAGCTACCCGCGGAAAACGCCGATGGTTTCGCGAAGATCCGCCCAATCACCACGCACGGCCGCCGCATCACCGACTACTGCACGTGGCGCGGGCTGTTCGTCATGGCCGGGGTCGCCGCCGATGCCCCGCGGGACAATGCCCGCATCGTGCGCTCCGATGACGGGGCAAGCGCGCTTTGGGTCGGCGCGGTCGATGACCTGTGGAAGTTCGGCCGCCCGATCGGTGTCGGTGGACCGTGGAAAAACACGGACGTCAAACCCGGCGAACCGAGCGACGCCTATCTCATGCACGGCTACGAAAACCGCCTGCTCACCCTCTCGCACGATGCCAAAGCGCCGGTGAAATTCACGGTCGAAGTCGATGTCCTGGGCACCGGCCTGTGGCGCACCGACCGCACCCTCGAAGTCGCACCCGGCGAAATGATCGACCACCTCTTCCCGACCGGCCACCCCGCCCGCTGGGTGCGGCTGAAATCCGACCAAGCCTGCCAGGCCACGGCGACCTTCAAATACGACTGACGCGCGGAGCCAGAACTCCGGGTAGCGCAGGCCTCCGGCCCGTTGGTTTCCGCATCCTGCGGAACGCATTTTTTTCGGCGGTGCCGACGACGCGAAGCTCTTGCCGGAGCTGACGGCGAGATCAGGAAATCCGTCGGCGCAGGATGCGCCGACCAACGGGCCGGAGGCCCGCGCTACCCGGAGACTTCATCTGCGCTGCCGGCGAATTTCACCGCGCTCCGACAGCCGGGCGCCCTTCCCACGTTCACAACTCCCGCACTTCGATCCACGTCTCCGCCGTCCGCCCCGTGGCCGCATCACGCGCCGTGATGACGTGCCGCCCCGCGCTGCGCAACTGCACCCGCTGCCGCTCTCCGGCCTGCTCGCACGGCAGCGACGCACACGACCAGAAAATCCCGCCGACCGCTTCCGCGCGCAGCGCTACCCACTGCGCATCGACCGGTAAATCCGGATCGAGGAAATACGTCGCACCGGGCGTCGGTTGGATGATCCGCAACTCCGGTGCCGCGCTCGCCCCCACCACCAGGTTACCGAGCCCATTCTGCGCCGAAGCCAGCCACGGCGCATACTCCGGTGGCAGCACCACCCGCCCCTGCGCATCGAAATCCGTCGCGCGCGCCGACTCCGGCGGCCACACACATTTCTCAACGACCGCGCCGGCCTCCGTCGTGGCGGCACGCCGTCCGGTGAGCGGCTGAATGCGATGCTCGACAATGCCCGCGGGCCGCGCGAACCACGACGTCCCACGCTGCGCGCGCAGATGGGTGAAGACTTCGTGCAGCACCGGTGCCGCGCCCGTCACGCCGGTGATCCCGCGCATCGGCGATCCATCGACATTCCCGACCCACACCCCGACGGTAAACTCCGGCGTGCAGCCGAGCACCCAGTTGTCGCGGTAATCGCTGCTCGTGCCCGTCTTGCAGGCGACCGGGAAATCGAACGCGAGATACGAGTTCAGCCCAAACGACGCGGCCCGCGCGGAATTGTCGCTCAGCATATCCGCCACCAGATACGCCGCGCGCGCCTCGAACACACGTCGTCCCGGCTCGACGCTCCGCGTCTCCGGAAGCAGCAGCCGATACGGACGATGAATGCCAAGCCGCCCGATCGTCGCGAACGCGCTCGCCAGTTCCAGCAGCCGCACCTCGCCGTTGCCGAGCGTCAGCCCGAGGCCGTAGTAGCCAGTCTCGTGATGCAGCGTCGTCAGCCCGAGATCACTCATCCGCCGATGCAACACCTCCGGCCCACCCGCGAGTTGCAGCGTGCGGATCGCCGCGACGTTGAGCGAATTGCCGAGCGCGAACCGCAGACTCACCGGACCGTAGAAGCGATGGTTGTAATTGTTTGGTCGATACAGCCCCGTCTCGGTCGCAAAATCCGCCGGCACGTCGGGCACGACCGTGCCCGGATTCGCGCCGCGCTCCAGCGCGAGCAGATAGGTGAACGCTTTCACCACCGACCCCGGCGAACGCACGATCCACGCGCCATTCACCTGCCCCGTGCCCGGCCGGAAATATTCGCCCGAACTGGCCAGCGCGAGCACCTCCCCGGTCGGATTGTGAATGACCACCGCCGCGCCATCGCTCGCATTTTTGTCCGCGATCTTCGCGAGTTGATCCGCAAGGCAGCGTTCGATGAAACGATTGAGCGGCAGGTCGAGCGTCGTGCGCACCGGCCCGCCATCGGCGGGCAGCACACCGCGCCGTTGCAGCAGCAGATCGACAAAATGCGGCGCTTCGAATTCCCGGCGCGGCGCTTCGATCGTGATCGGCTGCGCCAGAGCACGCGTGTGCGCGGCGACGTCGAGATGACCGTTTGCCTGCATACGCCCGAGCACCCAGCGCTGCCGCGCCCGCGCGTCGGCGAAATGATCGTGCGGATCGAGCCGCGTCGGCGCGCGCGGCAGCGCCGCCAGAAAGGCCGCCTCCGCCGCGCTCAAGTCGGACGGCGGCTTGGCAAAATAGTAGCGGCTCGCGGAGGCGATGCCGACCTGCAGATTCCCGTAGTCGAGCCGGTTGAGGTATTCCTCCAGGATCCGGTCCTTGCTCCACGCGCGCTCGACGCGCAACGCCAGCCACATCTCCCCACTCTTGCGCCCGATCGTGCGCGGGCCTGGATTCGCCAGCTTCACGAGTTGCTGGGTGATCGTCGAAGCGCCCGATTGCGCCTCGCCCGCGCGCACCGCCGTCCAAAGCGCCCGCCCCACGGCGCGGAAGTCGATCCCACCGTGCTCGCGGAAGCGCCGGTCCTCAGCGCTGAGCGTCGCGGCGATCAATTGCGGCGACACGTCCGCGAGCGTGCATCGCCGGGCGAACCGCCGCTCGTCCGCAAGCATCAGCCGCAGCGCACGCCCCTCCCGATCAAGAAACTCCGCGCTGCCGACCAACCCGGCTTCGAGCGCCGCGGGCATCGGCGTGAGCCGCAGCGCGACCGCGAAGGCACCGGCGGCGAGCACCAACGCAGCGCCCCCCCGGCAAAGCTTTCGCCTCCAGCGTTTCATGTCAGCGGAGCGCTCATTTCGCTTCGGAAAGGCGGCTCGTCAGCGTCGTCGCTTCGCCCAGGCCGAAGCGCTCCGGGCGATACATCTCCTCGACCTTCGTCGGCCCGGCTTTCGCCGTGCCCGCGGCGCGCACCCGCGCCAGATAGCGGAAAGTGAACGCGCCTTCCGGCAGGTGATCGCAGAAGTAGAGCACCCGGTCCGCGCGCATCGCACGATGATCGCTCACCCAGTCGCGCTCGCCCGCATCGACTCCGCCGACCTGCTGACTTTGAAACGCCGGATTAACCGCCTCGAAGATCGCCGGAAGCGGATCGTCGATGGCCACGAAATGCCCGGGCCGCGTCGTCTCCACGCGCAGCGTGACGAGGATGCGGTCCCCGACTTTCAAGTCGTTCGCCTCCGCCAGCGAACCGTCGTCGGCAAGCTTGCGATAGCTGCGCGCGACGGCGTAACCGCGATCCTGCCGCGGCTGCGCCTCCGCGGGCGGACGCACGACAAAACGCGTCTCGCCGAAAAGCGCGCCCTTCGCCGGGTTCCGCACCGTCATCGTCCCGAGCGGTTGCAGCGGCGTGAACGCGATCGCTTCGCTCATGGTCGGCTGCGCTTTGGTGACGTGAAACGGCTGCTCCTGGCCCGCACGCACCAGCGCGCCGCGCACCGGCTTGCCACCGTCTTCCGCCGCCGCGTAGTAACGCGCGAGCGCGAGCAGCGCCCAGGCATTCTGCTGCGTCGTGCCCCAATGACCGTTCTTGCGGAAGCCCAGCAATTCCTTGGTCAGCCGGCCGACCTCCGCCGCCTTCGGCCGATGCCGGCTCCACGCGAGCAATTGCACCGCGCGTTCGCGGGCCGCGCCGCCAAACCACGAGAACGTCTCCGGCGCCGTCGTCTTGAAACTGAGCAGATCATCGACCATCGCCTTCGGCCCCCCTGCTTCGACGATCGCCAGCGCGAGCAACGCGCGCGATTCGTAGGACAGCTCCTTTCGCCGGCGGAACAGTTCCTCGTGATACCCCGGCTCCGCACGCTGCGCCGCGGCGAGCGCATACACCGCGAGCACGCGATCGGCCAGCGACTGCTCGTCGCGCACCTTCGCCACCCCGCGCAGTTCCTCGCTCACGTATTTCAGCAGTGCTTCGTGGCCGGCAGGCAAGTCGTAGTCTTGCTTCGCGAGGATCGCGCAGGCCAGCGCCGCGTAGGCACTGACAAAGAGCGACGGCTGATTCCCGCCCGGCCAGAAGCTCAAGCCACCGCCGCCCGTCTGCATGCCGAAGAGCTTGTCGAGCCCGGCGGTGATCGCCTCCTCCGCGCGGTCTTCGTCCTTCGCGAGATCGGGCAGGACGCCGCGCAGTTCCGGCAGCAGCGCCCACGGGATGAGCGCCGAAATCGTCTGCTCCGCGCAGCCGTAGGGATATTCGAGCAAATGGTTCGCGGCCTCACGCAGCTCCGCGAGCCGCGTATTTGAGAGCGTGACCGACACGACTCCGGTGCCTTCGAGCAACTGCGGGTTCACACCCTTGAGCAGATCGCTCGACGCCGGGCTCAGTTCGGTGAGGTAAGTTTCGCGCAACACCGGAGACGACGAACCCACCGTGAGCGACGCGCGCACCTGATCTTCAAACGTCTGGGCGCCCGCTTCGATCTTTGCGCTCCATTTCCACTCCGCCTGGCCCATCGCCGTGAGTTTCACGGGAAAATCCACCGCGCGCGCTTCGCCGTTTTTCACTTCGACGCGCGTCTTCGTCGCGTCGGCGCCGGGCTTCGCAGGTTCGGCGAGGCCGTCCAGTTGCAGGCCTACCTCGGCCACCGCATCCGCGCCGGTGTCGTTGCGCAGCACGGCGCGCGCGATCAGTTCGTCGCCGACATTCGCAAACTGTCCGAGCGCTGAAAGCAGCATCAGCGGTTTGCGGATCGCGAACGCACTTTCGCCCGAGCCGAAGAGCCTCGCGCCAGCCTGTGCTACGGCCACGAGCCGGTAGCGCGTCAGCGCATCGGGCGCGGGAAACCGCACGCGCACTTTGCCGGCGGCGTCGGTCGAGAGCGAAGGGAACCAGCATGCGGTGCCGGGAAAATTCTCGCGCAGCTTCAGCCCCGGACCTTCGAGTCCGCCGCCGCCGATCAGGTAACCCTTGTTGGAAAACTCCAGCGCCGCCGGGTCTTCGGGCAGCAGCTCGAAAAGTGTGAGGCCGGTGCGCACGGCGAGCGGAAACGGCGCGGCGAAGATGGGCAGCGGCTGCGGCCGGTCGTAGCCCGTCAGCGCGAGGATGCCGTCATCGACGGCAAAGAAGGTGACCTCGGCATTCGCCACCGCCTGCCCCGCGCCGTCGCGCACTACGACTTCGGCATCCACTTCCTGACCGGGCTCGACCGTCACCCGCGCGGGCGTGATCGCCACCTGGAGCGCGTCGTTCGGATCAATCACGCGCAGCATCGCGAGACCGTAGCGATATTCCGGCGTCTTGAATTTCCGGGTGCTTTCCTCGCGCCCGCGGATCACCACGAGCGAGACAAACACATTCGGGCCGTCCTCCTTCGCCAGCGGAATTTCGATCGCCGGCGCGTTGCCTTCGAGCTTCACCCGCATCGTGCGCAGGATGCGATCGCCGCGCTCGACGGTGACCAGCGCCTCGCCGGAGATTGGTGTTTTCACGAGCAACCGCGCGGTGTCGCCCGCCCGGTATTCCGCCTTGTCGGGCACGAGATCGAGCTGCGCCGGATTGCGGTAATCCCACGCGATGGCATCCGCGCCCGCGACGAACACCGGCAGCTCGCTCGCGACCGTACGACCCGCCGCATCCTTCGCCGAGACGCGCAGCCGATATTGCCCGCCTTTCGCCGCGGTAAACTGCACGCTCGCTCCTTCGCCCACCTCCCACATTTCGTGGCGCCGCTCTGGCTGGAGCGTGCGCCCCGTCGCCTTCCCGACCACTTCCTCGATCGTCTCGCTGCGGAACGACACGGCCTGGCCCGCGCCTTGCACGCGCACGGTTTCATAGCGGATGTGGATCAGCTCCGCGGTCACCTCGACCGGCTGCGCGACCGGCTGGCCGTTGGGCTGCACCGCGATCACCCGGCCGGGAATTTCATCACCCGCGCGAAAGACGATGCCGTCGGGCGTGGCCACGCCGAGATAGAAATCCGCGGCGTCGCGCACGAAGAGGCGGCTGCTGGAAACGGTCTGCTGATTGATGTCCGTGACCTCGACCGTGAGCACGCCTTTGTAGGGGGCGTCCTTCGCCTCGGGCAATTGCGGCGTGATCGCCAGCCCCTCCGCACCCGCGAGTGCGCCTTCGCCGCGCAGCGTCAGGATTTTTCCTTCGCCGTTCTCCTGCTCGCCGAAGTGCCACAACTCAAAACCCGCGGGCGAAAACCGCTCGCGCACCGAGCGCAGCGTCCAGCGCAGATCGGCCTTGGTGAGCGGGGCGCCGAAGAAGTATTTCGCCGTCACCTTCGTGCTCACCGGCACTCCCGGCGCGAGGCGCGCCGCCAGCGGCACCTCGAGTTCAAAGGCGTTGGGCTGAAAATCCGCGACCTCGAATCGGCAGTTGAAACCGCGCTGCCATCGCGCACCGGGCGCCTGCGGAAACTCCAGCCCGAGCGAGTAGCTGCCGGTCGCCGACGCGCTCAGGTCGAGTTCCACGTCGAAGCCGCCGCGTTCATCGGTGCGGATTTCGGTCTGGGAAATCTCGCGCCCGCGCGGATCGGTCAGCTTCAACACGCCGTCGAGCCCGCCGCGCGCCGTGAGTTGCGAGCCCGCGGTGTCACGCACGTATCCTTTCACCTGCACCGTCTCACCCGGCCGGTAGAGCGGGCGGTCCGTGAAGATGAACGCGCGCAACGCCAGCGACTGCTCCGGCTCGGGCTCCCATCTGCGATATTCGATCGGCGCGCGGAAGGACGACATCGGCATCTCGCCGGCATTCTGCCCGATGGCGAAGGCATGCACATCCGCGCCCTGCGCCGCGACCAGCCAAGCCAGATCAGGCGTGAGCGCGATCGTCGCGTTGCCTTCGGCGTCCGTCGTGCCGCGACCGGTCTGCGCGAACTGCGAATCGAGCAGGCCGACATTCACGCCCGCGAGCGGACGCCCGGTTTCCATCGAAAAGGCCGTCACGCGCAGCCCTTCCGCGATCTTCTTCCACAGCACACCGATGTCCGTGAGCTGAATGAGCGCCTGCGCGCCGGAGCGCTTGCCCGCCACGCCCGCGACCGGCTCGCCTTCGAGCGTGAGGAAAATCACGCCCGCTTTTTGCGCGCCAAGGATTTCGTTCCAGTCGAGCGCCGTGTGCTGCTTGGCGTCGAGCGGGCCGGCGGGCAGTTCGATTACCCGCTCGAAGATCGCCTGGCCGCGGATCAACTCGGGCGGCAGCGGCTGATACGCCTCATCGGTGCTGCCATCGGATTGATATTTTTCAAAGGCCTTGATGCTCGCGGCCGCGTCCGCCGGAGCGACGACCTGCGCCTTCACCTTGATCGATTTCAGGTTCGCCGAGAGCGCGGTGAATTTCCGCAGCCCGCTGCGAATCTGATGCCCGGTGATCGTCGGCAGATACAGCCGCGGCGTGACCGGCGTGAACTGGAACGCGGTACGGCGATTGCCCGCGAACGGCAGTCCATCCTCGGAAATCACCGCTGCATCGACTTCGACCTGATACTCGCGCCCGAGCTCGAAATCGCCCTTGATCGTCAGCGTCGAACTCCAGCCGTCGAAGCTGAGGTTCGCCACTTCCGGCGTGATGCGGAAAAATTTCGCCGCGGTCTCCGGCGTAATGTCAGGCGCGAGGCCGTGCGAAAACATCAGCTCCACGCTGCGGCCGGAATTGATGTAATTCGTCGGCGTGAGCTGATCGACGACGAACGGACGCACCTGCCCGAGCGGCAGCATGAACGGCTCGTTGATGGTCAGGCCGGACTTCGACTTCAGTCCGCGCTTCATCTCCAGCCGCCACGCGCCGCCCGGCGTGAGCGGCCGCGCGGGCGTAATAACGAGACGATTCATCAGCGGGGGCGCGCCCGCGGCATCTTCGTCGTCGGCTTCCTCCGCATCCACCGGCGCGACCGGCCCTTGCTTCGCCAACCGCCAGCGTTCCTCCCAGTCTTCATGCTCGGGCTTGAGTGAAAAATAATCGCGCCGCGTGCCATAGCGCACGGACGCGGCGGTCTTGCGCCCCTGTGCATCGACGAACTGGAGAAGTTCCCCGGCCTTCTCGAGTTCCACCGCGAGATTAAAGGCCATCATGATCTTCGGCATCGGCCCGGTGAAATCCGACGCACCTTCGCCGCGCAATGCGGTGCGCGCGAAAGGCGGCGTTTTCACCGTCGCCCGAAAAGTACCGACCAGCGGTTTGCCCTCCGCGTCTTTCATCCCGCGGTTCAGCGCGACCGCGAAGTCGCGCCCCAGCGGCCAGGCATTGTCCGGCAAAAAGACGCCGCTGCTCCGGCTCAACCACGTGAATTTTCCCGGCACCGCGGGGGTGATCGTGATCGGCGGGGTTTTGCTTACGAGACCGATTTCGTCCCGCGCGACCATCGGCCGGGCGAAGCGGAATTCGAGCGTGCTCGTGGGCTGCAGAAACGGTGCCTCGGCGAGCATCTCGACGGGCGGTGGGGTGGCGGTCTTTTGCGCGTGGGACAGGAAGGGCAGCGCGCACAACGCAGCGGCCAGCAAACGGAGAGTTTTCATAAGCAAAGCGGGTGGTCGAAAACGCTAGCGACCGAAGTGGCGAAGGCGAGCGGCTAATCGCCGCGGCGGCCGCGCGACACCGGCGCTCGGAAGCAGGCAGGAACGCCCAGCGACGCGGAACCGATTGCCACCGCGGAACGCGCGCGGCATTCTTCGCCCGACACTTTTTCTTCCACCATTATCTATGACTGCACCCATCGGATTCGCCGTGATCGGCACGGGCATGATCGCCGAAGTCCACGCCCAAGCCATTCGCGAAACGCCCGAGGCGCGGCTCGTGGCGGTGTGGACGCGCGACCGCGCAAAGACGCGCGCCTTTGCCGAGCGCTACGGGGTGCAGGCGGCGGAGAGCCTGGAGGCGCTCGTCGCCGATCCGGCGGTGCAGGCGGTCACCGTGGCCACACCGAGCGGCGCCCACGCCGATGTGGCGGTGCCTTTTCTCGAAGCCGGCAAGGCGGTGCTTTGCGAAAAGCCACTCGAAGTTTCCCTCGCTGCGGTGGATCGCATTCTCGATGCGGAACGGCGCGGCGGCGGGGTGCTCGCGGGAATTTTCCAGATGCGGCTCGGGCGCGGCGCGAAGCTGCTGAAAGCGGCGGTGGAGGGTGGACGCTTCGGTCGGCTGACGCTGTGCAGCGCTTACATCAAGTGGTGGCGCTCGCCGGAATATTACGCCACGTCTTCGTGGAAAGGCACCTACAAGCTCGATGGCGGCGGAGCGTTGATCAACCAGGGCATTCACGCGGTGGATCTGCTGCAGTGGATCGCGGGGCTGCCGGCGGAGGTGAGCGCGTTCACCGGGCGGCTGGCGCATCCGGGGATCGAGGCGGAGGACACGGTGGCGGCGACGTTGCGTTATGCGCACGGCGGGCTCGGCGTGATCGAGGCGTCGTCATCGTCCTGGCCGGGCAGTGATCTGCGCATCGAGGTCATGGGATCGCGCGGGTCGGCGGTGCTGATCAATGACCGGATCGCCCGCTGGGAATTTGCCGAGCCGCAGCCGGACGATGAGGCGGTCCGGGCGAGCTTCGCCGATGGGACGACGATGGCGGTCGGCAGCGGCGATCCGCGCGGGATGAGCTGGGCGGAGCATCGGGTGCAGATCGGCGACCTCGCACGGGCGCTGCAATCCGGCCGCGCGCCGATGATTCCGGGCGCCGAGGCCCGGCGCGCCGTGCAACTGGCGATGGCGGTGTATGAAAGCGCGCGCACCGGGCGGACGGTGGCGCTTTCCTGAGCGATTACATACGGCCACTTCGCCGCGCCCATCCGTTCGTGAAGATCATGACTCCAATCCTTCGCGCCCTGTTCTTCGCCGTCACCGTTTCCACCTTCGTCGCTTGCGAGAAGAAACCGGAAACGACCGGCGAGAAAATCGAAAACAAAGTGGGCGACGCCCTGGACAACCGTCCCGGCGAAAAAGTCCGCGACGCGGCGGAAGACACCAAGGAAGCGGTGAAAGACGCCACCAACTAAACGTCCGCCAACGCTCCCCAACACCCAACGAAGGGCCGTCCCGGTTTGCGCCGGAGCGGCTCTTTGTTTTCCGGAAAGGGAGTGCACAACCGCGCCGGACGCTGCCCGCGATTGACCTCGTATGAACATGCGTGCGCTCCTCGACCATCGGGTCTTTAAACTCCTGAAGGCGACGTTCGACGCGTGGACGGAGGACAATGCGCTGCGGCTGAGCGCGGCGCTCGCCTACTATTCGATCTTCTCCATCGCGCCGCTGCTGATCATCGCGATCAGCGTGGCCGGACTGGCGCTGGGCGAGGAGGCGGTGCGGGGACAACTCGAAGACCAACTCCAGGAATACGTCGGTCCGCAGGCGGCGGCCTCCGTGCAATCGATGATTCAAAGCGCGGCGCGCCCCGCCGACGGCTGGATCGGCGCGACCGTCGGGTTTGCCGTGCTGCTGCTCGGGGCGTCCGGCGTGTTCGCGCAATTGAAGGACGCGCTGAACACCGTTTGGGAGGTGAAGGTGAAAGCGAAGAAGGGTGTGGTCGGCTTCGTGCGCGAGCGTCTGGTGAATTTCAGCATGGTGCTCGTGATCGGTTTCCTACTCCTCACTTCCCTGCTGCTGACGACCGCGCTGGCGGCCCTGAATGGCTACGTGGAGCAGTTCCTCGGCATGCCGGAATTCCTGGGGACGCTGCTCGGCTCGGTCGTGTCGCTCGGCGTCGTCACCATACTGTTCGCCTTCATTTTTAAGGTCCTGCCCGACGCCCGCGTGGAGTGGCGCCATGTCTGGATCGGCGCGGCGGTAACCGCATTTCTGTTCGAGCTCGGGAAGTTCGGGCTCAGCTTCTATCTCGGGCGCGAAAGCACCGCGTCCAGTTTCGGCGCCGCGGGGTCGGTCGTGCTGCTGTTGCTCTGGGTTTATTACGCGTCCTGCATCCTGCTTTTCGGCGCTGAATTCACCTGCGTCTATGCACGCGCCACGGGGCACGAGATTCTCCCGATCGCCGGGGCGGTGCCGGTGACCGCGGAAAGTCGTGCGCAGCAAGGCCTGCTGCCCGCCGCGGCCATCGAAGCGGAACCACCCGCGGCCCTCATCCGCCCCGCCCCAACCGGCCCTCGCAGCACGGAAATCGACGCCTCGTTCACTGGGGTTCATCCGGTCGGGGCGCTGCTGGGCGCGACGGCTGCCGGCTTCGTCGTGGGATGGATTTCACGCCGTTGGTAAAAACACGTCAGGTGCTGCGATGGGCCGCGTTTTTTCAAAACGACCCGTCCACCTTCGTTGCTCCGAGCGTATGCCAGATACCGCCATGTTTGTTCCCCTCTTCACCTCGCTCGCGTGGATCGCCTCGATCCTTTTCTTTATCCGGCAACTCCGGGAAATTCCCGAGGGTTACGAGGACGAGTTGGGATTCCATCTTGTGCCGGTCAGCCGCGGGCACCACGTGCGCTTCCAGCACGATCGGCGCTCCCACTGCATCCCGCGGCGCACTGACACGGTCTAAAGTCCCGCTTCAAAAGCTGAGCGCGACCGTCACGGAAAAAAGCCGCGGCGGACCGATGCTGACCAGACCGCTGGCCGTCTTTCCCACCTCGATTTCGGAAGCGAGGACGTTTTCCACCTGGATCGAACCGGCGAGGTGTTCGTTGAAAGTATAGCCGAGGGCCAAGTCCAGGGTGGTGAAAGGCGCGAGGGTTTGCGTGTTGAGATCGTCTTCAAATTGTCGGCCGACGTAGCGGAGCTGCGCGCCGGCCCGCCAGCGACCCGGCGTCCATTCCAACGCGGCGACGGCGAGGTGCTCGGGCGCTTGCGCGAGGAGTTTGCCTTCGAGCTGCGGGGCGTCCGCGGCCCGGGCGACCGTAGGGTGCGTGTAGAGGTATTGCGCCCGCACTTTCCACTCCGAGGCGAAGGACCAGACGCACTTTGCTTCGACGCCGAGCACTTCCACCAGATCGAGATTGCGGCGCTGCCGGAGCACCCCGCCCGCGGGCACAAATCCGCCCGGATCGAAGGTGCCGGGCCCCACGCCGATCGTCACGTTGCCGACGGCATCGTGCAGCTGATTGTAAAAACCGTTGACCGAAAAACTAAACCGCTCGACCGGCTCCCAATCCACGCCGATCTCCGCGCCATAAAGCTGCTCAGGCTGGAGCGCGGCGTTAGCTTCGGTGATGTCGTTACCGACGCGAAACGGGCGATAGAGTTCGTTCAAGGTCGGCACACGGAAACCGGTGAAGGCGGCGCCGCGGAGGCGCACGCTAGGCGAGAGTTGCGCGGTCAGTCCGAGCCGGCCATTCGGCGCGATGCCGTCCTGCTCCGCGAACCGCACGTCGCGGAGGGTGGCGCCGGTTCGGCGATCGCGCTCCACGCGTTCGCCGTCGTACTGCCGCCAGTAATCGACCCGCCCGCCCGCGACCAGCGTGATCGCGTCACTCACGCGCCAGTGCTCCTCGAGGAAAGCGCCGACAAAAAGCTGCTGACCGCCCGCGTGGCGGTAGCGTGCGAACTCGTCGCCGACGCGCAGGAAATTCTCCCGCGTTTCCCCTTCCACCCAGCGCACATCCGCACCAGCGGTGACGCGATGCGCGGCGCCAAGTTGCTGGCTCCAAACCGCGCTCCCGCCCGCGGCCGTCGCCGGCACGTCGAACTGATCGA
>JBBQIZ010000101.1:0-15215 GCA_038325425.1 Chthoniobacterales bacterium
CCCCCAGGGCCCATGAAATCCGCATTTCTCTTCGCCACCGTTCTCGTGCCCATCGGCGCTTCGCCACGTCCGGCGCAGCAGCCCGGAAAAGTCGCGGAACTCGAAGCGCTTTTGCAGCAGGCCCGGACGGATTTGCCGGACTTCCCGCTAGTCGCGAAATCGAAAGACAAAAGGAAAATCTGCCCATGATCCGGCGGCTCTCGGGCGGGCTGCTGGCGCTCATCTGCGGTGCGGGCGCGGCGATCGGCGAGGCGGTTCCCGCGCTCGAACCGGAACCTGGCCCGGTCTGGCGGCGGCATACGATCGACGATACTTCCAATGGTGCGGACGGCGTGAAGCTTGGGGACATCAATGGCGACGGCCTGCTCGATGTGGCCGTGGCGGTTAAGCCGCTGGACGTCGTGCTGGGCCTGCAACAGCCCGGTGGACGCTGGCTGGAGCAGATCATCCGGCTGGATGCGGACCGACTCGGCACGGCGAAGGCGGTCAAAGCGGCCGATGTCCACGGCGACGGTCTGATGGATCTTTTCTTCACCTGCGAGGATGCCCGCGGCGCGCGCGAAGGCATCGTCTGGCTGGAGCAGCGGCCCGCGGGTTCGTGGAAGCTGCATTCGCTCGGCGGTCCGGAAGGCGTGAAATTCGATCTCATGCAGGTGCTCGATCTCGATGGCGACGGTGACCTCGATGTGATGACCTGCGAAGAGCGCGATCAACTCGGCGTCGTCTGGTACGAAAACCCGCACCGTTCGCCCGGCGCGTCTCCGCGAGAATAGCGGCCCACATTTCCCCCAATCATGAAAACCCTCCATCTCCTCCTCGGCGCTTTTGGCGTCTCGCTGCTGCCTCTTCAGCCGTGTCTCGCCGACCTGCCTTTGGTCGAAAACGGCGTCAGCGTGGCGCCGATCATCGTCTTTCAGGATGCGCCGCCGCGGACCCGCGAAGCGGCGGTGACGCTGGCCGAATATCTCGAGAAGATCAGCGGCGCACGCCCGCAGATCCTCGACGGCGAGCCGAATCCGCTGCCCCCGCGCGCGATCTGGATCGGGTTTCAGCCTGCGCTCAAGAAACTGTTTCCGAAAACGGACTTCGACTTTCAACACCCGGAAGAAATTTTCCTCGCGGCGAATGAAAACCATCTCGTCATCGCCGGGCGCGACCGCTGGGATGCGCAGCGCCTGACCGTGCCGGGCAAGGACGGCAAACCCGTCCCCAAACAACAGGAATACGGCACGGCAAACGCGGTCTATACCTTCCTCCAGGACAGGCTCGACGTGCGCTGGCTGTGGCCGGGAGAGCTTGGTGAGGACTTGATCCGCCGCGATACGATCCGCCTCGCGCCCTTCGAGCAGCGCTACCATCCGTCCATCCGTTCGCGCGGCGGCGTCTTCCACTTCTCCTCACAGCTCACGACCCGCGGTTATGGCCGCGCGCACGAGTGGACCCGGCGGCAGCGCCTGCAACTCGAATCGCTCGAAATGGAGGGCGGCCACGGCTTCGGCGACTGGTGGGAGCGGTATCACAAAACGCATCCGGAAATCTTTGCGCTCCAGCCCGACGGCACGCGGAGCGGTTTTCCCAATCCGCGCACGGTGAAGCTCTGCATGTCGAATCCGAAGGTCGGGGAACTGTGGCTCGCCGGCGTCGCGGAGGATCTCGCGAAAGACCCGACGCGCACGATTTTCAACGCTTCGCCGAACGACGGCTGGTCGAGCGGTCATTGCGTCTGCGCGGATTGTTCGGCGTGGGATCATCCCGACGGCGAGCCGCGCGTCTTCCACTGGTTTAAGAAAAACGAAAAACGCCCGGCGCTGAGTGATCGCGACGTGACCTTCGCGAACCAGCTTGGCGAGTTGTTGAAGCAGAAGTATCCGGGCAAGGACTACCGCGTGCTGATGCTCAGCTACGGCCATTCGCGCCCCGCGCCGGTGGCGGCACGTCCGGCGGACAATGTGATCATGTCGATCGTGGCGAACTTTTTCGGGCGCACCGGATTGGTCGATCGCGGCTCGACGCGCGGCGACACCTACCGGCAGCAGTTTGAGGCGTGGGCGAAGATCGTGCCCGCGATGCTCTGGCGGCCCAATACCGGCAGCCCCGCCGGCTGGCAGCAGGGGCTCCCGGACTTGCACATCGCGCAGACCGTCAAAGATCTCAAGGACGTCGCCGCGGCGAATTGCCTCGGCATCTATATCGACGGCGTGTGGGAGCATTGGGCCACGCAGGGGCCGCAATATTATGTGATGGCGCAGCTCGCCTGGAATCCCGCGCAGGACGCGTCGGCCATCCTCGACGACTACTACCGGCGCGGCTTCGGACCAGCCGCCGAGCCGGTGCGGGCTTATTTTGAAATGTGGGAGCAGGCGCGCATGGCGCACGTCGCGGAGCACGGCGAAGCGGGTGTCTTCAATTTCCCGCGGCTCTACAACGCCGAACGGCTGCGCGCGGCGGCGGCGCATCTGGAACGTGCGGCCAAAGCCGCGGCGGGCGCGTCCGGCCCCTACGCGGAGCGCGTCGAGTTTGTGCGGGCCGGCCTGACCTTCACGCAATACGTCATCGAAAACGCGACGCTAATGCGCCGATACTGGCTGCAAAAGGATGAGGCACTTGGCGCGCAGGTGCGAAAAAACTGGGAAGCCATGGAGCAGCTCTGTGCGGCGCATCCCTACGCGATCAACTGGGGTCCCGTCCGTCCCACCACCGATCGCATGCTCGGCCTGCACCCCGAGCATCCGCATCCCAAGATCAGCGTCCGGCAACTCCGTGACCTTGATCTCGATTGACCAGCCGCACCCTGCGGCGCGGCGTTTTCCGTCCGTCCGTTTTCCTGAAAATTTCGCGCTTCAACGGTCCGGCCGGGCTGATACTTTTCGCCCCCGCCTGGCTTCAAGGATGAATCCATCCGCCCCACCTTCCCCTCACTTCCAATCCACCGTCCGATGAAACGATGCTTCCTGCTGCTTTCAATCTCCCTGCTCCTTCCCGGCCAGATGCGCGCCAATGAAGCCACCCGCGAATACCAGCGCCGCGTCGAAGCCGTGCGGGCGCTGCCGGGCTTTGTGGCGCTCTGGGATTTCGTGCAGCGCGATTCTTCGACGGGCGATTTCACCGCACATCAGCCCGCCGGGTCGAAGCACGACTTCCGCCTTGAGCCGGTCAATTACGTGCGCGATTACTGGGGCGAGGGGCGCGCCGCGACGAATGAAGACTTCCCGCTGCTCGGCCGCGGACCATTCGGTCAGGCGGTACAGATTCGGAAGGAACCCGACGACACTTTTCGTCCCTGCTTGCTCGTGCCGCGCGCACGACTGCACGACACCGGGCTCGATGTGAAAGGAGCGGGCCGCTCGGTGTCGATGGTTGCGTGGGTGATCCGCGAGAGTGGCAACCACGCGGTCGCTGGCATCTGGCATGAGGGGACCGACATCGCTTCCACCAAAGGTGCCGTCGTACGCGTCGAACCGGGCCGACGCCAGTATTGCATCTTCGCCGGGCTGGGCGCGAAGAGCGGTGCCTCCGCGGTGCATGTCTCGGAGAACGGCGCGAAATCGTTCGGCGACAAATACGCGCGCAACCTCGCGGTCACGCCCGAGCTGATCCCGACCGCGCCCGCCGATGCGCCGCCGGAAACATTGGACGCAGCGTGGAGCACCGTCGGTTTCGTTTTCGACAATGCGGCCGACACCGTGACCGCCTATCTCGACGGCAAGGCCACCGATTTCTGGATCGAGAGTCCCGAGCGGCACAACTTCTTCAAATGGCCTGCGCAGGGCTGGCAGCAGGAGTATCTGCACAAACTGCCCGGATTGCAGCAGGGTGAAGATCCGAACTACCCGGCCGACCAATATTACGCGCCGCCGGAAGGCGCACCGTCGAAGCGCGAACTGGTCAGCGAGGCCGGAGACGAGCGCGTCGAAATGCATCACTTCGCCTTCACGCGGGTAAGGGTCACGCTGGGTCGCGACGCCGAGGGCAGATTGACCGAAGTTAAAAAGCGCGAACTGGTCGCGTTGAAGGCCAATTCGTTTTGGTTTCCGCACGATCTCTACCATCCCGAGCGGGCGGAGGATGGCGGCCCGTTCACCATCGGCCGGGTCATCCACGTCGGGCGCAGCGTCGGTTTCACCGGCTATATCGGCGGGGTTGCGGTCTTCGATTCCGTGCTCAGCCCGGAGCAAATGGTGCAATTGGCGAAGCTCGCGAACAAGCCGGGCAATGCTTCGGCGGCCAGCTTGCTCAAGCACGATGAAATCGAGCCGAAATAGTCCGCGACTTAGTCCGAACTGTGGTCGGGCTGCTCGCGGGTTGGCCGACGCGCATTCCTGATTTTCCATGAAATTCCCCCTGACACTTTTCACCACACGGTTGTTCGTTCCGCTCGCGTTCATTGCCGCGGATGCGGGCGGTGGCTCCGCGGTCGTCGCTGGGCTCGACGCGAAAGCGCTGCCGTTTGATCGCGAAGTCATCAACCGCTACAGCCTCGACCATCTGCCGCGGTCGCTCTCGATCCGGCAGGGCGAGGATGTCTGGCTTGGCTTCGATCTCGAGCGGGCGAAGCTCTACAGAGTGTGGCAGGCGCCCGCGAAGAAGCCGGGACTGATCACCGCGGGTTTCGTCACGCGATCGGCGGGCACGAGTTGGTTTCAGGATAAGACGGGCGAGACCTGGCAGTTGCAGCGCGCGGGGAAGACGGTGCCACTGACTGTGCGCTATCGGGGTTGTGCGCAGCGGGCGGGGCATATCGAGCTGATCTGGGAACTGCGGCACGATGCCGGCGTGGTGAAATTGCAAAATCGCATCCCGGCAACCGGGGGGGCGGAAGCGGGACGGGTGCAGTTGGAAGTCCGCGCGGAAGCGCTGGCCGCGGGCGAAAGTCTCCTGCTTCCGGAGCCCGCTCGCAAATCGTGGAAGCTCACGAGCATGACTGGCGACGCCGCGCTGGCGCTCACGGGAGCGGATTGGCATCGCTTGATTCTCCCATGAAGACCCTCGGTAAAACTGCTCTCATTTTTCTCACGGTCCTCGCCGGGTTCGCTGCGCCGGTGCTCAGTGCCGCCGAGCCATCACGCACGCTTGATCTTCCGGCGAAGGCAATTTTTTCCAAGGGCCCGAACGTGTGGCAGGGCGACGTGCTGGAAATCACGCGCGGGCGCGGGGCGATCATCGGCTGGTATGTCTCCGCGCGGCGTGAAGAAGAAGTGACGGTCTTCATCGAGTATTCCTGCGCGCAGCCGTTGAATCAGGAATACCAGCTTTCGTTCGATGGTCAGGATCGTTTCTGGGAGGTGCCGGTAACGGCGGAAGGATCGTGGAGCCGCGTGGAGTTGGGCACCTTTCGGATGCGCGCGGGGCTGCCGGTGCTGGTCATGCTCGTGCCGCCGTCGGGGCGGAAATACGAGCATCCGTTGCGCTTTCGACGGCTGATCATCGAGAGCAAGACCGCAGGCAATCTTGCGCTGCTGAGCGTGCCGCAGGGGCTGGCCGCTCCGGACGCGACGCCGGGCTTCGGACAGAAACTCGCGGCCCTGCATCCTGCGCTCGCGGCGCTGGATTTGCGTGTCGAGGGTGAGACGTGGCGGGTGAGTGGGATGGCGCTGCGCGGGCCGCGCGAGCTGCTTTTCACGACCTGGGAGGGCGATTTGTTTTCCGTCGATCTCGAGGCGATGCCCGAAAAAGGTCCGCCGCCTTTTCGCCGCCTCGCGCGGGGGCTTTCCGAGCCGATGGGGCTCGCCGTGTCCGGCACGCGCATTTTTGTCACCGAGAAAAACGAGGCCACCGAGTTGCTGGACGAGGATGGCGACGGCCTGTTCGAGACCTACCGCTGCATCTCGCACGACTGGCCAGCCACGATGGATTATCACGAGTATCTCTTCGGAGCGCTCGTGCAGGATGCGCACCTCTACTTCGCGTCCAGCGTGGGGATGGGTGCGCGCGGCGCAGACAACTTCCAGGCGCCGCTGCGCGGCAGCGTGGTGAAGGTGCATGTGGACACGGGTCGGACGGAGATTGTGGCTGGGGGGCTGCGGACGCCGGACGGCATCGGACTCGGCCCGCGCGGCTCGATCCTCATCACCGACAACCAGGGCGAGTGGCTGCCCGCCAACAAGCTCGTGCACGTGCAGCCGGAGGCGTTTTTCCAATTCCGCAGCCGGCCGCCGTGGCATCCCTTTGATCGGGGCGAAGCGACGCCGCCCGCCGTGTGGTTGCCCCAGGGGGAGATCGCCGCCTCGCCCACGCAACCCATCCTGCTGCCGCAAAGCTGGGGGCCGTACGCCGGGCAGGTGATCTTTGGTGACGCCACGTTCGGCGGCTTGCAGCGGGTGTTTCTCGAGGAAGTGGACGGCGTGATGCAGGGCACGGCGTTTCACTTTTCGCAGGGCTTTCAGCACCTGTTTCATCGGTTCGCTTTTACGCCCGAAGGCGAACTGTATGCGGGCGGCATCGCCCGCGGAAAAGACCTGGAATTTATCGCGCGGGTGAGCGGACTGACACGCCTCCGCTACACCGGGAAGCAAGTGTTTGAGCCGCTCGCCGCACGGTTGCGCTCGAATGGGCTGGAGATCGAATTCACGCAACCGCTGGCCGGTGGAGCGGGCTGGAACCCGGCTGGCTATCACGTTTCGCAGTGGGGTTATCAGGGCACGCAGACTTACGGCGGGAACAAGGTGAGGCATCGCCTTGCCGAAGTGCGCTCGGCCACCGTTTCGACGGATCGGCGCCGCGTCTTTCTGGAATTACCGGGCTTGCAGACGGGCGAGGTCGTCCATGTCCGCCTGCCGCAATCGCTGCCGTCGGCCAGCGGGGAATCGCTCTGGACGGGCGAGTTGTGGACTACGATCAACCGCATCCCAAAAAATCAGCCGGGCATCGTGCAGACCGCGCCGGCGGATGCGCTGGCGACGACGGCCCCGTTCTTCCAATTCTCCAAAGGCGATGCCGGGCGTGTGCTTTTCCAAAATTTCTGCTCCGCCTGCCACAGCCTCGATGACACCAAACTCGCCGGCCCCAGCCTGCGGGGATTCGCCGGATCGAAACGCAAGGTGCGCGAAACCGCCAGCGGGCAGGTCCGCGAAGTCGATGCGGACATGGCTTACCTTCGCCAATCGATCCTCGAACCAAACGCGCTGCTGGTGGACGGCTATCCCGAAAACCTCATGCCTCCCGTCGGCGCGATCCTGACCGAGGCGCAGATCGACGCGCTCGTGGACTACATCGCCAAAGCCACCCAGCCCCAAAAAAGCACTCCTGCAATCTTCCCATGAACTTCAAACTTTCGCTCTTCGCTCTCGCCGTCCTTTGCCCGCTGCTCGCTCATGCCCTCGATCCCGCCGAGAAGCGTCTCGGGTTCGTCGCGCTGTCGGATGGCAAAACCATCGACGGCTGGAAACACGGCGGCAATTGGGAGATTCAGGATGGCGCGTTCGCCCGCGTGCGCCCCAATGGATCGCTGACCTATGAGACAAAATTGGTCCCGGATGACTTCGAGCTGCGCTTCGAATGGAAGGTCTCGAAGCTCTGCAACAGCGGCGTTTATTACCGGCCCGGGCAGGTCGAGTATCAGGTGCTCGATGACGAGCATCCCGTGTACGGCGCGAACCCGCGCCAATCGGCAGCTTCGCTCTTTTTCTGCATGGGACCGAGCAAGCGTGCGACGCGCCCGGTCGGCGAATGGAATACCGCGCGCATCATTTGCAAGGGCACGATCATCGAGCACTGGCTCAATGAGGAGCGGGTAATTTCCTTTGATTACGCCGATCCGAAATGGGCGAAGGAAGTTGAAATCCTGCGCATCCGCGGTGGCGATTTGACGGGGCGTGGCGGCAAGCTTTCACTCCAGGATCACGGACAGGACGTGTGGTTTCGGAACCTTCGGATGCGGACGATTCCGGCAGGGGAAAAGCTGATCCCCGATCCCACCTTCCAGCCGCTGCCGGTGACCGGGACCGCGCTGGAAAAAGAAAACGCCCGCATCCGCGGCATGCTCGAAAAAGCGCAGCAGCAGGAACCGAAACCAGCCGCCAAGCCGTGACGGTTGCGCCGCCCCGACGCGCCGGTCTTTAAAGCGCAGCGGGTGGTCGCACGCTGGGGCCCTCGATCCACAGGGGCGGGATGAGGGTTTGGCGTGGGACTTCGGGGACGCCACGTTCGTGGTGGAGGAGTTGGGTGGCGATGAGATCGACGGCGGCGGCGGCGAGGTGGTCGCGGCGCTGATCGATGCCGGCGTAGCCGGTCATCTGCGGGGTCCAGTCGTGCATGACGAACCCGATGTCCTGCGGCACACGCAGGCCGAGGCGCGTGAGCCAGCCGGGCACATCGGTATCGAAGGAAATCAGCGCGTCGGGCTGGTAGGTCCGCATCCATTTCGCGAAGGCGCTGGAGCCGCGGCTGATTTCGTTGTGCGGCAGCAGGAGCAGCGGCACGCGGTCCTTGCGCGGCAGGTTTTGCTGCCAGTGGAAGAGCCCGCCGCTGTAGCCGAATTGCGAGCGCGTCACGATCCACTCGGTCACGGCCACGCCGATGCGCCGGTAGCCGCGCGCGTGCAGTCGGGCGGCGGCGGTCTGGATGCCGAGTGTCTATTCGCGAACCACGGCAATGACCGCCCGGATGCGCACCTGCTTGCTCGCGCGTACGAGCTGCATCATGCGCGCGAGATGAGGGTCGGGCCGGTAGCCGAGTTCCCGCGCGGCGCGCAGGACCCGTGCACGCGTTTCCTCCGTCACCCGGGGCTCCTGACGCAGCACGCGGGAGACGGTCATGGCCGAGCCGCCGGCGTGTTGTGCGATGGTGTGGAGACTGATGGCGGAGGCGGCCATATGGTTCGATAACATGAGGATGGCGTTGCGCCGTCAATGCGCGGCTGGCAGGAATGCGCTGTCCGCTCTTCCTCAAACCCCTCGACACCCATGCTCACTCGCTGTCTCACCCTGCTTGCCGTCTCCGTCAGTCTCGCGTTCGCCGCCGACGAAAACGCGCTGCCCAAAGAACTGCTCGATCTCACGCTCGAACCGCCGCTGATTAACACCAACCCCGGCCCGGAATACGACGCCGAGAAGCGGCCGGGCAATATGATCATCGGGATCGACCGCACGCCGAAGGGCCGGCTCTGGGCGGCGTGGGTGGGCAATGGCGATTCGCCGAATGGATTTTTCATGCTCGCGACGAGCGATGACGACGGGAAGACGTGGTCGAAGCCGCGCGTGGTCATCGATCCGCAGGACGGAGTCTTCAAAGCCGGTGACAAGGAGATCCGCTACGAGCGGCGCGCGCTGGTGGGCAATCTGTGGACCGATCCGCTCGGGCGGCTGTGGTGTTTTTTCGACCAGAGCCTCGGCTACTTCGATGGGCGTTGCGGTGACTGGTACATCCGCTGCGACGATCCCGATGCGGCGGAGCCGAAATGGACGGCGCCGGTGCGCTTCGCTGACGGTTGCACGCTGAATAAACCGACCGTGCTCTCGAACGGCGACTGGCTGCTGCCGGTGTCGCTCTGGACGCGCGACCGCATCGGCGGCCCCGGCACGAGCAAGGGCGCACACACCGACCTCGATGTGATCCGCATGGCCAATGTCTTCGCTTCGACCGATCAGGGCAAAACGTGGACGCGGCGCGGCGGCGTGGCCTTCCCGGGCACGGACTTCGACGAACACATGATCGTGGAGCGCAAGGACGGCACCCTGTGGATGCTCGCGCGGACGAAGCAGGGTATCAGCGAGAGCGTTTCGACAGACAAAGGGGCGACGTGGAGCGAGCCGCAGGCTTCGGCGATCCAAAACTGCAGCGCACGCTTTTTCATCCGCCGCCTCGCCAGCGGAAAGTTGCTGCTGGTGAAGAATGGCCCGGTCGAGGTGCGGCTGCCGCGCCGTTCGAGCATGACGGCGTTTCTCTCCGACGACGACGGCAAGACGTGGGGCAAAGGGCTGCTGCTCGATGACCGCAGCGAGGTCTCGTATCCCGATGGCTTCCAGGCACCGGACGGCACGATCCACATTCTCTATGACTGGAACCGCCACACCGACGCGGAAGTCCTGCACGTGAAATTTAACGAGGGCGATTTTGAGAAGCAGACCAAGATCACCAAAGTGGTCGTGAACAAGGCGCTCGCGCCGCATTTGCCCAAGGCAATCAGGCCTGATCCGAAGTGGACCGCGCAGGCCTCCGAAGACGCAAAGCAGGATTTGAAAAGTATCCCGTATGACGGCGTCACGCCGGACAAGATGGTCTGCGACACGACGCTGCGCGAGTTGCCAGACGGTTCGTGGATCATCTCGATGCTCGCCGGCGATGACTTCGAGCCGTCGCCAAAAAACTACATCGGCCTGACGCGCAGCACGGATCAGGGCAAGACGTGGACGCCGCTCGCAGCGGTGGACACGACCTTTCCGCGCAGCGGCGTGACCAGCGGGCAGGGCGCGACGGAGATCATGACCGTCGGCGGTCGCACGACGATGTTCTTCAGCACGCATTCGCAGACGTGGGGTCGCGACTGGCAGTCGTGGATGATGCACAGCATCGACGGTTGCAAGACGTGGACGAAGCCCGAGCCGATGCCGGGCCGCTTGGCAAAGTTCACTTTCATCCGCGGCCATATCGTCACGCGTGACGGGCGCATCCTCATCCCGTTCCAGCATTACGAAGGTCCGCCCGCGGGCACCCCACCGCCGCCCGCGGAGGAGAAGCCCTGGCACAAGGCGCTCGGGCACTACGTCAGCAATCCGCGCAACGGCGTGCTCATCAGCACCGACGGCGGTCAGACTTACGCCGAGCACGGCAACATCCGCCTCACGCCCGACGAGCGCTACCACGGCTGGGCGGAGACCAGCATCGTGGAATTGAGCGATGGCCGCGTTCTGATGGTCCTGCGCGGCGACCGACTGGGTGGAATGCTTTACCGCGCCGAGAGCAAGGACGGCGGCAAGACCTGGCCGGAATATGCCAGCGCCACGGCGATCCCGAATCCCGGCAGCAAGGCGATGCTCTACAGCCTCGGCGGCGACGACGTCGCACTGCTGCACAACCCGAACAGCAAACATCGGAGTCCCATGGCGATGTGGATCAGCTTCGATGGCGGCAAGTCGTGGCCCTACCAGCGCGTGCTCCAGGCGGAGTCCGTGGATGGTCCGAAAGGTCGCATGAATTACCCCGACGGCTTCGTCAGCGCCGACCAGGAATGGCTGCACTTCGCCTTCGACGACAACCGCCATCGCTGCGTGCAGTACTCGGCGAAACTCCCGCCGCTGCCATGAGTCGTCATCTTCTGCTCACGCTCATCGTCGCGCTGGCCGCGCCCGTTTTCGCCGAGCCCGGCGCGCGCGAAAAGGAGCTGACCTATCTGCGCACCATCCTCAGCGAAGACTTGCTGCCCTACGCGAATCTGGAAGTGCCGGCGGCGGAGAATCTCGCCATCACCGGAGCGGGCGCGGGCCAGCATCTGGGGCTGCACATTTTTCCGGGACAAAAGAAACGCAACGGCGGGATCCGCGCCGAGGTGTCGGTGGACTTCCCTTTCACCGCAGGCGAGACGGTGCGCTACGAGTGGAAGCTGATGGTGCCGCCGGGCTTCCAGACCGACGCGCCGCGCAATCGCTGGTGGATCACCGCGCAATGGCACGACCAGCCGGACAAAAGCCGCGGCGAGACGTGGAGTGGCTTTCCGTCGCGCAGCCCGCCCGTGCTGCTCGGGCTGGGCGAAGTCGGCGGCCGGATCGGTTTCGGCTTCGAGTATGGGATCGACCACGCGCAGAAGAAGGGACCGTTTTTTCTCGAGCCGGGTAAGTGGCACACGCTCGCGGTGGTCGTGCGCTGGTCGCAACAGGCCGATGGCCGCGCGACGCTTTACCTCGACGAGATGGCGAAGCCCGTGGCCGTCGCCGAGGGGGCCAACATGCACAACGGCTACCTGCATTTCCTCAAGCTCGGCATGTATCGCCACCTCGAAATCCAGACCGACAACTGGATCTACCTCGACGCCGTCCGCATCACCCGCGAAGCGGGGCAACCGTAGCCCATCGCGTGTATCTCGCCCAAAGCGACGGCGGCGTCTCCTATCCCGACGGCGTGCAGGATCGTGATGGTTTCATCTGGATCACCTACGACCGCGACCGGGGGCGACGGCGAGATCCTGCTGGCGAAGTTCCGCGGGGAGGATGTGCTCGCAGGTAAAAATGCTTCCGGCGCGGTGGTGTTGAAGCAAACGATGAGCACGCTCAATAAGCATGTTGCCAAGCCGCGAGGCGAAGTGAATCGAGGCAGGATTTCTCAGATAGTGTCCGTCGAATTTGCGGGTCACTGACCCGCAAATTCATCATCCCACCAGCAGATGACCGCGCTCGATCTGCGGTCACACTGTGGGCATGATTCGACCCAAATTCAATTGCCGGACGATGTCTTCGCCAAGGCCAAGAAGCTTTGCGAGGCCCGGGAAATCTCGCTCGCAGAACTCGCCCGTCGCGGCATCGAATACATCCTCAGTGTTTATTCTCAGGACCCTGGCAGCCAGGAAAACTGGCAGCCGCCGAAGCCCCGCAAGCTGGGCTGGAAAGGCCTTACCGATGCAGAAATCAAGGCAGAGGCCCAGTTGACGACCAGTGAGTTGACCGTGACCCGATCCGCCCGAAAATAGTCGCCATGCTCTTCATCGACACCAACATCCTGCTGCACGCCTTCAACGAGGACTCGCCGAGGCATCAGGCCGCGTATGCCTGGATCACCTCCATCCAGCGGGACGAAAATGTACTGATTTCCGAGTTCATCCTCGCCGAGTTCTATGGCCTCCTGCGCAATCCCGCCGTGCTCAAACATCCACTTGCCGCCGAGGAAGCCGTCGAAGTCATCCAGACCTATCGCAACCACCCGCGCTGGCGCTTGATTGGCTTCCCCATCGAAAGCCGTCCGCTCCACGACACCCTCTGGAAGAAAGCCACTGCCGAAACCTTCGCCTTCCGCCGGCTCTATGACACACGCACCGCCCTCACCCTGATCGCCCAAGGCGTCACCGAGTTAGCCACGGCGAATGTGAAGGACTTTGAGGGTGTTGGGTTTCGGTAGGTTTGGAGTCCGTTAGCCTAATTAACTCTGTGCGATATTGCACCCGCCCCCGGCCCCATGATTTGTTCTTCCGCCCGCCGACGCACCCCAGGAATTCAATGCATTTTGTTTAGTTTGGGTGTTTGGTCCCGATTTCCAGATAGAGTCTTCTCCATAACATATGAATAAGAAAACACTCACATCCTATTCGCCGCAATGACATTCATGTGCCTTGGGGCGGGCTTGGGGCGGCTTGGCTGTTATTGGTAGTCAAAAGCCATCAATAGGCATTCAGAATAAAGAAAAACCTGTCCGACCTCGGCCTGCTGCGCGCCGGTTATCAGAAGATCATCGCGGGTGTCTTTCCCAGCCGCTTAAAAAACGACTCATGAAATCTCTCCTGTTCCTCCTGCCGCTCCTCGCCCTGACCATTGCTCCGCTCCGGGCGGCGGATGATCCTCAACTCGGAAAACTCCGCACCGCGGATGACGAGCGCGTGGCCGCCGTCATGGCGGGTGATCGCGCTCGGCTCTCGGCGATCTTTGCCGATAATCTGCGCTACGCCCACTCCAGCGGAGCGGTGGACGACAAGCCGAGCTACATCGAGTCACTCGCGACGGGGAAAACGAAATACACCGCGTGGAATTATGAGGAGCGCAATTTCACCTTTCCGGCGCCGGGCATCGCGCTGATGACCGGGCGTACAAAGATCAGCGTCACCAACGCGAGTGGCGCGAGCGAGATGACGCTCAGCTTTCTCGCCGCCTGGAAGGAAGAGAAGGGGCAATGGCGTTTTCTCGCGTGGCAGTCTTGCAAGCTGCCCGCGCCCGCCGCGGCCAAACCGTGAACGGAGGGACACGCTCCTGCGCGTCCCAGATCAAAACAAGCGACAGTCTCCGGAGAACAAACCGCAGCAACTGGCGGCCACCGGAGAAATGGGACACGCGGGAGCGTGTCCCTCCGGGTATCAGGGACGCGCGGGAGCGTGTCCCTCCGGGGATCAGTTCTTCACCGGCAGCAACTGAATGGCGTCGAGGATGACGAAACCCGCGGTGCCGGTGTTGCTCAACGTGATCGTTGTTTCGCGGTCTTTGACGAGTTGGACAAACCCGGCGCTGCGGAAGGCTTCGCCGGTCGGCAGCGGGCGTGTCTGGTCAAATTCGAGGCGTGTTTTTTCGTCGCCCGACTGGATGAGCAGCGGGACTTTGGCGGCACGGGTTTCGTGCGGGGAATAGGCCACGCGCAAGTCGTAGCGGCCGGTTGCCGGTGCCTTGAGGCGGAAGACGGCGCTGGACTGACCGTCGCCGCGGCGATCGTCGTGCAAATAACCGCTGCCGATGTGCGGTTTAAATCCCGAGGAGTGAGACCACGCGCCTTTCAGTTCTGCCTGCGTGTCGTCGAGCACAAGGCCGGGGAGCGTTTTCGGATCGATGCTCACGGCGCTTTTCGCCTGCGGCGGAAGCTCGGGCAGCACCGGCAGATCGAGCACTTGCTTTTGCGCGAGCAGCCGCGCGCGCAGCGCCGGATACGCGAGCTTTTGCACCGCGACATTTTGTTTCGCCGACAGCGCCGCGGCGATGCCCGCGCTTTGGCCGAGGATCATCCAGGTCGGCTCGACGCGGATCGACGAGATGGCGACGTGGGTGCAGGACAGCGCCACGGGAACGAGCAGGTTCGTTGTTTCCTCGGGTTTCGGCAGGATGCTGCGATACGGGATGTGGTAGGCATAGCCGTGGCGGCGGCCGGGGATGCGCACGGGAAAAATCGTGCCTTCATTGATCACGCCGCCGTCCTTCGACGCCACGCGCTGGCAATCGTGCGAATCGATGGGGAAGGACGACACGACGATCGGATCTTCCTTCTGTGGCTCGTCGAGGATGTCCTTTTGGCTGACGACATACATGCCGCGCATCCGCCGCCCTTCGCGCACATAGAGTTGCGGTGACCAGTGGCCGTAATCGGCAAATTCATCGCGGCACAGCCCGAACTCGGCGAGTTGCTGGCGGAACTGTGCGGGCACGCCGGGATCCGTGGTGAGGAAGTGATACATCTCCAGGGTGTATTGTTTGTGCGCCTCCCAAATCTTCGCGCGCCCGGCTTTATCCGCTTCGCTCCAGCCATTGCACCCGCCGACGAGGCCCATGGAAAACTGTGCGCCGATGCCGTTGTTGGCGTCGAACTTTCCACCGGGCAGC
>JBBQIZ010000102.1:0-15108 GCA_038325425.1 Chthoniobacterales bacterium
AGGAAGAAGGCGATGAAAAAGTAGCGGAGCATGATCAGTCGTGGATGAGCGTGACGTGCGCGCCGCCGATTTCCTCGAGCAAGGCGCGGGTCTTCACTTCCGAGAATTTCGGATCGCGCGCTTCGACCACGAGAAAGAATCCGTCGTCGCTGACCCGTGAAAACCGCTCCCAGTTGAAGACCGGATGATACCACTTCGGGAGCTGGTTCATGATCAGCAGCGTGCCGATGATCGTGAACGCCGAAAACAGGATCGTCAGCTCGAAGATGATCGGGAAAAACGCCGGCAGCGTGCGCCAGTCGTAGGGTTTGCCGTTGACGATCAGCGGATAAATTACAAACGACGGAATGCAGGTCAGCAGCACCGCCGTAATCGCGCCCGTCGCGCCGCCGATGAAGACGGGCGCGCCGAGCCACGACTTGCCGAGCCCCATCGCCTTGTCCATGCCGTGGATCGGGAACGGCGAATGGACATCCCACTTGGAGAAGCCGGCGTCGCGGATTTTCTCCGCGGCCACCATGAGTGCTGCGGCGCTGTCGAATTCCGCGCCCAAGCCAAAGACTTTGCGATATTCAGCCATATCAGGGTTGATGCGTCCCCACGCCAACGTGTGAATCGTGTTTCGTTTGATGCGGGTCGGCTTCCGGCGTGATCGCTTTGACCTCGAAAGCGCAGACCATCGGAAGGAACCGCATGAAGAGCAGGAAGAGCGAAAGGAAAATGCCGAATGTGCCGATGAACGTCCAAATCTCCGTCGTGGACGGGGAATAATGGCGCCAGGAAGAAGGCAGGAAATCCTGGGCGAGCGACGTGACGATGATCACGAAGCGCTCGAACCACATGCCGACGTTGACGAACATACAGACGATGAAGACGGCGATGTAGTTCGTGCGCATCGACTTGATCCAGAAAAGCTGCGGCGAAATGACGTTGCAGAACATCATCACGTAATAGGCCCACGCGTACCAACCGGGATTGTCGATGCCCATGCGGGCGCTGAAGAAGGTGAACTTTTCGTATTGGTTCGCGCCATACCACGCGATGAACAACTCCATCAGGTAAGCGTAGCCGACGATGGAACCGGTCAGCAGAATGATCTTCGCCATCTTGTCCACATGGCTGCGGGTCATCAGATCGCCGAGCTGCGGATAAAGCAGGCGCGACGGGAGCAGGATGGTCAGCACCATGGCGAAGCCGCCGAAGATCGCGCCGGCGACGAAATACGGCGGGAAGATCGTGGTGTGCCAACCGGGCAGGATCGAGGTTGCGAAGTCGAAGGACACGACCGAGTGCACCGACAACACGAGCGGCGTGGAAAGACCCGCGAGGAGCAGATAGGCCATCTCGTAGTGGCGCCACTGGCGGTTGGAGCCGCGCCAGCCGAGAGCGAAGATTCCGTAGATGAATTTCTTCACCCGGGACTTCGCCCGATCGCGCAGCATCGCGAGATCCGGCACGAGGCCGGTGTACCAGAAGAGCAGCGACACCGTGAAGTAGGTCGAAACCGCGAACACGTCCCAAAGCAGCGGCGACCGGAAGTTCGGCCAAATCCCATTCGCATTTGGGACCGGCGCGAGAAACCACGCCATCCAGACGCGGCCGACGTGGATGCCCGGAAAAATACCGGCGCAAATCACCGCAAAGATCGTCATCGCCTCGGCCGCGCGGTTGATCGACGTCCGCCATTTCTGCCGGGTGAGGAACAGGATCGCCGAGATGAGCGTACCGGCGTGACCGATGCCGATCCAGAACACGAAGTTCGTGATGTCCCACGCCCAGCCGACGGTCTTGTTTTCTCCCCAGACACCGACGCCATTCGAGATCTGGTAGCCGATGCAAAACAGGCCGATGAGGGCGATGATCACGCACGGCACAAAGGCCACCCACCACCAGATCGGCGTGGGCGCTTCGACGATGACCGAGACCTTGTCGGTGATCCAGCCGAGCGAACGTTTATTGTCCACGAGCGGCGGGCGCTCGAGTTCAGCCGGCGTTTCGAGAGTGACGGTGGATTCAGCCATTAGTGATGCGCTCCGGCTTTGGCGTCATGATCGGGGCCATGACCGTGGTGGGACTTCATCGCTGCGCCGACTTTTTCCGCGCCGGGCATCTTCGGATTGGGGTTGCGGATGCGCGCCAGGTAAGTGACGCGGGATTTGACATCGAGATACTCGAAGAGACGATAACCGCGCTCGCTTTCGCGCAGCTTGGACACGGAGCTTTCAGGATTCTTGATGTCGCCGAAAGTGATCGCCTCGGACGGACAAACCTGCGCGCAGGCCGAAGTGAACGCGTCCGCCGGAATGCGCGTGTTGGCGGAATCGCGACCCGCGACTTTCGCCGCGATCTTCGCTTCCTGGATGCGCTGCACGCAGAAGGTGCATTTTTCCATCACGCCGCGCATGCGCACGGTGACATTCGGATTCTTCGAAAGCTTGATCGTGTCCTCAGTGCCCTTCGGCGCGATGAGGTTCCACTTGTAAAGTCCGCCGTCTTCAATCTTGCGCTGGTTGTAGTCGAAGAAGTTGAACCGGCGCACCTTGAACGGGCAGTTGTTCGCGCAGTAGCGGGTGCCGATGCAGCGGTTGTAAGCCATCACGTTCAGGCCGTCTTCGCTGTGGACTGTGGCGTTGACCGGGCAGACCGTTTCGCACGGCGCATTCTCGCAGTGCTGGCACATCATCGGTTGCGAGACGAGTTCCGGATCGGGATCGTTTTCGTCCACGCTGGCGAAGTAACGATCGGTGCGAATCCAATGCATCTCACGGCCATTCGCGACCTGCTCCTTGCCGACGATCGGGATGTTATTCTCCGCCTGGCAGGCGACCATGCACGCCGAGCAACCGGTGCAAACATTCAGATCCACGACCATGCCCCACTGATGCTGATCGTCGAGCGGCGGATTGGTGTAGAGCGAGACGTTTGGCGGGATGTGCGCATCCATGCCCATCGTCTTCGCGAAGTCCGGATCGGCCTTGTATTCTTCGACCGTGCCGACGCGGGTGATGTCGCCGCCGCGGCCCTCGAGCGTCCCGTGCTCCTGGGTGAGGGCCAGTTTGTATTCCTTGCCCGTGACACGCACCTTCGCGCCGACCGCAAAGTAAGGCTGAGCGGTCGTGCGCAGCGGATAGGCATTAAAGCCCGTCCCATTACCCACGCGACCCACGACACTCCGGCCGTAGCCGAGTTGGACGGAAATCGATCCATCCGCGTGACCGGGCGCGATGATCACCGGGATTTCCATCTTGCGATTCTGCAGCTCGATTTCGATGAGATCGCCGTCTCCGACTTTCAGGCTTTTCGCCGTCGCCGGGCTGATCTGCGCGGTGTTATCCCACGTCACTTTCGTGATCGGATCGGGGATTTCCTGGAGCCAGCCGTTGTTGCTGTAACGACCGTCGTCCACCTTTGCGCAAGCCGTGAAGACAACCTCGAAAGTCTTGTCATCGGGTGTGCTCAGACTCAGCGACTCGGTGACAAATTTGGCCGTTGCCGCGGCATTGAAAGTGAGCGGTGCGGACTTCGCGGCGCTTTCGGCGAGGAAACCGTCGTGCAAAAACTTCGCCCACCCCGCGGAAAAATCCGTCGGCTTGGCGAGCTGCTTGAACGTCTCCTGGACCAGCTCCGGCCCTTGAGGTTTCGGCAGCCCAGCGATCTTGGCCAGCAGGTCGAGATCACTCCACGCGCCGAAGAGCGGGAGAATCATGGGCTGCATCGATACGTAGCTGCCATCCGCCGCACGTCCGTCACCCCAGCTTTCGAGATAGTGCGCGAGCGGCACGTTCCACGTCGCGAACGCGGAAGTTTCGTCTTCGTGCGTGCCGAATCGCACCACGGTTTCGACGGACTTCTGCAACTCCGCCCAATTCAAATCCGCCGGCGCGTTGTAAACCGGATTCCCGCCGACGATGAACAGCGCCTTAATCTTCTTGTCCGTGATCGCCCGCGCCAGATCAGCGATCGTGGCTGCCGCTTTTTCCGTCGCCGCGAGACCCACGACTGTCTGCCCGAGATTGCCGAGCGCCGCATTGATCGCCGCGACCAGCGCCTGCACCGCGATGGGCTGACGCGGCCCGGCGAGCACGAGGCTCTTCCCCTTCGCCGCCACCAAATCCTCGGCGCAATACTTGACCCACTCCGCATTGAATTTCACCGCCGGCGCCGGGATCGCCTTGGCCGCGTTTGACAGTTCCGCACTGCCCGTCGCCGCACCGATTTCGTTAGCCAGCGCGAGCGCGAATGCCCCGATCTGGCTGGCCCCAACGCGCAGCCGATGATCCGCAATACCGCCGGTCACCGTGTAACGGTTCTCGACCGCGTAAAGCCGGTTCATCTTCGAATCCGGCCCCGTCACCTTGCGGCGCGAGGTGAAAGCGCGCGTCGTCGCGACGTCACCTCCATTACCGAGGAAATCACTATCGAGCGCGAGGATGACATCCGCCTTCTCCAGCGCCGGAACCGCCGTCACGCCTGCGCCGTAAATCGCCTCCAAAGATTCCCCTGCCAGAGGCTCGTAAACCGCCCACGTCAGGTTTGGAAATTTCTTCTCGATCTCCCCGCGCAACCGCTCGCGCGTCGGCGAATTATCACTCTCCATCAGGAAAGCCAGCCCGGAGCCGTCGCCGACATTCTTCAGAATCTCATCCAGCGCCTTCTCGAAAATCGCGCTATCCGCCGGCTTCCCGTTGCGGATGACCTTTGCGCGATCCGGATCATAAAGATCGAGCACCGAGGCCTGGGAAAAAGTATCGGTCGCACCCTTGCTTGCCGGATGCAGCGGATTGCCCTCAATCTTGATCGGACGCCCATCGTAGGTCGTCGCCACGAGTGGCGCGTAGCCATTGCGCGTCGGCCGCGCCGTCGTGAAAAACAACGCCTTGCCGGGAATCGACCACTCCACGCCCCGCGTGAACGGCACGAGATGCTTTTCCGGACGACGGCAGGCGCTCAATCCGAGCCCCGCGAGCGCCGTCGAAGCACCCATCAATTTCAGAAAATTCCGCCGCGTAACGTCGCCACCCTTCAGCTCGGAAGCGCCCTGCGGAAATTCCCGCTCCAGCCAGCCGCGAAATTCCGGCGTGTCCTGCAACTGCCCAAGCGAGCGCCAGTACTTCTTGCCGGTGACCGGCGCAGTGGGGTGTTGAAAAATGCGTTTCATCGGTGGCAGCCAAAGCAGTTGGCGTCAGGGGCGTTGATCTTCCACTTGTCCTTCAGGATCAGGCCGATCTCTTCCTGACTGAGCTTGGAGACTTTCGAGTAATCTTTCCCTTCGTGACCGGGCGGCTTGCCGTATTTCGCGAGGAACGCCTGAGCGTCGAGTTCCTCCGGCTTCCAGTTCAGATTCGTGATCTGATCGAGCGGGCGCAGGGCATTTTCCGGATTGCGATGGCAGTCGAGACACCACGCCATCGAGTGCGGCTCTGCGTGATAAACCACCTTCATCTCGTTCACCTTGCCGTGGCAACTCACGCAACTCACCCCGCGGTTCACGTGCGCCGCGTGATTGAAATAAACGTAGTCCGGCGTCTTGTGGATCTGCACCCATTCCACCGGCTTGCCCGTGACCCAGGAGTCGATCAGCGGCGCCAGCTTCGGATTATCCTTCTGCACCGCCGAGTGGCAGTTTATGCAGGTCTGCGTGGTCGGAATATTCGAATGCGCCGCGACCTCGACGTGGCTGTGGCAATACCGGCAGTCCATCCCCAACTGGGCCACGTGGACATCATGCGGAAACGGCACCGGCTGGGCGGGCTGATATCCGACACGAGTGTATTTCGGCGTAAAATAGTACCACATCCCCACCGAAATGGCCGGCACGAGGAACATCACGCAAACGATGATCTTGAGAGGGAGAAGGTTGCTCCCGCGCGGGAAAATATTCGCCATGCCTAGAGACTTTCGGAGCTTCGGATCATGTGGAAATCAGCGTGCTGCATGCGGCGGAAAGGAAATCTTCAGTGACATTGTGACTTCGGGGGAGTCATTGCAAGCGCAGTTTGTGAAATATTTCACAAGCAACGGAAACTTCTCCTAAAGCGCTCTTGGGCGACGAGAAAGAGTTGGCACTTTTTTGTTTTTTGGGAGGTGAAGCAAGGCGAAAAGTTCTCTGGAATGCGTCGGGAAAGGGGTGGGCGGCGGTCCCCGCCTTCAGAGCGGCCCTTCCAAGCCGCAGTCGCCCGTCAGCCGGCGGACCGGCACGCCCCGCATTCGGCCGGTAGCAGACGCGCTCACCCACGAGGCGCACCTCCCGCAAAAACCCGGAAAGCGCGCTTTTCAAAAACGGGATTCCACCCAATGTTTCCCGCCTTTGCGGTCGCTCGCGCATGCGTTCTTCCTCTCTAATCTCTAGCCTCCCATCGCCCGGCCCTCGATGATCGAGGCGCTTGATATCTGGCTCCCGGCCTGGCGGCGGCGCCACCTCGGCCATGAACACATTCTCGGCGTTCGCCATGTGATGATTGCGGTCTGCGACCACTTCTCCCCGCTCCACGATGATCCTCCCAGTGCCGCGATGCGCCGCGTGGAGACCTGGCAGCGCGAGTGGCCACGGCTCACGCAGAACCTCCGCGATGCCGATGGCGTGGAGCCGCAGCACACCTTTTTTTACCCGCTCGGGCAGTATCACTCCGGCGTCGTCGCGGGACTCGCCACGCTCCCGGGGGCGGAAACGGAAGTCCTTTTAAACCACGAAGACGACACCGCCGAAAACCTGCGGCGCACGCTGGAGCAAACCAAAGAGCAACTCGCCGGGCACGGCCTGCTCGCTCGCGACGAGAGCGGAGCCCTTCGCTTCGGCTGCATTCACGGGCACGGAGCGCTGGATAATTCCCATCCGCAGGGGCGGCACTGCGGCGTGTGCAACGAACTCACCGTCCTGCAGCAAAGCGGCTGCTACGCCGATTTCACCCTCCCATCCGTCCCGGAGCGCACGCAAACCCGCACGATCAATCAACTCTACTACGCCCGCGGCAGCGCCTCGCCGAAGTCGCACGATGGCGGCCACCGGGTGCGCGCCGAACGCGAACCGCGCCCGGGGCGCGAGGAAGAGTTGCTCATCGTGCAGGGCCCGCTCGCGCTCGACTGGCAGCGCAAAAACTTCGGTTTTCTGCCGCGCGTCGAAACCGGTGCGCTCACCGCCACCCAGCCGCCCACCATCGAGCGCATGCGCCTCTGGCTGGAATGCCGCATTTCCGTCGAAAGCCGGCCGAACTGGCTCTTCATCAAGCTCCATACCCGCAGCGCCGAAGCCGAAAACGCCGGCATGCTGCTCGGCGAACCGATGCGTGCCTTTTACCGCAGCCTCGCAGAATGGAGCGCGCGGGATGAACGCATCCGCTTCCATTATGTGAGCGCCCGCGAGTTGGTGAATATCCTGCACGCCGCGGAATCCGGCCATTCGGGCGAACCCGGCCAATTCCGCAACTATCGCTACCGGCGGGCGAACGCGGACCAGACTCCGGTCAGCGCGGCCGACCCGGGGCGCGAATCTCGCGCCGCCTAGCCGGTCGCGGCCGCGGACCGCTCACTTTTTCAATACACCTCGACCGGCGAACGTTTCCCGTCCTCCGGGCTGCGTTGATCGGCCGCTTCTTCACCGAGCACCGCGGCCCGCAGATCCCGCACCTCGTGATCGCGCCGGAGAAACTCCTCCTCGCTCCACGCATCAGCCGGCACTTGCTTCGCCTTATACGTCGCCACGCTCTCCAGCGCCCGATCGAGTTCGGTCGTCGGCAGCCAGGCGAGGCAGCCGAACGCTTTCTCGACCACATTCACGCGGTGACAAATCATCGCCAGGTCATTCCCCGCGGTGATCGCGAGACGGATCGTTTCCTCGAGGCCGTAGTGATTCAGGATCGCGCCCATGTCGAGATCGTCGGTCATGACCAGGCCGCGGAAACCGAGTTCCCCGCGCAACAAATCCGTGATCACCGAGCGCGACAGCGACGACGGCGTCCGCGTCTTTTCCAGCGATGGATAAAAGGCGTGGCCGATCATCATCGAGTCGATCTTGTCCGCAAAATGCGCGAAGACCGCGAGTTCGTGCGCGTCGAGTTCGGCGCGGCTCAACGCAATTTCCGGCAATTCGTGATGCGCATCGAGCGGCGCCCGCGAATAGCCGGGGAAATGTTTCCCGCAGGTCAGGATGCCTTCGCCCTGCAGGGCTTCGTTAAAGGCGCCCGCGTTGCGGATGACCTGCGCGACATCGTTGCCGTAGCAGCGTCCGCGGAGCGAATTGTCCGCCTCGTCGTCGAAGGAAATATCCAGCACCGGGCAGAGATCGAGATTGAAGCCGAACATGCGCAGGAGCCGGCCGGTGACTGCGCCGTGCCGGCGGATCAGCGCGAGATCATTCTTGTCGCGCAGTTGGTTGGCGTTCGGCGGTTCGTGGCCGATCAGCTTCAGCCGCGACACCCGTCCACCTTCCTGATCGATGGTGATGATCGGCTCGATCACACTCAGCTCGCGCAGATCGTCGATCAGCTTTCGCAATTGCGCGGGCGATACAATGTTGCGCCCGAAGAGAATGTAGCCGCCGGGTTGCAGGCGGCGGAAGGTCGCGGCCGTGACCGGATCGAGTTCCGGGCCGGGGACGCCGGTGAGGAGCAGTTGACCAAGGGAGGATCGTTCCATATACGCGGGCGAACTTAGACGCTCCGCTTTTTCAAACCCACTATTTTTTATTCCCGCGATGCGACTCGCGCTTTACGGCGGCACCTTCGATCCCGTTCACCACGGCCACCTCCTCCTCGCGCGCGACGCGCTGGAGGTGCTGGAGCTGGATCGCGTGATCTTCATCCCCGCGGCGCTTTCTCCGCACAAACTCGCCACCTCCCCCGCTTCCGCGGAACTGCGCCGCGCGATGCTCTCCGCCGCGCTCGCGGATGAACCGGGCTTTGTTCTCGATGATTCCGAGCTCGCGCAACCCGGTCCGAGCTTTGCCATCGACACGGTCAAGCGCATCCGCGCCACGCATCCCGACGCGCTGATCCATTATTTGATCGGCGCCGACAACATCCCGAAGCTGCACACCTGGCGGAGCATCGACGAGCTCCGGCAACTCGCCGAGTTCGTCGTCTTCGGACGCGATCACGGCGGTCCGGACACCGACGGCGGCTTCCGCACCCTGCCGCGCCGCATCGATATCTCGGCCACGGAGATACGCCAACGGGTTGCGCACGGGGCGTCCATCCGCTATCTCGTGCCTGAGCCCGTGCGCTCCCTCATCGCCACTCACCACCTCTACCTGGAAAAAACACCCCATCGAATCTGAACAGCTCGCCCGCCTCTGCGCGCATTACGCCGCGGAAAAAAAAGCCGAAGAAATCGTCGTCATCGACCTTCGCGGCATCGTTAGTTTCACCGACTTCTTCGTCATCTGCTCCGGCACCTCGGAACCGCATCTCAAGGCCATCGCCGGAGAATTGCGCGACCGCCTGAAGCAGGATCACGCCGTCAAACCCATGGCCGTGGACGGCTTCCCGATCAGCCAATGGATCGTGGCGGATTACAGCGACGTCGTCATCCACATCTTCCACCACGAAAAGCGCGGCTTCTACAGCCTCGAAGATCTGTGGAGCGATGCCCCGCGCCTCAAGCTGACGCCGGAAGAAGGCGCGCCCGCGGAAGCCGAGCCGGCCGTCAAAGAGCCGCCAGTCAAGAAAGCCGCGCCGAAAGCCGCGCCCGCGCGTCGCCCGACCCGCGCCCCAGCCCGCCCCCGGAAGCCGCGCGCGTGACCTGGGTCGTCGAGACGGAAATCCCCTGCCCTTGGTGCGGCGAGTATTTCCCGACGACGGTCGATACCTCGCAGGGAGATTACGACACCATCGAGGATTGCGCGGTCTGCTGCCGCCCGATCACGCTGACCATCACCTGCGAACCCGGCGAGTTGTCGGACGTCCAGGCGGAGCGCGGCTGACACCGGCATTGAGCCCGCGCGCGATTTCGCGTCGTATGGCCAATCCTTATGCGCGTCGAAGTCCTCAATACCGGCACCGAACTGCTTCTCGGCAGTGTCATCAATACTCACGTCCGCCTTTTCGCCGAGGCGCTCTTCCCGCTCGGCCTGCGCATCGAGCGGCAAGTCACCGTCCCCGACGGCGGCACCGCTATTGGCGATGCATTGCTGGAAACCTTTGGCCGCGCCGAGGTCGTCCTCATCACCGGCGGTCTCGGGCCGACCACGGACGATGTCACCCGCGAAGTCGTCGCCGAGTTGCTCGGCGATGAACTGATCCACGACGAGTCCGTGATGGAAGCGATCCGCGTGCGGTTCGCCCGGCGCAATCTGGTCATGAGCCCGCGCAACGCCCGCCAGGCCCAGCGCCCGCGCGCCGCCACCGTGCTCGTCAATCATCACGGCACCGCCCCCGGCCTCTATCTCCCGCCGCGGCC
This sequence comes from Chthoniobacterales bacterium, assembly GCA_038325425.1. GTDB lineage: Bacteria > Verrucomicrobiota > Verrucomicrobiia > Chthoniobacterales > Chthoniobacteraceae > Chthoniobacter. The sequence continues at coordinate 10,393 of JBBQIZ010000102.1, forward strand.
GCGCCACGGCGGCCTCACGCCACATCTCTTCCTGCTCCCCGGCCCGCCGCGCGAGCTGAAGCCGATGTTCGCCGAAAGCGTGCTGCCGATCCTCGAAAAAGTCCGCCCACTGCAGCCCGCGCTGGAGATGCGCGTCGTCCGCCTCGCCGGCGTCGGCGAGTCCGGCGTCGAAGAACTCATCGGCGCACCGCTGCTCGCCCTCGGCCTCGAACTCGGCTACTGCGCGCGCCCCGGCGAAGTGGACGTGCGCACCATCGGCGCGCCGGCGCTCCTCGACACCGCCGAGCGCATCATCCTCGCAACGCTCGGCGCGCACGTCATCTCTCACGACCAGCGCACGCTCGAAAAGGTGGTCATCGATCTCCTCGCCCAGCGCGGTGCCACGCTGGCCATCGCCGAATCCTGCACCGGCGGTTTCCTCGCGCACCGCATCACCAATGTCCCCGGCGCATCCGCCGTCTTTCTCGAAGGGTTCGTCACCTACGCCAACGCCGCCAAGGCGCGCGCGCTCGGCGTCGATCCCGCGCTCCTCGTCACGCACGGCGCGGTCAGTGAAGAAGTCGCGCGCGCCATGGCCGAAGGTGCGCAGCGCATTTCCGGAGCGGACTTCGCGCTCGCCACCACCGGCATCGCCGGGCCCGGCGGCGGCAGTGAGGAAAAACCCGTCGGCACCGTCTTCATCGCCCTCGCCGCGAAATCGGGCGCGACCCTCGTCGAGCGGCATCGTTACCCCAGCGACCGCGAAAACTTCAAACAGCACACCACCCAGACCGCGCTCAACCTCCTCCGCCACCGCCTGATCGCGCCTACTGCTGGATGACCGCCACCGTGCCCAGCTTCACGTTGCGGTAGATGATCGGCGCGACGTCCGCCGGCAGTCGGATGCAGCCGTGCGACGCGGGATAACCTGGCAGCACGCCGACGTGAAAACCCACGCCGCTCCACGTGAGCCGGCAGAAATACTTCATCGGCGCACCCACGTACTTCGTGCCGCTCGGCGCGGAATCCACTTTCGTGCTGATCCCCGAGCGCACCACCCGGCCGCGCCGATCCACGAAATCCCCGTAGATGCTCGAGCGATGATCGGGACTCTTCTGCAGCACCGTGAAGGTCCCCGTCGGCGTCATCCCGGCGCGTTTGCCCGAGGAAATGGGCGTATCGACATACACCTCGTTACCCACCATCAAATAGAGGCGCTGTTTACTCAGCGAGACGAGGACACGCGAGTTCCCCGGGTTGATCACCGCTTCCAAACTACGGTCGATCCGCGCGGCTGGCTGTCGGGAGATCAGTTCCTTCGCCTTCCTCATCGGCGCCCGCGCCCGCACCCCCTGAAACTGCGCCGCCGCATCCTGCCCCAGCGCTCCGATGAGCACTACCAAAGCGGCGAGGAGCGTGAAAGAAGGACCTGCGAATCTCATGCGGCGGAAAAAAGTTGCTGTTACATACGGAGCCCGCCGCAGGGCGGCAACCACAATATCGGCCCGCTCCTTCGCCGCTCGGAAAGATTGGACGCGCCTGCGGCAAAGACGCAACTTCTCGCCCGTCGTGCAGAGAATCCTCCCCCGTCTGGCCTGTTTTGCCGCTCTCCTGAGCGGACTGTTTTTTGCGTCCGCCTCGGCGCAGCGCAAGGAACTCCCCGTCGGCATCGCGCCACCCCAGCCCGTGCAATTGACCGTCAAAGTGCAGCGAGGCGGCAAGACCGAGATCCCCCTGCGCATCCACGGCCTGGCCAATGAACCCGTGAAATTCCTCATCCGCACCCCGCCCACCCACGGCAAAGTCGCCGAACCCCGCGTCACCGGGCGCGAATCGGCCGTCGCCATCTATGAGCCACCCGCCGACCTGAGCATCACCGCCGACCGCTTCTTCTACGCCTCCCAGAGCACCGCCGGCGTCTCCGCCGCCGTCGAGATCGCCATCACCATCCTCGATCAACCGCCCGAACTCACCATCCCCGACACCCTCGAATTCCCCACCCTGCGCACCGGCGCGACGAGCAGCAAGCTGCTCGAAATCACCAACACCGGCGGCGGCATGGCCAGCGGCGAAATCATCGTCGAAGCCCCGTGGCGGATCGAAGGCAAACCCGGCTACCGGCTCGGCGCGGGCGACATCGCCATCTTCAAGCTCTTCTTCGCGCCGACCACCGGCGGCAACTTCGAGAAAGTCGCCCGCTTCACCTCCGAACCCACCCGCAGCACCACCCTCCGCGGCACCGCGGAAACCTCGGTCGCCGTCCACCCCGCGCTCCTCGTCCTCCAGCCCGGCGCCGGGGACCCCGTCCGCACCGGCACCTTTGAAATCACCAATCAGACCGACGAACCGCGCACCCTCCAGCTCCAGGCCGACCCGCGCCTCCAGGTCCCTCCGCAAGTCAGCCTCCCGCCGCGCGGCCGCCTCGCCGTCCCCGTCCAGACCGCCGCCGGCGACATCCTCCCGCTCGAAGCCGAAATCCTGCTCACCGCCCCCGACCTCGAGCTGCGCGTGCCCGTGCGCGCCGCCGCGCCGGGCGCCGTCATCCGCGCCGCGCCGCGCACCGTGGCCTTTGGCCGCCTCCCCATCGGCCCGCCCGCCCAGGCCGAGTTTGAGCTCGAAAATATCGGCGGCGCGGCCGGCGAAGTCACCTGGACCATCGGCCCGCCCTTTCGCACCGCGCAGACTTCCACCCTCCTCGTCCCCGGCGAAAAGCGCCGCTTCCCGATCGAACTCGCCGCCACCAAACCCGGCCGCTATCGCGCCTGGCTGCAGTGGAAATTCGGCACGCAAACCGTCGATCTGCCCGTCGAAGCCGAGCTCGTCGCCGGTCCGCGCGGGCCGGGCATCCCCGGCATCCTGCCTCCCGCCAGCCCGGCCGCGGCCACCGCGGACGCACCCGACGCCGCCCCTTCCGAAGAACCCTCCGCACCCCGGGGCGCCCCCGCCGTGCCTCCCGGCTGGCTCCACGATATATCCCTCCCGCCCGGCGTGAAAGTCGCCCGCGTCACCTCCAACACCGCCACCATCGAGTGGCCGGTCAGCCTCTCCCCCGCCCCCCGCTTCCACGTCGAAGCCCGCATCTTCGGCTACGACGCCGAGCGCAAGCTCACCGTCACCTGGCACCGCTTCGAAGGCCTCCCCATCCAGACCCAGGGCGGCAGCTACCTCGCCACCGTCTTCGATCTCGAACCCGCCCAGCCCTGGGTCATCCGCGTCCTCCCCGTACCCGCCACCGGCGAACCCGGCGAACGCCTCTTCGCCATCGGCTTCTCCACCCTGCCGAAAGCCTCCCTCGTCCCCAAAATCTCACCGTTCCGCGCCTTGCTCGCCGCCCTCGTCATCCTCGTCGGCTGGCAGATCTACGCCCGCTGGCGCCGACGCTGAGCCGCCCCGCGCAAATCCCACTGGACGCCAGCGCGCACGCCGACGAATCCTGCCCCGATGCAAGTCCCGCTCCTCGATCTCCGGCTCCAGTACGCCCCGCTCAAAACCCAGATCCTCGCCGCGATCGAAGCCGTCGCCGACTCCCAAGCCCTCATCCTCGGACCCAGGACCGAGCAGTTTGAAAACGCCGTCGCCGCATACTGCGGCGCCGCCCACGCCATCGGCGTCTCCTCCGGCACCGACGCCCAACTCGTCCTCCTCATGGCCCTCGGCATCGGCCCCGGCGACAAAGTCCTCACCACGCCCTACACCTTCTTTGCCACCGCCAGTTGCATCGCCCGGCTCGGCGCCACCCCCGTCTTCGTCGATATCGACCCCGCCACCTACAACATCGACGTCGCCCAGCTCGCCGAAGCCCTCAACCGCGAGACCAACGTCAAAGCAATCATCCCCGTCCACCTCTACGGCCAGTGCGCCGATATGACCGCCATCGTCGAACTCGGCAAAATCCACGGCATCCCCGTCCTCGAAGACGCCGCCCAGGCCCTCGGCGCGCAGCACCCCCTCGGCGGCGCCGGCGCCATCGGCGAAGCCGGCTGGTTCTCCTTTTACCCCACCAAAAACCTCGGCGCCTTCGGCGACGCCGGCATGGTCGTCTGCCGCGACGCCGCGCTCGCCGCCAAGATCCGCGCCCTGCGCAACCACGGCATGGAAGTCCGCTACTACCACCAGTGGATCGGCGGCAACTTCCGCATCGACGCCATCCAGAGCGCCGTCCTCCACGTCAAGCTCCCGCACCTCGACCCCTGGAGCGCCGGCCGCCGCGCCCGCGCCGCCTTTTATCGGGAAACCTTCGCCCGCCACAGCCTGCTCGAAAAAGTCACCCTCCCCACCGAAGCCTTCGCCCGCAGCGGCGTCGTCAATCACCACATCTACAACCAATTCATCATCCGCGCCCCCGAGCGCGACGCCCTCCGCGCGCACCTCAGCCAGGCCGGCATCGGCAGCGAAATCTACTACCCCCTCGCGCTCCACCAGCAGGAGTGCTTCCGCTACCTCGGTTATAAAGGAGGCGACTTCCCCGAGTCCGAACGCGCCGCCCGCGAGACCCTCGCCCTGCCCATCTTCCCCGAACTCACCGCCGAGCAGCAGGAGTACGTCGTCGCCCAAATCGCCGCCTTCTACCGCTGATTTCGCGGAGCCCGCCTCGAGCTACACCGTAAAGGCCATCGGGTCGCTCCACGGCCCCCGTCCCGTCGCGTTGTTGCCCGCGATGCGCACCTCGTAGTCGCCCGTCCCGCCCGAGCCAAAGGCGAAATCGGGTCCGACCACGCCCGAGGCCTGCATGGCAAA
>JBBQIZ010000103.1:0-14964 GCA_038325425.1 Chthoniobacterales bacterium
TCCCCTGCCCGTATTTGCCGCCCGTGTGCAGCACCGTGAGCGCGACCTCCACGCCCGGCAGCCCCGAGTCCTTGTTGATGTCCACCGGGATGCCGCGGCCGTTGTCGCGGATGGAGATCGAGCCATCGCTGTGAATGTTGACGTCGATATGCGTACAGTGCCCGGCGAGAAATTCATCGACCGAGTTATCGAGCACTTCCGAGACGCAGTGATGGAGCGCGCGTTCATCCGTGCCGCCGATATACATGCCCGGCTTTTTGCGCACTGCTTCGAGCCCTTTCAGCGAACTCAGATCGTCGGCATCGTAAGTGGATTTTTTGGAAGCTGTCTCGGATTGCGCAGGTGCGGATTCGGCCATAGTGGGGTGGAAAAAAATTACCCGCTCACTCTAGGTTTCGCGGTCCCGGCTCACAAAGCTTTTTTTCCGTGAAAATCACCCCTTTAGCCCAAGGAATTGCGGTCACGATTTTTGCCGACCACAACATGTTGGTGGACGCGGAAGGATGACTCGGCTAAATCGCGCCCATTGAAAACCGCGTTTCGCATTGGCTGGATCGTGCTCTGCCTCGCCCTTGCGCTGGCCGCTCGGAGCTGGAATCTGCGCGACGTTTTTGTCGAGGGGCGCATCTACTTTGTGGATGCCGATTGCTACTCGCGCATGACCCGCGCGCTGATCGTCTCCGAACATCCCGGAACGGTCATCCGGCGTCACGAATTCGAGAACTGGCCGCAGGGCGTGATTCCGCACACGACCGCGCCGCTCGACTACCTGATCGTGGGTCTGAAGGGCGTGCTCGACGGAGGATTCGCGGTCTTCGATGCCGACCGCACCAGCATCCTCCGCGGCCAGACGCTCGATCTTGCCGGCGCGCTGATCGGTCCGCTCCTGGGCGTGGCGGGTCTGCTCTTTTTTGCCTGGTGGCTGTGGCGCTTCCGGGTCCGGTTCGGTGAACTGGCGCTGCTGTTTTATGCGGTCAGTCCGATCTTGGTGCACGGCACGCTGCTCGGGCGGCCCGATCATCAGGCGCTGCTGATTTTTCTCCTGACCATGGCCGGCGGGGCGGAACTGACGTTGGCGGCACCGCTGACGGAAGGGGTTGCTGCGGTGAACCGTCGCGTCTGGGGTATCCTCGCGGGTGTGACTTGGGCGTTGAGTTTATGGGTGTCGCTCTACGAACCATTCATCTTGCTCGTGGTCGTCTTCGGTTTCTGGATGATCGCCAATCGGCGCACGCTCTGGTCGCGGGAACGGTGGCCCGGTGTGGCGAGCGGGCTGATGATCATGCTCATCGTCTTTGGCATCAAGGGCTGGCGCATGCTCGTGCCGGATGCGGCGGTCCGCGCCTATTTTGGGAATTGGCAGGAGACCATCGGCGAACTCGGTCACCTCGATTTATTCTCACCGATCCTTTTCGCGTGGTTGGGCTGGGGCGTCATCGCTGCACCGGTCTTGTTGATGCTGGCTCGAAAGGCGGACCGTCGGGCGCTGGCGCTGCTGGCCTTTCTTTTGGTAATTTTTGTCCTCACGCTCTGGCAGTTGCGGTGGGGTTATTTTCTCGCGCTCGTTTTCGCCTGGTCCTTGCCCTGGCAATTGCAGGCGCTCCGCCGTCCCTGGCTGGTGTGGTCGGCGTTCGTGGTCAGTCTCTGGCCGCTGCTCGTCGATTGGGATGCCCGGCTATTTCCCGACAAGACGGTCGCGGATCGGGCCGCGATGCAGCGCGCGGAATTGGTTGTCTTGCGTGACTTGGCCGCTGCGACCGCGGGAGAAAATGCGGGTCCTTTCCTCGCGCCGTGGTGGCTCTCGCCCGCGATCAGCTACTGGTCCCGCAACCCCGGCGTCGCCGGCAGCTCGCATCAAAGTCTGCCGGGCATCGTGGACACGGCGCACTTTTTCCTCAGCACCACTGCGGATTCCGCCGCTGCCATCCTGCGCCAGCGGCCGGTCCGCTGGGTGTTTGCTGACGCCCCGTCGCGCGTCATCGCCACCTCGGCGACCCTCCTCGATGTCCCGCCGCCGAAGGACGCTTTCGTCTCCACGTTGATGGAGCGCCCGGCGGATGTGCCTGACTTCCTCCGCGAATGGAACGGTCCGGCGGTCAATCGCGCCGATGGGCTCCGATTTTATCGCCTTTACGAGGTCGACACGGCGAAGCTGACGCCATGAACGATTCTTACGACTTTCTGGTGATCGGGGGTGGGAGCGCCGGTTACGCCGGAGCCGCGACAGCCGCGCGCCTCGGGTTGAGAACCGCGGTCATCGAAGGCGGCGACGATGTCGGCGGGCTGTGCATTTTGCGCGGTTGTATGCCGAGTAAAACGCTCCTCGAATCCGCGCACCGGGCGGAATCGATCCGGCGGGCGGGGGAGTTCGGCTTGCGCGCCGAATACTTCGGCGCCGATGCCGGGGCGATCCGCGCGCGCAAGCGGCGGCTGATCGGCGAGTTTGCGGACTACCGGCGGCAGCAGTTGGAGGACGGACGTTTCGATTTCATTCGCGGGCGCGCGGCCTTTGTCGATCCGCAGCATATCGAGGTGCGGCTACGCGACGGCGGAATGCGGCGCTTACAGGCGTCGGCGTTCCTCATCGCTACCGGCTCCGTGGTCAGTTACGTCGAAATCCCGGGTCTCGCAGAAACCGGCTTTGTGACGAGTGACGAGGTGCTCGACGCGGAGCGGATTCCTCCTTCGATTATCATCCTCGGGGCCGGCGCCATCGGTCTGGAACTCGCGAGTTTCTACGCGGGAGTGGGTTCGAAGGTGACCGTCATTCAGCGGAGCGCCCAGGTATTGACAGGGACGGACGAGGATGTGGCGGAGGCGGTGGCCGCCGCGCTGGAGGCCCGCGGGATCGAAATCTTTCGCGATACGGAGTTGCTGCGGACCGCGCGAGTCGAGGGCCGGAAGCGGGTCGTCTTCACCCAGGCCGGTGAAGAACGCGCGGTCGAAGCTGAGGAAATTCTTTGCGCGCTCGGACGCCAACCCAACCTCGCGCCGCTCGCCCTTGATCGCGCCGGAGTGGTCACCGGAAAACCGGGTCTGCCGACCAGCGCCACCCAGCAGTGTCAACCGGGTCATATCTTTGCGGCGGGGGATGCCTGCGGTCCGCACGAGATTGTCCACATCGCCGTCCAGCAAGGTGAGATCGCGGCGCGCAACGCGGCGCGCTTGCTGGGGCGGCTCGAGGGTGCTCTGGAGCAGATCGATTACACCCTGAAGCTCTTCGCCGTCTTCACGCACCCGGAAGTCGCCACAGTCGGGTTGACCGAATACGAAGCGACGTTGCTGCGCTACGACTTTCTCACCGCAAAGTATCCCTTCGCCGACCACGGGAAATCCCTGGTCCGTGGCGAAACACACGGCTTCGTCAAACTGCTCGTCGCGCGTGACACCCGGCGCATCCTCGGTGCGGCGTGCGTCGGGCCGGACGCCGCGGAATTGATTCATGAAGTCGTCGTCGCAATGCATTTCGGAGCGACCGCCGGCGACCTCGCGCGCATTCCGCATTACCACCCGACCCTCAGCGAAATCTGGACGTATCCGGCGGAAGAACTCGCTGAAAATTAAAGGGTTGGCGGATATTTTTCGGCCAGCGCTGGGAGAGCTCAAAACTCGTAAGACCAAACCCTTGACACCCTATTTGCGGCGCAGAATAGTCGCCCGTGTTTAACCGACTCCGTTCGAGTGACGCGAAACTTTCTGAAGCGGCTGAACCGCCCGGAGCCGACGCGACTCCCGCACCACCACTACCAAAACCTCATCAAATGGCTGACATCACTACCGGCAAAAATCTCCTTTCTGCAGACGTCGAAATCAAAGGATCGATCAAGTTTCAAAACGAACTCATCATCGACGGCAAGGTCGAGGGCGAGATCACTTCCACAGGCGTCCTGACGGTCGGCGAAAACGCCGAAATCCGCGGCGAAATCAAAACCAAGTCCGTGACCGTGCTCGGCAAGGTTCACGGCAACATCACCGTCGAAGAGCGCTGCGAATTGAAGGGCCGCGCGGTCCTGCAAGGCGATCTCAAGGCCGCCCGCCTCGTCATCGAAGACGGCGCCACTTTCGTCGGTAAATCGGAAGTCACGCCGGTCAAGGGTGGGATCAAGCAGACCGAGAGCGCACGTCCTCCGGCACCGCCGCAACCGGCTCCCGCCCGGTAACCGCGGCCCTCCGTGGCCAGCCCGAACAGTCCCAAGCAGCCCGAGAAAATCAACGCCGACTGTCCGCATTGCGGATTCAGTCAGCTTGAGTCGGCCTACGCCAAGTCCACCTTCTGCCGAAAGTGCGGCCAGCACTATAGCATCGAGAAGATGCTGTCCAAGGAAGCGACGAGCCTCAAGGGCCCGTCCATCTTTGATAAGCTCTCGAAGCTGGTCTCGGGCGAAAAAATCCGGGAGGTTTGCTGCTTCAGCTGCAATCATCGCCAGAGCGTCAGCACGTCCGCGCAGTCGAGTCTGTGTCCGCAGTGCGGATCGTACATTGACCTCAAGGACTTCAAGATCAGCGGTTCTTTCGGGCGAAGTATCCAGACGCAGGGTGAGGTCATCATCACGTCGAAGGGGGAAGTCACCAGTGCCAAGATCGCGTGCGGCACGGCGTTGATCGAAGGTAAGTTGCGGGGCAATCTCGCGTGTACTGGAACGGTGACCGTCAAGATGCAGGGCAAGCTGATGGGCAGCGTGGACGCCTATCAACTCATCATCGAAAAAAAAGCCAATGTTGAGTTTGTCCGCCCGGTCAAAGTCCACGCGGCGGAAATCCGCGGTAAAGTCTCCGCGCGGATCGTCTGCGAATCCGGAGTGACGATCGCCAAGGGCGGATGCCTGGAGGGGGTCGTTTACGCCAAGGCGATCAATATTGAACGCGGCGGGATCTTCAGCGGCGAACTTTTCATCGGCCAGCAGGAATTCACCCAACCGGAACTGTTGGGCGCGAATGAAGAAGATCCCGGCCTGTTTGGCGACGAAAGCCTCGCCTAAGGCGCGCTACTTTTTTAGCCGCCGGATTTCCTGGGCCGCCTGTTGCGCGGCGACATTGTCGGGAAACTGCGTCATCACCTGCTCGTAGATCCGTTCGGCTTCCGCGTTCTTTTTCTGGGCGATGAGCAACCGCGCCTGGGCGAGCAGCGCGACCGGCGCGCTGAAGCTGTTCGCGTAGCCAGTGGATACCTTCTGATAGGTGCTCAGCGCTTCATCCGCCTTGCCTTGCGCTTCGAGATTCGCCGCGATGCTCGTCCACGCGCCGCTGACCAGTTGATGCTCGGAATGTTTCTCGGTGAAGTTTTTCAGGGTGGCCGTCGATTCGTCGAACTTGCCTTCTTCCCGGAGCTTCTCCGCGAGCTTCAAATGCGCATTGCCGGCCGCTGCCGTGCCCGGATATTCCGCGATCACTTTGCCGTAGCTCTCTGCCGAATCGGCCGTGGCGAATAGTTCCTGGGCGGCCGCTTGTTTTTTGATCCGGACGTATTCGGAGATGGCGAAAGTCGAGAGGCCGATGAGCAGCAATCCTCCGAGGAGCACGATCTTGGTTTTGTGCTGAATCCAAAACACCAGCGGATCGAATCCGGGGTCGGCGGGAGGAGGTGTTGGGGTCGGGTCGGGCATAGGGGCGGGGAAGGTTCCAAAAGAGCCGCGCGCGCGCAAGGCTCAATCGCGGCGGGGGAGAATCTGGTGCTCCTGCTTTGTCTTTACGATGCTGTCCGCCGGGACAACGCCGCGCCAGATCGTGCCGGGATATAGGATCGAGCCGCGACCGATGAGTGAGCCGGGATTGATCACGGAGTTGCAGCCGATTTCCGCGCGATCGCCGATGATCGCGCCGAATTTCTTCAAGCCCGTCGGAACGAGCCCGTCCGCGGTCGGAATGACGATCTCGCCGCGGTCGAGTTTCACGTTTGATAAAATCACCCCCGCGCCGAGATGGCCGCGGTAGCCGATGATCGAGTCGCCGACGTAGTTGAAATGCGGCACCTGCGCTTCGTCGAAGATGATCGAGTTCTTGAACTCGCAGGAATTGCCGAGCACGCAGCCCGAGCCGACGATAACGTTTTCGCGGATGTAGCAGCCGTTGCGAATCTCGCAACCTTCGCCGATCCAGGCCGGACCTTTGATCATCGCACCCTGCTCGATGACCGTGCCTTTGCCGACGAAGACCGCGCCGCTGACGAACGGTTTGCCGACGAGCCGCCCATGAATGGCAGGCTTTAGGCGGAACTGCAGGTAGCTCGTGATTTGCTTGAGCGCGTCCCACACGTTCGTGGCGTTCTCAAACAACATCCGGTGCTCGGTGTGGTTGAGATCGAGATAATCAGCGGAGGCAAACGTCATGGACGGAGAGTTAAAGGGGATTGCGTGATTTCAGGAAATGACGAAATGCGCGGGGCTCGCAATTCAGCGCGGAGTGAGCTTCGCGCCGTCCTTGGTGTCTTTCACGATCCAGCCGAGCGCGGCGAGCGCATCGCGCAGCCGATCACTCTCCGCCCAGTTCTTCGCTTTGCGGGTCTGTTCGCGTTCTTCCACAAGCGCGCGGACTTCCGCTGGAATGGCAGCCGCTTCGGCGTCGAGTTGGAGAATCTGGTTGATGCGTTGCCAGGCGAGCAAAAGCTGCGCGGCTTGGCCGGGCGAGAGTTCGCCGCGGTCGAGCGCGCGATTGCTTTCGCGGATCAGGTCGAAGAGGTGACCCATCGCGCCGGAGATGTTCAGGTCATCGTCGAGTGCGCCCAGGAATTTCTCCGCCGCTTCCCCGAGCGGGGTCGATTTCGGCGCCGCGCTGCCTTTGGCATCGCTCAGCCGTGTTACCCATTCGTCGATCCGCGCCAGCGCGGCGCGCGCGCCGGTCAGACCGTCGAATGTGAAATTCAGCGGCAGTCGGTAGTTGACCGTGAGTAGTGCGTAACGCACCTCGCGCCCGCTCCAGCCCTTGGCCAGCAGGTCGCGCAGCGTGTAGAAATTGCCGAGTGACTTCGACATCTTCTGCCCCTCGACCATGAGATGGGCGTTGTGCAGCCAGTAGCGCACGAATTTCTTTCCCCAGCAGCACTCGCTCTGCGCAATCTCCGCTTCGTGGTGCGGGAAGATGTTGTCCACGCCGCCGCAGTGAATATCGAGCTCCGGCCCGAGGAGCGCCATTGCCATCGCGCTGCACTCGATATGCCAGCCCGGCCGGCCCGGTCCCCACGGCGAATCCCAGCGCACGTCGCCGTCCTGCTCGTCCCACGCCTTCCACAGCGCGAAGTCACCGACGGATTCCTTTTCGTATTCGTCGTTGGCGATTCGGCCCGTGGGGCGCAACTCATCGAGATTCAGGTGCGCGAGCTTGCCATAGTCCGGAAACTTCGAGAGCCGGAAATACACGCTGCGGTCCTCGGCCTGATAAGCGATTCCTTTCTGCATCAGGTCCTCGATCATCGTGATCATGCCGGCGACGTGATCGGTCGCCGCCGGAAAATGCTGCGCCTTCTTGATGCGCAGTGTGTCGAGGTCGCTGAAAAACCCGTCCTTGTAAACCGCGGTGAAGTCGGTGAGCCGCCGCCCGCTTTCCCGCGCGCCGCGGATCGTCTTGTCGTCCACGTCGGTGAGATTCATGACGCGCAAAACGTCGAAGCCGCGCGCTTCGAGATGCCGCTGGAGCAGATCCTCGAAGACGTAGGCGCGGAGATTTCCGATGTGCGCGAAATTGTAAACCGTCGGCCCGCACGTGTACATCCGCACGAGCTTCCCCGCCGGATCGAGCGGCGTGAATGGCTCGACCGTGCGGGTGTAGGTATTAAAAAACTGCACGGCCATGCGGAATCAGGCGCTGGGATCTTCGACGCTCGCGACGGCCATCGCGGCGATGCCTTCGCCCCGGCCGAGAAAACCCATCCGTTCATTCGTCGTCGCCTTCACGCCGACGCGGCGCGGATCCAGACCGAGCGCCGACGCGAGATTGGCACGCATTTCTGCGACGTAGGGGCTGATCTTTGGCGCTTCGGCGATGAGTGTCGCGTCGATGTTCACCACGCGCCCGCCGCGTTCCGCAACCAGCGCCGCGCTTTTCCGCAGAATTTCGAGGCTGCTGATGCCGCGGATGGATTGATCGGAATTCGGAAAGTGGAAGCCGATATCGCGTTCGCCAATCGCGCCGAGCACCGCATCTGCGATGGCGTGGGTCAGCACGTCCGCGTCGCTGTGTCCGTCGAGTCCGTGGGTGTGCGGAATCTCGACGCCCCCGAGAATCAGCGGCCGGCCCTCGATGAAAGCATGCACGTCGTAGCCGATGCCGGAGAGCGTCATGGCCGCACCTCCAAATCGAGCAGGCCACTCGAAGCGCGGACGCTGATTTTGTCGGGGTTGTCTTCGCGCGGGTGCATCTCAAACTTTCCGCCAGCCGCTTCGACAAGCAATTTTCCTGCGGCCACATCCCACAGACTCACGCTTGACTCGATGTAAGCGTCGAGGCGCCCGCAGGCCACGTAGGCCAGATCGAGTGCGGCGCTGCCCATCATCCGGCACTTGCGCGCCCGACCGACGAAATACTCCAGCATGGGCAGGCCCGCGGCGATGGTCGTCTTGGATTTGGCGAAGCCGATCGAGAGGACCGCGTCGCTCAATTTTTCGCGTCCACTGACGCGGATCGGTTGCCCGTTGAGCGTCGCATCGCCGCCGCGTTCGACCTGCCAGAGCTCATCGCGCATCGGATCGTAGATCACGCCGAGGATGATTTCACCGCGTTCGCGCAGCGCGATCGAGATGCAGAAGTGTGGCAATCCGTAGAAAAAATTCACCGTGCCGTCGATCGGATCGACGATCCATTGGAAGTCGCTCGCTTGATTGCCTGCGATGCCCTCCTCGCCGTAGAGCGCGTGTTCGGGAAACTGCGTGAGCAGTTCCTGCGTGATCAACTCCTGAGCGCGCACGTCGAGATCGAGTTTGATGTCGTGCGCGGCAAATTCGTTCACCTCCAGCACGGTGCCGAAGTGCGCGCGGAGCAAGTCTCCAGCAGCGCGCGCGGCGCGTATGGCGGTTTCGAGATACGGGGAAATTTGCATGGGTATTTGAGAGGCCGGGATACTCCACAAAACAAAACGGGAGGAGAAATGAATTCTCCTCCCGTTTGTTTAAGTCGCAGGGGTCTGCTTACTTTTTCTTAGCTGCAGCCTTCTTCGCTGGAGCTGCTTTCTTCGCCGGTGCCGCCTTCTTGGCCGCAGGCTTCTTAGCCGCCAATTTCTTGGCTGGTGCTTTTTTAGCCGGTGCTTTTTTCGCGGTGGCTTTTGCAGGTGCTTTTTTAGTCGCCATCGATAATCCCCCCTTTCAATCCGCAGTAGCGGGTCGCTGAAAATTTCTGAGAGTGTGTGATGAATGTCATCTCTCTTTGCGTTGGGGTGTTGCGTAATGAAGATGCGCAAAAGCGTCAACGAATTTTTTCTTGCGCGCGCCGGGAATTTTTCATTTTGCGCGCGCGAGATGACGCCGAAGAATCCGTGGTGAGAAAAAGCGCGATGACATCACCGCGCGCGAACCCTCTGTTTATCAATCTCGCGGGGTGATGACGAAATTTAGCAGCGCGGATTTCGTCCGGGTTTTGCGTGCGCGCGCGGCGCGAAAAATTTCTGCGCTATTTCTTTTCCGCGATGATCTGCGCGGCGCGCTCGACGATCGCATCGACGCTCCACAAACGTCCGAGACCTTCGTATCCGCACGCGAGCATGCCTGCTTCCGGTCCGATGAATTCGACGCCGCGCGACTGCAGCAGCGCGACGTTATGCCGGGTCGCGGCGTGCTCCCACATCTTCCCATTCATCGCCGGCGCGAGGAGCACAGGCGCGAGGGTGGCGAGCGCGATCTCGCCAATCGGATGGCCCGCGAGACCGTGCGCGAGTTCGGCAATGATGTTCGCCGTCGCCGGTGCGATGAGCAGCAGGTTCGCGCGGTCCGCGAGATCAATGTGGCCGGGCTTCCAGCCGTGGGTGCCGTCGAAGACGCTCGTCACCACCGGATTCTTCGAGAGCGTTTGGAATGTCCGCGCCGTGATGAATTCTTGCGCGCCGTGCGTCATCACCACATGCACCTCGAAGCCGCGTTTGCCCAGCTTGCTGACAAGGTCCGCGGCCTTGTAGGCGGCAATGGATCCGGTCACGCCGACGATGATCACCGGCGCGCTCATCACGAAAGATTCATCCGCCGGCTGAGGTAACGCTCCGCCCGCATGATCGCGCGGAATTTTTGCAAATCCTCCTCCACCGAGCCGCTGACGATCGTGTAGCGGTAGTCGCGCCAGACTTCCATTTCTCCGGCCGCGTTGTGCAGGCGCATTTCGATTTGCTCGGGCGTTTCCGTGCCGCGCTTGGTCAGGCGGCGGCGCAGTTCCTCGAGGCTCGGCGGCATGATGAAGATGTCCGCGATTGAATTGCGGATCTCCTCGTTGACGTCGTCGCGAATCTGCCGCGCGCCCTGCACGTCGATGTCGATCAGCACATCTACGCCGACGCGAAGTTGCTCGATCACCGCGCCGCGCAGCGTGCCGTAGGAATTGCCGTGGACGAATGCGTGCTCGAGGAATTCGCCGGCGGTGAGCCGCCGCTGAAACTCCTCGTGACTCACGAAGTGGTAATCCTCGCCTTCAATCTCGCCGGGTCGGGGCGCGCGCGTGGTGCAGGAGACGGAGTAGATGAAATCGGGCGTCTGCCGCAGGGCGTTGAGCAGCGTGCTTTTGCCAGCCCCGGAAGGGGCCGAGACGACGAAGAGGATTCCGAGGCGGCGGAACTGCCGCAAAGGCGCGTAGTCGGAGGGCTGGCTGGCGACGCTATTCAATGTTTTGAATCTGTTCGCGGATCTTTTCCATCTCCGCCTTGCACGTCACGACCAGTTGCGAAATTTCCACGTCATTGGCCTTTGCGCCGAGCGTATTGAATTCGCGCCCGATCTCCTGGCACATAAATTCCAGCGTCCGCCCGACCGGCTCATTCTTCCGCAGATGATGCGCGAACTGCGCGAAGTGGCTCTCCAGTCGCGTCAGTTCCTCGGAGACATCCGATTTGTCCGCGAAGAAGATCACTTCTTTCACCAAGCGCTCGTCGTCGAGGGGAAGATCAAGTCCCGCGCGTTGGATGCGTTCGTGGAGCGACTGCCGGTGCCGCTTCAATACGCCGGGATGAAGCTGGCGAATGCTCCGCACGCAACCGCGCACGACCTTGAGCCGCTGGATCAAATCCTTCGCGAGATGTTTCCCCTCGCGCTCCCGCATCTTTACGAGATCGGCGAGGGCTTCCCTGAGCGACGCTTCGACGTGCGGCCAGGCGTCGTCGATGGAGAGCTGCTCTTCGGGCAGGCGCAGCACACCGGGCGCGCGGAGCACCGTCTCGATATTGATCTCGCCCGCCGCTTTCAGCTCCTTTTGCAGGTCGAGCATCGCGCGGTAGTAAGTGCGGGCGAGACCCGCATCGAGCGCGAGATTCTGTGCCGAGGACGCGCTGTGGTGATAGGCGATGACGACATTCAGGCGGCCGCGCGAGACCGCGGCATTGATCAAATCACGCACGCGCGGTTCGAGTTCGGTCAATTCCCTTGGAAGCGTGACCACGACGTCGCTCTGCTTCCGGTTCACGGAGTTCAGCTCGACGCTGAATTTGCTGCCATTGTGAGCGCTCTGGCCGCGCCCGTAGCCGGTCATGCTGCGCATCGCCTACTTCAGCAGATACTCCGCGGCCTGGGCCACGTCCTTGTCGCCGCGCCCGGAGAGGTTCACGATGATGATCTCGTGCTCGGCCATCTTCGGCGCGACTTTCAGCACGTGCGAAATGGCGTGCGACGTCTCCAGCGCGGGAATGATGCCTTCGATGCGCGACAGTCTTTGGAAACCCTCCAGCGCTTCATCATCGGTGGCGAAATCGTAGCCGATGCGGCCGAGGTCGCGCAGATACGCGTGTTCCGGCCCGATCGCCGCGTAGTCGAGACCGGCAGAAACGGAGTGCGTGAGCTGAATCTGACCGTCGTTGTCGGCGAGAAGGTAAGTCTTCGTCCCTTGCAAAACGCCGAGTTTGCCGCCTTGGAATCGCGCGGCGTGATCGCCGTTCTTGATCCCGCGTCCGCCCGCTTCGACGCCGACCATCTTCACCTCGACGTCATTGAGGAACGGCCAGAACAACCCGATGGCATTCGATCCGCCGCCGACGCACGCCACGAGCAAGTCGGGCAACCGGCCTTCGCGTTCGAGAATTTGCCGGCGAGCTTCGTCGCCAATGACGCGGTGAAAATCGCGGACCATCATCGGATACGGATGCGAGCCGAGCGCGCTGCCGAGGATGTAATGGGTCGTCCGCACATTGGTCACCCAGTCGCGCATCGCTTCGTTGATCGCCTCCTTCAGCGTCTGCTGACCGGCGGTGACTTCGACCACCTTCGCCCCGAGGAATTTCATCCGCGCGACATTCAACGCCTGCCGCTGCGCATCGACCGCGCCCATGTAGATCACGCACTCGAGGCCCGCCCGCGCCGCCACGGTCGCCGTGGCCACGCCGTGCTGGCCGGCACCCGTCTCGGCGATGATCCGCGTCTTGCCCATCCGCTGCGCGAGCAGGATCTGGCCGAGGGCGTTGTTGATCTTATGCGCGCCGGTGTGGAGCAGGTCTTCGCGTTTGAGGTAAATCTTGGCGCCGCCGAGCTCGCGCGTCAGGCGTTCGGCAAAATAGAGCGGGGTCGGCCGGCCGGCGTATTCCTGGAGCAACCACGAAAGTTCCCGCTGAAACGTCGCGTCCTGCCGAGCCTTGGAATATTCCTCGGTCAGCTCATTGAGCGCGGTCATCAGCGTCTCCGGCACGAACATTCCACCGTACGGTCCGAAATGGCCGTGTTGGTCAGGGAGTGAGGCGAGATCAATCATGGGCGCGCAGCCTAGGCGCGCCCTGGAATCGCTGCAAAGGGATTTCCTTTTTCGATGGTCAGCCGCTGAGGCGCACGTCGCCGCAGAGATGTACCTCGAGTCCGAGCGCAGCAAGCGCGGCGGCTTTGATGCGGGCGGCGCGGTGGGCCTGCTTTTCGTTCGGCGCATAGACGACCTGGATGTGGTTCGACTTGTGCCGCGCCATCATCTGGTCGCGCGTAATGCCTTTGAAAACCGCGTGCATGATCGGCCATTGCGGCGTCGTTTCGCGCCACCGACGTTCGGTTTCTTCCGGCGGGAGTTTCACCACCTCGGCGACGCCGATATCGGCGTGCAGTTTGCCATCGGAAACGAAGACGCGGCTCCAGACGATCGGCCCCGGCTTGCTCACGCCTTTCAATGTGCCGCCGCCGAGGCGGAAATACATCGGCGGCTGCCGCTCGCTGCTCGCGCCTTTCCACCCGCCGATGAAATGCGCCGGCGGCGCCGCCCCGCTGATCAACAGCACCCACACGTAATCGCCATCGAATTCCGCGCCCCAGCGCAGATCGTGCAGCGTGTTCTCCGGGGCGAAACCCAGCTCGCGCCAGAGCCGGTAGGTCACGAGTCCGTCGAGCCCGGCGCATTCGTCCACCTCGTTGAAATGCGGCAGCGCCTCGCCGGCGAAGAGTTCGCGTTTGCCATCCGCGCTGCGCACCGGCGGCCGGTCCACATTGTTCAGCATGCCTTCCACGAGATCGCTCGCCGGCGTGAGATCCTTCAGTCCCTGCTGATACTGGATGCCGATCGCCGCGCAGCCGAACTCGTCCGCGAGCCGCAGCGCCGCGATGTACATCTCCGCCTGCTCGAACACCTGTTCGCCGGTCAGATCGATTTCACCGTTTGTCCCGAAGCGAAATTGCAGCCCGCGTTTCTTGAGCCATGCGACCACCGCGGCGGCATCGGCTTCGCTCACCGTCTGCATCGCGGCGTAGAGCGTGGATTGGCTGAGCCGCTCTTTGAACAGTCCGGTCGGGTGCAGCAGTTCGTCGGGGATGATCGCGTTGAACATCCCCATGCAGCCTTCATCGAAGACGCCGAGGATCGCTTTCTCGCGCCGCAGCTTTGCGCCGAAGGCAAGCCCGAACGCCTCGTCGTCCGCGGGCAGCTTGAGCAGCGCAAGATCGCGGACGTGCGATTGATCGTGCGTCACCGCGCCGGTCGTCAGCCACTCGCGCAGACCGTTTTTGAAAAAGCTGTCGGAGAAGGTCTCGCTCCAGAGCGTCGAATATTTCACGCCGGCTTTGGTCAGCGAAGCGTTGAGATTGAGCAGGCCGACAAGCCCCGGCCATTGCCCGCTCCAATTCGCGACGGTGAGGATTGGCCCGCGATGCGTGGTCAGCCCGGCGAGGACGTGATGTGAATACTGCCAGACCGCCTCGGCGACGACGAGTGGCGCGTCGGGATCGAGTCCGCGGAAGACCTCGATGCCCATTTTTTGCGAATCGATGAAGCCGTGCTGCTTTGCTTTGTCCACGCTGTGCGCGCGCTGGATTTTCCAGCCTTCCGCGGCGAAGCCCTCGGCTAGCGCTGCTTCCATGGTCTGCTGCGCGGGCCAGCAGGTTTGATTGGCGCCGAGGCGGAGGTCGCCACTGGCGACGAGATAAGCTGTTTTTGATTTGAGTGTTTTCATGGCCGGGGAAATCAGGCGGGTTTGGAGAAGTGCGCAGCCAGCTCGCGGTAGTGCTGGTAGCGCTGCTCGTAGGCGACGCGGTGTTTGCGGTTGGGTTTGATGACGGGCGCTGATTTGGCCGTGGCCATCGCGCGGATCGCGGCACCGGGTGAGGGGAACGCGTTTGCGGCGAGCGCCCCGAGAATCGCCGCACCGAGCGCGGGGCCGTGTTTGCAGGGATGCACGGTGATCGGCGCGCCGAGCACATCGGCATAGACCTCCACGACGAGTGGGTTGTGGTGGGGCAGCCCTCCGGTGGCGACGAACTTTGTCACCGGCACCCCGTGTTCGCGCAACAGATCGACAATCCACCGGACGCCGAAAGCAGAGGCTTCGAGCAGGGCGCGATACAGATGAGCGGGTGTGTGATGCAGCGTGAGCCCGGTGAACGCGCC
>JBBQIZ010000104.1:0-14836 GCA_038325425.1 Chthoniobacterales bacterium
AAATCGATGATCTTGTAATGCCAGAAATTCCGGTCGAAACAGCCGTAGGTCTTCGACAGCGGATTGCGATCCTGGAGCGTCAGGATCTTCGGGATCTGCGCCAGCGCCTCGCGGGCAAAAATCTCGCGGCTCATGGGTTGCCTATCTTCCTCTTCCTCATCCTCTTAATCTTCCTCCCTCAGGTTTCCGTAACCCGCTTCGTCTTCCGCGATTCGGCAACCGCAGCGATCCAACAAACCCATCAGCATCCGCACCACCGCTTCCAAACGCTGCTTGCCCTCGGCGGCCACGGACACGGCCATCAACCCGCGGGCCACGAGCACATCGAGACACGCCGCGCACTCCACCGCAGAACCGTGCGCGATTTGCAAGAAACGCCCGCGATCCGCTATGGAAAACTTGGCGTTTCCCTCGGCAAGATTCAGCGGGACGCTCGTCGATGCCCGGTCCAACTGATCACGCGCAGACACCTTTCCGGGAAGCGACTCCAGGATCGGTTGAGTCCAGGCCACGAAGGCGATGGCTTGCTGATACGCTTGCAGTTTTTCGTGGGAAAACATGGAGGAAGATCAGGAGGAAGAGGATGAGGAAGATTCCCTCTGATACTCCACGCGCTTCACCCGCTGCTGGATTTCCTCGAGCAGTTTGCGATTCACCGCGATGATGTCGGCCACCAGGCCCAACCCCCAGAGCTGGACACCGATGAGGATGAGGATGGCCGCGAGAATGAGGCTCGGCTCGCGTCCGCGGGTCGGGTCGTTATTCCAGAGCACCAGCCAGCGGATGCCGATCGACACGCCCGCGACGAAAGGGAAGGTGCCCAGCCACAGGAAAAAGCGCAGCGGCTTATACGTGATGAAGATGCGCAGAATGGTCAGGATCGAGCGCTGGATGTAGCTGCGCATCGACTTCATCAGCCGCGACGGGCGCAGGTAACCATTGGTGCGGATCGGCACCGAGGTGATCGCGATGTTTTTCTGCCCGGCCTGAATGATCGTCTCCAGCGTGTAGGTGTACTGGCTGAAGACATTGAGCTGCATCGCCGCTTTCCGGCTCATCGCGCGGAATCCGCTCGGCGCATCGGCCACATCCGTCCCGCTGGCCACCCGCACGACCCACGACCCGAGCTTTTGCAGCATCTTCTTCAGCGGGGAAAAGTGTTCGATCTCCGTGATCGGCCGCGACCCGACGACGATCTCCGCTTCCCCGCGCAGGATCGGCTCAATGAGCTTCGGGATGTCGTCGGCGTTGTATTGGTTGTCGGCGTCGGTGTTGACGATGATGTCCGCGCCCGCGCGCAAGCCGGCGTCGAGCCCGGCGACAAACCCGCGCGCCAATCCCTGATGCGTGCCGAGGTCGACGATGTGATCGACCCCATTGGCGCGCGCCACTTCGATCGTCCGGTCACTGGAACCGTCGTTGATGATCAGCCATTCCACCTTGTCCACGCCGGCCACTTCCCGCGGCAGCGCCTGGAGCGCAATGCCGAGGGTTTCCTCCTCGTTGTAGCACGGCATCTGGATGATCAGTTTTTTCACGATGGGGAGCGGTGGTTTAGGGGAGGGCTCCGGGGATGCAAAGCCAATTTTGGCGCACCGCCCAGGCCCGCTTAAGGCGCAACCGGCGTGGCGCGTCCGCCCAGAAACCGGGCCGCCAGCCGGAGAAGCACATCCAGCGGCACCGCCAGGAGCACGGTGAGAATAGGCCACGCCGCGCCGAAGAAACGCGCATTGGCGCTGCCGACCAAAAACACCCCGAAGACGTATCCGCCAATGATGATCGTCCACAGCCCGAGGCGGCGGAAATAGAACGGTGTCAGGCTCAGTAAAATCCCGGCCGCCAGCCACCACCCGAGAGCAGTGGGCGTATCCCGACCGGTCGCCGGCACTTGATCGTCCGAGGTATCGTTTTCGAGCCGCACGTATTTTTCGACGATCTCCACGTAACGCTCGATCCACTGCGCGGCGGGCGCGTTGGGATGCGGCTCGAGGCGCGCGCGGATTTCGGCGTAGGGCGGCAGCGGTTCATTCCGCGGCAGCCCGAGGATCATTCGCAGGCGCTCGGGTTTTTCCTTGGTGAAGCGCTCGTAGTGCCGCTCGAACTTCCGGGAAAAATAGTCGGTTTCAAAACGCTCCGCCCGGAAATCATCGGCGTTCGCCGAACTCAACAGGCGCTGCACCGCGATCACCGCAAAAAGATCGGGGCGCGCTTTCATCCCCTCCAAAGCCAGCTCGCGATAAACCTGAGCCTGCTTCTTTTCACTCCGCCCCAGCTCCTGCCAGCGCGGACGCTCCGACTGGGCCCCCGGATTCTTCAAAAAGCGCTTCCAAGCGCGATCTTCATCCATCCGGAATTCGTGCAAGCGCTGCCGCGCATCGCTGACGAGATCACGGATCTCCGTCTTGTATTCCGCATGCAACGGCGTCTCGAGCTGCGTGAGCGGAAACGCCGACGCGTAGAGCAGATACATGCCCTGGCGATCGCCGCCCATGCGGGTCATCAGCGCGGCGACGACCCCGAGCGGGAGCAAATGTTTCCAGCCAAGAAAGCGCCAGGCCTTCACCCAGACCAGCGCGAGGAGAATCCCTGGCAGGATGAACCGGCCGGCTGGTTTCGTGAGCAGCAGCGCGGCGAGTGGTACGAGGAACCACCACCAGAGACGACGTTTCCGCGCCGGGTCGGTCTCGCTGACCCACGCCATCCAACCGGCGCAGGCCCACACGATCGCGGCGAAGAAGAGCGTCTCCCCGAGCAATTCATGCTCGTACCAGATGATCATCGGCAGGCCGGCGTAAAAGACCGTCACCGGCACGACCAGCCACCGCCAATGCGCGAATGTTTTTTGCACGACGTAGGCGAGCGGGATCAGCGTGAGCAGCCCGAAGGCGTGCTGCAGCCAGGCCAGCCAGCCGAGCAGCGATCCAGGCAGCAGGGTGATCGGCAGCAACAGGATCGGGTAGAGATAGCGGCGCTTTTCGTAGAGGCTGATGTCGCCGTCGGTGAGCAACCGTTCGGTGAAGAGGAAATACGACTGCGAGTCGCTGCCCCAGTAGGCGTAGGGCGAATAACTCAGCAGCAGCAGCCGCAAGAACGCGCCAAAAAGGATCGCCGGACCAGCCCACAGCGCCGCGCTCCAGCCCAGCGGGTGCCGCGCTTTGAGACGGGCGACCCACGTCTTTCCGCCGCGTTCGACAGGCGAAGCGAACGACGGTGACGGAGCTTGAGAGATGTCGGGGGAGCCGCTCATGACAAAAGGGGCACGTTTTAATTCGTGCCCCGCGACCTGCGCAACCCTTAACGCCCCGTGAGCAGCGCTTTCACCGAGCGCGCGTAGGCGGCGATATCCGGCGCCTGCAAGAGCCCGGAAACAATCACCACCCGCCGGGCTCCCGCGGCGATAATCGTCTCCAAATTCTCCAGCTTGATGCCACCGATACAGAAGATCGGAAGCCGCACCGCCTCATGTACGCGGCGGATTTCCTCCAGCCCGATCGCCGGGCGGCCGGGTTTGGTCGGAGTCGCAAAAAGCGGCCCGAAACCGATGTAATCCGCGCCTTCGGCTTCCGCCGCCACCGCCTGCTCGAAGGAATGCGTGGACTTGCCGATCAGCGGCAGCGGCACCTCCCCAGCCAGCGCCCGGCCGGCCCGCCAGCGCGCATCTTCCACCGAAAAATCGTCCGTCCCGACATGCGCTCCCTGCGCACCGACCGCCGGCACGAGTTGCGGAAAGTCATTGATGATCAGCGGCACGCCGGCGCTTTCGGTCAGCGGAATGAGCCGGTGGGCGAGCGCTTCGATTTCCGTCTCGTCGACGTCCTTGGCGCGCAATTGCAGCACGTCCACGCCGCCGGCGAGCATTTGATCCGTCACCCGCTCGCTGTCGTCCGCGGCGACGTAGCCGAGGTCGAGAATTCCGTAAAGGTGGGCATCGGCGAGAGATTTCATCCCGCGCACTCGACCACGCACCGCGCGGCGGTGGCAATGGCGAAAGTCGGGGTGGAATTTTCGCTGGCCCCCGCCCGCGCTTTGCGGAAAGAGTTCCACCTTCCCCATGAAAATCCCCGTCCCCCTCCGTTTCCTCTTCGCCCCCATCTTCGCTGCCACCCTGCTCCTCACCGCCCAGGCGGAGGACGGCTTCGTGCCGCTCTTCGACGGCAAAACGCTCGACGGCTGGGTCAAACGCAGCGGCGAAGCACCGTACCGCGTAGAGGACGGCGCGATCGTCGGCAAGACGGTCGTCGATACCGGGAACACCTTTCTCTGCACGACGAAGAACTACGGCGATTTCGTCCTCGAGTTTGAGTTCAAGGTCGCGCCGGAGATGAACTCGGGCGTGCAATTCCGCAGCTCCTACTACGACAAGGAGACGACGGCGGAGATCAACGGCAAGGAGCGCAAATTCCCCGCCGACCGGGTGTTCGGTTATCAATACGAGATCGACCCGAGCGCGCGCGCCTACACCGGCGGCGTGTATGACGAAGCGCGGCGCGGCTGGCTGCAGGACTTGAAGGACAACGAGGCCGCCCGGAAAGCTTTCAAACAAAACGAATGGAATGCGGCGCGGATCGAGTGCCGCGGCGAGAGCATCAAGACCTGGATCAATGGCGTCCCCGCCGCGGACCTGAAGGACGGGATGACAAAGGAAGGCCTGATCGCGCTGCAGGTCCACGGCATCGGCAAAAAGACCGAGAAAGCCGGCGAGGAAGTGCGCTGGCGCAACCTCCGCATCAAGGAGCTGAAATAGCCGGGCGCGCGTTTTCCGCGCGAAACCGAATCGGTTTTCCTAGAACTGCGCCACTCCCGCCGAACCGCGGAAAGCGACCGTCGTGCGCGTCGCTGCCATCCGCGCCAGGTGCGCACTGAGATATTGCGCGGCGTTCGCGGCGCTTTTGCCGAGCTCCGTCGATGCGCCGAGGTCGTCCACCAGACGCTGCAGGATCGGCAACGCTTCCGGGCGCTGGGTGTCGGCGAGCGCCTGGATCGCGGAGATGCGCAGGATGTTCTGCGTCTTGGTTTCGCGCGCCCATTTCGGAAGCATCTCGAGAGCGATCTCGGGATAAAAGCGGGCGATGCCGTAGAGGGCATAGTGCCGCGTGGTCGGTTCGCCGTTGAGCAATTCCGTTTTCCAATAGTCCCACTCGGTCTCCGACGAAATGCCGTAGTAGCGCATCGCCGCGGCGCGTGTCGTGGGTTCGATCATGCTCTCGATCTTGAGCTGCGGATCGATCGTCATGGCCAGCGCCTGCTCGGGCGTGCCAATGGCGCGCAGCGCGGTGAGGGCCGTCAGAATGTCGCTCGCGTCGGTCTTGAAAGGCGCGGTGTCGAAGCGCGTCGCGAGATCGCCGCCCGCGGCGATGAACTTTGCCACCGAACTCAGCGGCAGATTTTCCGTGAGCGCGAGGACCGCGGTCTGGATGGAACCGGCGGTCATCTCCGGACGCTCCTGGGCATAGGCGAGCAGCGTGCTGATCCGCGGCAGCGTGCCGAACGAAAGCTGGTAAGGCGCCTCGACGACTTTGTTGGCCGAACGCGTGGCCACCGTTTGGATGGTCACTTCCACGGGGCGACCGGGCCGCAATTCGACTTCCCCCGCCCGCGCCACGACGACGACATTGCTCGCCGCTTCAAACATCTGCCCGGCCGGCACCCGCACGGTCAGCAAGCTGCCTGTCCGGTTCGTTAAAATCGCCCGCATCTGGTCGCGGCCATTGCCCCGGAACTCCGCGGTCAATTTTTCCTGCTGCACCGCGGTGTGAAGATCGATGTTCTGCTCCACCGCGCTCCCGGCCAGGGGCGCGGGAGTGGACAGCGTCTGGGCGGCCGCAGCGGCGAGGGCCACGACGGCGGCCTGCCGCAGCGAAGGCGAAGGAAGCCCGGTGCTGGGCGGCTGCGGCCAAAGGGCGAGTCCCCCGCCAGCGACCACAGGAGTGAGGAGCGCGCAAAGAGCGATGGATTTCATGGTGATAAGGTCCAAAGCATCACGCTTGCCAGCAGGCGGGAAATTTCTTGCGACCGCCCTCGGGACGGAGCCAGGCTGACCCCATGAAGACCTATTCGGATTTCGTCGATCGCGTGTTTCTTCAGGAGGAACTGCTCCGCAAGCTTCTGCCCAAGGAACCGCAGAATTACGAACTCGTCCGGCGTATCGAAAAAACCGGCGATTTCGCCATCGCCGGCGAGCGGACGCCGGGCGATCCGGAAATGTTCGCACTGGTGAGAGGCGGTTTGCTGTATGCAGTGGACGCGATTCCCGAGGCCCACGTGGTTTTCCAGGAGGCAAAAGGCGACCACGGTTCCTACTGGCACGGCATGGTCCACCGGCGCGAAGGCGACTTCGACAATGCCCGCTACTGGTTCCGCCGCGCGGGCGAGTTGCCCTTTTTCAGCGAACTGCACCGCGTGGCCAGCGCGCACTCGGCGGTCATGGCCCGGCAGTCAAATTGGGACCCGTATCTTTTCACCGGCGAATGCGAACAGGCGCGTTTTGGCGAGACCGAGGGGCTGGACCAACTGGCCGCGCTGCAACTCGCAGAGTTCGAGGTGCTCTTCGACTACTGCTGGCGGAAAAGCGCGCTCGCCTAGCCGGAGGGACGCGCTCCCGCGGTCCCCAATTCCGAAGCTCAGTATCGAAATGGTGTGGGGAACACGCCGGAGCGCGTCCCTCCGAGGCTCAAATCGACGTTGGCCACGCGGGGTGCGCGACGATCCGTTGGAGCGCCTGATCGAGCAGCGTCTTGCCCGGCTCCATGCGGTGCCACGGCGACGCGCCCGACGGATGCGGCAGCGGGATGAGGTCGAAGCTGTGGCCGTGCATCCGCACCGGCACTTGCTGGCCGATGATGTCGGTCAGCTTGTCGAAGCTGACGAATTGCTGGATGGCGAGTTTGCCGATCGGGATGACCAGCGCGGGCCGGAGCAGCGCGATCTCCGCTTCCAGCCAGCGCGCGCAATTCACGATCTCCTGTGCGTCCGGCACACGGTCGCCACCCGCGGCGTTTTTGCCGGGGAAACAGCGGCAGACCGCGGCCATGTAAATCGTCGCGCGGAAGTCCGCCTCGCTGATCCCGCAGGCGCGGTGAAACCAGCCGAAGAGCGTCCTGCCCGCCGTCCACGCAAATGGCCGCCCGAGCACCGGCTCCTTCGTCCCCGGCGCCTGCCCGACGGAAATCACGCGGCTCACGACCGCGCCGCCGGAGACCGCCGGGCGGTGCATCTTCGGGCAGATCGTGCAGGCGCGCAGCCGCGTGACCAAGTCTTCGAGCGCCTCCGCGGCATCGCCCTTACTCCTACTCTTTTTCTTACTCTTACTCGCCGGAGTGGGCGCGGGCGCGGGCGCGCGGGTGATGGGATGGGGAGTGAGAATAAGAGTAGGAGTAGGAGTGAGAAAACAGCGGTCGGCGCTCAGCCGAGCATCGTGCCGAGTGTGACGGGATGCCCGCGCAGAAACTCCCCGGCCATCATCCGCTTTTTGCCTTCGAGTTGAATGTCCCGCAGCAGCACCGCGCCGCGGCCCGCGCCGACGAGAATGCCGCGTTTGTCCGCCCGCAACACGCTCCCCACCGGGCCGCTTTCGCGCCGATGCAGGATGCACGAAAAGACCTTCATCTGGCGCGGCCCTACCGGCGTCGGGAGAAACGTGTGCGCCGCCGGCCACGGGTTCATCGCGCGGATGCGCCGGTCGATTTTTGCCGGCGTGGCGCTCCAGTCGATCCGGCCGTTCTCGCGCGAAAGTTTCGCCGCATGGGTGGCCTGCGCTTCGTCCTGCGGCAGGCGCGGCGCGACCCCGATCGCGAGCGGCGGGAGCGCTTCGGCCAGCGCCTCGACGGCCACCAACCCCAGCCGGTCGTGCAATGAACCACCCGTCTCGCGCCGCCCGATCGGCGTCTCTTTCATGAGCAGGATGTCGCCCGTGTCCAGCCCCTCGGCCATATACATCACCGTGATTCCCGACACCGGGTCGCCCGCCTCGATCGCCGCCTGGATCGGCGCCGCCCCGCGCCAGCGCGGCAGCAGCGAAGCGTGCAGATTCAGGCACGCCAGCCGCGGGGCAGCGAGCACCGCCTTCGGCAAAATCTGTCCGTACGCCATGACCACGATCACCTCCGCCGCGAGCGCCACGACCTCTGCCACCGCCTCCGGTGCACGCATCTTCACCGGCTGCAACACCGGGACGCCATGCGCCAGCGCCAGCCGCTTGATCGCCGAAGCCTGCAACTCCTGCTTGCGCCCGACCGGTTTGTCCGGCTGCGTCACCGCCGCCACGACCTCATAATCCGGCGACTCCAGCAACCAGCGAAAGACCGGCGCACCGATCTCGCCGGTGCCCATGAAAACGACGCGCATTGGGGATTAGTTGAGAGTTGAGGGTTGAGAGGCAGCCACGCTCCGCGGCGCGGATGAGAGCGAACCGTATCCGGCGCGGAGCGCCGCCTGAAAGCGGGAAACGCGGAGGAATCTCAACGATCCGCTTTCAACACTCAACTTCTCCTCAGCTACACCGATTGATCGTCTCGACGATGTCCTGCAGCACCTTCACCGGCGACTGCGTGGCATCGATCATCTCCACCAGTTCCGGCCCATAAAAATCCAGCACCGGCTTCGACTCCGCGTCGTAGGTCAGCAGCCGGCGGCGGATCGTCTCCTCATTCGCATCGTCGAAACGGTTCTCCTTCAGCGCCCGCTTTTTCAGGCGGCCGACCAGCGCGTCGCGGTCCGGGCACGAGAGATGGAAGACCTTCTTCACCTGGATCACGTCCTGCATGATCTTCGCCTGGTTCACGTTCCGCGGGATGCCGTCGAGCACCAGCGCGTCGATGTCCGGCTTAAACATGTGCGAGCCGACCATGTCGCCGATCCGCGCCATCCAGAGCTTCACGCTGATTTCATCCGGCACCAGTTCGCCGCGGCTGGAGTATTCGAGAAAAGCCTGGCCCACCGCCGTGCGGGTATCGAGCGAGCGAAAGACATCGCCGCACGCGCAATGGTAGAACCGCGGCACCGCGCCGAGGATCTTGCCTTGGGTGCCTTTGCCGCTGCCGGGCGCGCCGAAGATGAGATAGGTCCGATATTTCATAAGCAATCTGAGGGGGGGAACCCCACTAAAAGGGCGCACCCTCGCGGGTGGAAAGGGGAAAGTGCGCCAAACCACTTGTCCCGCGCCGCCCCACCCGCCACCCTTTCCCGCCCATGCCCGAAGCCCCGCAGGACGCCCCCCTTCCCGCACTCCCGAGACACGACGCTTACGCGGCTTTCCGCTCCCCCTCGTATCGGAGCTACGCGACCAGCGGCTTCATCTCCATGCTCGGCCGGCAGATGCTCGGCATCGCCCTCGGCTACGAGATCTTCCAGCGCACCCACTCCGCCACCGCCCTCGGCCTCGTCGGCCTCATGGGCGCGCTGCCCATCATCTTCCTGTCCATCCCCGCCGGCATCGCCGCCGATCGCCTGAACCGCAAGGCCATCATCCTCACCGCGCAGTTCGTCGCGATGCTCACCTCCCTCGCCCTCGTCGTCCTCGCCCTCGAGCACGTCGCCGTCCCCGCCGTCGGCCTGCTCGTGCCTGCGACCGACGCCCTCTACGCCCTCGCCGCGCTTTTCGGGGAAAAAGAGAACGTCTTCTTCGAGCCCGCGATGCCGCTCCTCTACCTGCTCCTCTTCATCAACGGCATCGCCCGCGCCTTCGGCTGGGCCGGTCGCAGCGCCCTCTTCCCGAACCTCGTCCCCCGCACCGCCCTGAGCAACGCCGTGATGTGGAACAGCAGCACCTTCGAGCTGACCTGCGTCCTCGGTCCCGGCCTCGGCGGCCTCGCCATCGCCGCCTTCGGCGTCCCCGCCGTCTATGCCATCGACGCCGTCTGCGGGCTCATCGGCTTCTTCTTCATGCTCCGCGTCCGCGCCCCGGCGCGCGTCCCCACCATCCATCCCCATCCCCTGCGCGACCTCTTCACCGGCCTGCGCTTCGTCCGCGGCAACCAGATCATCCTCGCCACCATCACCCTGGACATGTTCGCCGTCCTCCTCGGCGGCGCCACCGCCCTCCTCCCCATCTTTGCCGAAAAGATCCTCCACGTTGATGCCGTCGGCCTCGGCTGGCTGCGCGCCGCCCCCTCCTTTGGCGCCGTCCTCATGGCCTTCGCCCTCGCCCATCGCCCGCCCCTGCAACGCGCCGGCCACGCCATGCTCCTCGCCGTCGCCGGCTTTGGCGCCGCCACCATCGTCTTCGGCCTCTCGCGCAACTACGCCCTCTCCTTCGTCGCCCTCGCCATCACCGGCGCGTGCGACAACATCAGCGTCGTCGTCCGCCACACCCTCGTCCAGCTCCTCACCCCCGACGCCATGCGCGGCCGCGTCTCCGCGGTGAACAACATCTTCATCGGCTCCTCCAATGAACTCGGCGCCTTTGAAAGCGGCGTCACCGCCGCCCTCTTCGGTCCTGTGATTTCCGTCGTCGGCGGCGGCATCGGCACCATCCTCGTCGTCCTCGGCACCGTCTGGAAATGGCCCGCGCTCCGCAAAGTCGGCCCGCTCCAACCGCCCGAGCAAGTCCCCACCCCGACGGACTGAGGGACCTCCGGCGGATGAAACGCACGCTGACCGTCGTCGGTGGAATTGCGGGGGCGGTCGCCTTGATCCCGGCGCTCTATTTCGGTGGTTTGTTCCTCAGCCACGGCGGCAGTCGCGACTTCCTCGCGATCGACTCCTGCCTTGATGCCGGGGGCCGGTGGAACTACGAGACGCGGACCTGCGAGCGCAGCGCGGAGGAGAGGGAAACAGGAAGCCGACGACCGACGACCGACCCACGCGCTGGCCGATCCAGCCCGCCAGCCCGCGCTTTTTACCCGCGCGGTCGGGGCGAAGCGCGCGATACCCGCATGAGCTTTGTCCGCCTATGAAATCCGCTTCCCGAAAATCGCTGGCCGGCCAGGTCGCCCTCGTCACCGGCGCCGGCTCCGGCATCGGCGCCGCTGCGGCGCGCCTGCTCGCCCGCGAGGGCGCCAAGGTCGGCCTGCTTTCACGCACCGCCCGCGAGCTGAAGAAGATGGCCCGGGAGATCGAGGCGGAGGGCGGCGAGGCGCTGGTCCTGACCGCGGACATCGGCGACGCGAAGCAGATGCAGGCCGCGGTGAGGAAGCTGCAGCGCCAATGGCAGCGGCTCGACGTGGTCTTCGCCAACGCGGGCATCAATGGCGTCTGGGCGCCGCTCGAAACGCTCACCGTCGAGGAGTGGGACGAGACCGTCCGCGTCAATCTGCGCGGTACTTTCCTGACGATCAAAACCGCACTTCCGCTCCTGAGCAAACGCGGCGGCGCGGTCGTGGTCACGTCGTCGATCAATGGGACGCGGCGCTTCGGCAACGTGGGCGCGAGCGCTTACGCGACGACCAAGGCGGGGCAGGTCGCGCTGGTGAAAATGCTCGCCGTCGAGTTGGCGCGGCACCGCATCCGGGTCAATGTCATCTGCCCCGGGCGGATCGATACGAAGATCGAGGACAACACCGATATCCGCGGCACGGAGGCGCTCGCACCGCCCGTGGAATATCCCGAGGGCGAAATCCCGCTCACCGGACAGGAGGCCGGCACCGCGGAGGAAGTCGCGCAACTCGTCCTCTTTCTCGCGTCCGACGCCTCCTCGCACACCACCGGCACGGAAGTCTTCGTCGATGGCGCGCAATCGCTCTTCCAAGGCTGATCTCCACGCGCATGACCGCCGAGCGAGGACCGAAATACAGCCTTTGGGAAGCCATCAAATGGCTGGGCATCGTACTCCTGCTTTCCACCGCGCTGCTCGCGCTGGCCGCGCTTCCCCCCGCGCCGGAGCGGCGCGTTTTTTTGATCGAATTCGGCGTCGCGCTCGGTTTCCTCGGCATGGGTCTGATGTGCCTCCAGTTTCTCTTCTCGGGCCGCTTCGCCGCCATCGCGCCGGCCTTTGGGACGGACAATGTGCTGCAACTGCACCGGCAGTTGGGCATCGTCGGATTCACCCTCGTGCTGCTCCATCCGACGGTGCTGATCCTCGCCGACCGGGCGTTTCTTTCCTATTTCGACCCCCGCGTGAACCTGCCGCGAGCCGTCGCGCTCAGCTACGTGACGATCGCGCTCGTGGTCCTGATGGTGACGACTCTCTGGCGCGAACAGGTGCGGCTGAATTACGAATGGTGGCGTCTCGTGCATGGCCTGCTCGCGCTGTCGATCGTCTTCACCGGCGTAGTGCATGGCATCCAGGTCGGGCATTACCTCGATCCGCTCTGGAAAAAGGCGCTTTGGGCCGGATGGGTTTTCGCGGCGATGTATCTCGTCCTTCACAGCCGCATCGTCCGCCCGCATCGGCTGCGGCGGTTCCCGTATCGGATCACCGCAGTGGAGCCACGCCGCGGCGCCGTGACCCTGCTCACCCTCGCCCCGGACGGCCACCCGGGAATGGAATATGAAGCCGGGCAGTTTGCCTGGATCACCATCGGCGACTCGCCTTTTTCGCTGCAACAGCACCCCTTTTCCTTCGTCAGCGCGGCGCATGATCGCGAGGTGCAATTCGCGGCCAAAGCGCTCGGCGACTTCACCAGCCGCTGGCCCGATCTGAAGGTCGGCACGCGGGCCTTCCTCGAAGGACCGCTCGGCGCCTTCACCCGTAATCCGCATCCCGACATGGGCGTGTTTCTGATCGTCGGCGGGATCGGCGTCACGCCGGCGCTCAGCCTCCTGCGCACGATGCAAAAGGAACGCAGCACGCATCGGGCGATTTTGATCTACGCGACCAGCGCTTGGGAGGAGGCGACGTTTCAGGACGAGATCGAGGCCCTCGAACGGGGGATTTCCCTCCAGGTGGTGCATGTTATTTCCGATCCGCCGGAAGATTGGCGCGGCGAAAGCGGGCTGGTGGACAAAGCCCTGCTCGCGCGCTACCTCCCGGCAAAGCCGAATACGTTCGAGTATTTCATCTGTGGCCCGACGCCGCTGATGGACATCGCGGAAAAATCCCTGCACCAGCTCGGCGTGGAGTGGCGCCGGATTTATTCGGAGCGTTTTCAAATCGTCTGATCACCCGCACCCGCCATGCGCCATCTGCTCCACTTCTGGGTCCGCCGCTCGAGTGAAATCGTGGGCGTCCTGCTCGTCCTCATCGCGCTGCTCTTCGCTTGTTGGCGCACAGCGTAAAGCCGCGGCGGGGCGTAACTGCTGGTTATACATCGTGCTCGGCAAGGGTCGGGTCTCAACAAAATCCGCCTCGTGAAACCACCGAGGTTCGGTCCTGAACGGCGGAGAAGTCGTAGGTGAATACGCGAATCCTTCGACCGTCACGCGGCGGGTTGGGAGTGATCTGCGTGGGGCGCTAAGTTTTGGCTCCCACCCTCGGTTCTAAAAAAATTCAGCCCCCCGCGACCGAACCGTGGTCACGGAGGGCTGATGTTCCCCCCAGAACAATCTTCTAAAGCTCCCAAATGAAATAGCAGCCTCCGCGCCACAGTGCCACAGCTCGTTTAAAAAATTTCCCCACAGAGAAAACCGCGGCGCGCCCCAGCAGGAGATTCCTGCAAAACCGGGAGCACAGGCGAAAAGTAGACACTCCAACCCGCCCGAGCCTGCGCATTTTTCGCCTCTTCGGATCCCAGCTCAACGCCACCTCGACGATTCCCCAAAAAATTGCCCCGCCTTGGGTTTCATTGTCCAAGGCGGGGCTGGTGCCGGGGGGGAATTCTTTAGGGATTTTGGAGGTTAACCGGAACGAGCGGCGCTGCCTACGTGCGCAAAAGCTCTTTGATCTGTAAGACCGACACCGATAAATCGAAAGCGGCGTTTTTCTCCGCGACCCATACGAAAGTGCGGCGTTGCCTCGGAATGAGTTCAGAATTTCACATTTTCTTTTGCGAAGGGGAATCCAGCGTCCAAGTGCAGCAAACTGGTTTTGGCGATATCCGGAGATTCCCCTCGCTCGGCGATGCCACCCGCCATCTCAGGAACTGCCTGAACGGCCGAGGCGGCCTAGTGGTGATCCACAATGGCAACGAAGAAAGGGTCAACCGCATCCCGCTTTACAGCGGCACACTGGCGACTTGATCCGCCAGATCCGCTCACTTGCGCCCGCGCTTCGAAAGTGGCTCTCCATCGCTCCCGGAAGAGCGAACGCGTCCGCGGGTGGGAGAAATCGAACGCACTGCATCCGTAAATTCCGCAATATGCCGTTTCCGGAAAAACGCCGAGCGCAATTTTCGGGGAAAGTGCGCCCCGCCGAAGGTTTCAGGCGCCTAAGGGGACGGTGTGTACCGCCAAAACATGCATTGCTTCAGGTTTTCGAGCGCCAGCACTTTCAAGAATTTGAAAGTGGTTGCGGGGGTAGGATTTGAACCTACGACCTTCAGGTTATGAGCTAGAGGAGTTGATGCTACTAGCCTGTATGTAAGTTGTTGATTATTAGGATGATACGTCTATCAAAATGGCGGTTCAGACACAAGCTCATTCTCTCTGTCGAGAGTGAAATCCATGTACACCAGTAGAAATCTGGCATGCACACCGGGATTCTTGTTGAAACGGGATCGAAAACTGGTTTCCGCTTTGGATTGTTGCGGATGGACAGTCCACTGCAGTAGTGAGCCGATCGGCATGGCACGTATCGTTTTCCAGAGTAAAGGACCCAGAATGGGCTGCTCCTTTTCCAATCAGACGGCCTTTGATCGGGGCGGCGCGGAGCAGTAGGATTTCAAGTCAAGTCCCTTCACTGGATGATGCATCCATGCGGATCGGTGAATGACCGTTGTCATGGGAAAGCCGCTCCCGATGGATCCGAAGCGAGGGCGTGGAAAATTGTCCTTTAGGCGGCCGGGCAACCGGATACACCTCCATT
>JBBQIZ010000105.1:0-14803 GCA_038325425.1 Chthoniobacterales bacterium
CTTGCAGATCGTTGGCTACAAGCTTTCGGAAATCCAAGGCAAGCTTCACAGCATCTTCGTCGAGCCTTCGACGGCGGGCGGCCATGATTACAAGGCGTTCTGGCGTGATTTGAGCAACGGCGGAAGCCATTCCGGCCTCCAGAAGCGAATTGGCAAGGACGGCGCCGAAATTTGGCTTCAGGCGTCGTATAACCCGGTCCTGGATAGTGAAGGCTTGCCGACGAAAATCGTTAAGGTGGCCACGGACTGCACGGAGCAACACAAGATGTCTCAAGAAATCGCGGAACTCCGGGTGCGGGCCGAGATCACGAACCTCACCAGCATTGTTTCGGAGTCGGATCTCAAGGGCGACATTCTCAACGTCAACGAGAAATTTCTCGAAGTCTCCAAATACAGCAGGGAAGAGTTGATCGGGAAGCCCCACAATACGACCCGTCATCCGGACATGCCAAAGGAAACTTTCAAGGAGCTCTGGTCCACCATCGGCCGCGGGAAGCCTTTCCGGGGAATCATCAAAAATCGGGCGAAGGACGGCACGCCGTACTATGTGGACGCGGTCATCGCCCCGGTGCTGGGGGATAACGGGAAGCCCCGGAAGTACATCGGCGTGCGCTATGACATCACGGCCGCAGAACTCGAGCGGCAGAACATGAAGGGGGTCCTGGCCGCGATCAATAGCAACTATGCCTACATCGAGTTCGATACCAAGGGCCTGGTTCTCTCCGCGAATGCCAATTTCCTGAAGACACTCGGTTACCGGAGCGAGGAGATCGTGGGAAATCATCATCGGATGTTCGTGGAACCTGGCTTCGCGAACTCGGCGGCCTATACCCAGTTTTGGAGCGAGCTGGGCGCGGGCAGGAGCCAAAGTGACGTTTACAAACGGATCGCGAAAGATGGAAGCGAAGTCTGGATTCAAGCGGTCTATGCACCGGTGAAGGATGAGATGGATCGAGTTTTCAAGGTGGTGAAGATCGCCACCGATGTCACCGCGGAAAAGAAAGCGGAGAACAAGTTGAAGGTCACCATGGCCGGGGTGAATCAAAACGCGAATTCGCTGAGCGCTGCCGCCGAGGAGTTGGAGGCAAATAGCCAGCAGATGGTGAGTAACGCCGAAGAAACGGCGACTCAAGCGGGTGTCGTCTCCGCCGCCGCCGAGCAGGTGAGCAAGAATGTGCAGACCGTCGCCACGGGCACCGAGGAGATGAGTGCGAGTATTCGCGAGATCGCGAAGAGCGCCCAGGAAGCGGCCAAGGTGGCGGCGACCGGAGTCCGGGCGGCGGAGACGACTAATGCCACGATTTCCAAACTTGGAGTGAGCAGCGCGGAGATCGGCAAGGTCATCAAGGTGATTACCTCGATCGCCCAGCAGACCAATCTGCTCGCCCTCAACGCCACGATCGAAGCCGCGCGCGCCGGCGAAGCCGGAAAAGGTTTCGCGGTCGTCGCCAATGAGGTCAAGGAACTCGCGAAAGAGACCGCCAAAGCCACGGAAGATATCAGTCAAAAGATCGAAGCCATTCAGGGCGATACCAACAGCGCCGTCGTCGCGATCGGGGAGATCAGCGCGATCATCAATCGGATCAATGACTTCCAGAACACGATTGCCAGTGCCGTGGAAGAGCAGACCGCCACGACCAATGAAATCACGCGCAACGTGTCGGAGGCCGCCCAGGGCAGCACGGAGATTGCGCAGAATATCACCGGCGTCGCGCAAGCCGCCAAGAACACCATGTCCGGCGCTAACGACACGCAGAAGGCATCGGCGGAGCTTTCGCGGATGGCCGCCGAGCTCCAGCAACTGGCGAATCAGGCCTGATTGCACCGTCTCGCATCCTATCCCCAGCTCCCGGCCCGTTTCTCCAAAGGACGACTCGTCCCACAACCCATTTGACTGACCCGATGTGTATTCATGCCTCTTGTTATGCTGCCTCCTCGCTATGCGTGCGCTGATCGTTGACGACTCCAAGGCGATGAGGATGATTCTCGGGAAGGCGCTTCGAGAGATCGGCTTCGACATCCTCGAGGCGGGCGACGGGCAACAGGCCTTGGATCGGCTCAATCAGGGCGAACAGGTCGAGCTGATGCTCGTGGATTGGAACATACCGGTGATGAACGGGTATGAACTGGTCTGCGCGGTGCGTGCGAACGCCCTTCTCAGCGATATCCGGATCATGATGGTGACGACCGAGACGTCGATGGCCAGTATGACGCAGGCGCTTGACGCGGGGGCCAACGAATACCTAATGAAGCCCTTTACCAAGGAACTGCTGCTCGAGAAGCTCGCCCTTCTCGGACTGAACTAACTGTATGGCCAAGATACGAGTCCTGGTGGTGGACGACTCTGTGGTGATCCGGCGCATGCTCTCGGATTGCCTCGCCGCCGATCCCGAGCTGGAGGTTGTCGGGACGGCCGCGGATGGTCACATCGGTCTGGCCAAGATCACGCAGCTCGCGCCAGATGTGGTGACACTCGACATGGAAATGCCGGTGATGGATGGCATCGAGACGCTCAAGGCGATTCGCAAGACCCATCCGCGGCTGCCCGTGATCATGTTTAGCACGCTTACCGAGCGCGGGGCGGCAGCGACCCTCGACGCGCTGACGTTGGGGGCCAATGACTATGTCACCAAGCCGGCCAACGTGGGGAGCGTAAGCGTCGCCCTTCAGCGCATCCAGGACGAACTCGTGCCGAAGATTAAGGCGCTGTGTCGCCGCCCGGCCGGGAGCGCACCGCGTCCGGTGGTTCGGGTACTGCCGAGCGCGGCCGCTGCGGCTGTGGCCCGCATCGACATCCTGGCTATCGGAGTCTCTACGGGCGGGCCGAATGCGTTGGTCGCGATGCTGCCGGAGTTGGCGGTGAATTTCCCGATCCCCGTGGTCATCGTCCAGCACATGCCTCCGCTCTTCACCCGGTTACTGGCGGAACGGATTTCCGCCATCTCCGGACGACGCGCCCGTGAAGGCGAAGCGGGTGCGATGCTGATGCCCGGTGACATCTGGCTGGCGCCCGGGGGAATCCACATGGAGGTGGAGAGGGCTCCGCAAGGCGCCAGACTGCTTCTGCACGAAGGCCCGCCGGAGTGCTCCTGCCGACCGGCGGTGGACGTGCTCTTTCGTTCTGTTGCCCAGGTGTTTGGCAAGCACGCCCTCGGCGTCGTCCTCACCGGAATGGGACAGGATGGACTGGTGGGCAGCCGGCACATCCGCGAAGCGGGCGGACAGATCCTGGCCCAGGACGAAGCGAGCAGCGTCGTCTGGGGAATGCCCGGCGCGGTCAGCCATGCGGGCCTCGCGGATAAAATCCTCCCGCTCAGCGAAATCGCGAACGAGATCAATTCCCGGGTGCAGGCCGGCATCCCACGCTACCGCGCCTTCACTCCGGTTGCGCTTTCGACTCCATGACCACCGTCGATTTTGACTACGTCCGCGAATACGTTCGCGAACAGGCCGCGATCGTCATTGAACCGGGAAAGGAATACCTGGTGGATTCAAGGCTTCATACCCTCGCCCGCAGAGAAAAGATTGAGTCGCCGGATCATCTGGTCGCACAGCTCCGCGCGAGTCCGAAGAGCAGCGAACTCCATCGCAAGGTCGTGGATGCGATGACCACGAACGAGACTTCCTTCTTCCGCGACATTCATCCTTTCGAAGGACTGAAAGCGCACATCCTGCCCGCACTCATGAAAGTGCGTGGCGCGGATCGTCAGCTCAACGTCTGGTGCGGCGCGGCCTCGACCGGGCAGGAACCATTCAGCGTGATGATGACCATCGCGGAAAACTTTCCTGAATTGCTCAAGTGGAATCTGAAATACATTGCCACGGAACTTTGCCAGGACGCGATGGCCCGGGCCAAAGCGGGTCGCTTCAGCCAACTCGAAGTCAATCGCGGTCTGCCGGCGTCGCTCCTGGTTAAGTATTTCTCCCGCCAGGGAGCCGAGTGGGAATTTCGCGAGGATCTGCGCAAGCGGGTGGATTTCCGCGAGATGAATCTCATCAAGGAATGGGTCTGGATGCCACCACTAGACATCGTGTTCCTGCGTAACGTCCTGATCTATTTCGATATCGCGACGAAGAAAGCCATCCTGGCCAAGGTGCGGAAGCTTTTGAGGCCGGGTGGCTTCCTGCTCCTCGGGGGAGCCGAGACTACCTTTAATCTCGACGACTCATTCGAGCGCGTCGTCTTTGACAAGACCACTTGCTATCGCGTGAAACAAGCCTGACGGACCTAACGCGATGATTGATCTCCAGCTATTAATCGAACAAGCCAACGATCTGGCTCCGTTCCCGGCCAGCACCGTCCGCCTGGCTCAACTCGTCACGACTCCGGATGGCAACCTCGGCGAGGGCGCGGACCTGGGATTGCTTACGATCCATCGCTCACGGTCAAGCTACTGCGAGCCGCGAACAGTGCCGCTTTCGCAGTTTAATCATCATGAATAACACCAAAAACGGCATCGAAGAAGTTTGTGACCTATTAACGAGTGCCGTGCCGGAGGTTCTTGGGACCATGTTCTCGATGGAGGCGCTGGCCATACCGCCGGGTGATCTGCAGAGCGTTGGCTCTTCGTTGGTAGTCGCTTCGGTGGGCTTCATCGGCGACTTGAACGGCATCGTTCATCTCTACCTGACCTCCGCCTTCGCCAGGGTGCTCGCTGCTCATTTGCTCGGCCTCGCGGATGAGGAATTCGAAGGCCACGAAATGATCGATGATGCCATCGGCGAACTGGGAAACATGATCGTTGGTGCAGTCAAGA
This sequence comes from Chthoniobacterales bacterium, assembly GCA_038325425.1. Lineage (GTDB taxonomy): Bacteria > Verrucomicrobiota > Verrucomicrobiia > Chthoniobacterales > Chthoniobacteraceae > Chthoniobacter. The sequence goes on from JBBQIZ010000105.1 coordinate 4,758, forward strand.
GCCGCCTTTGTGACGAAGGGGCGCCCTGCGTTCTTACTATTCCCACGATCGTGCGCGGCGACAGCTTGCGCTTGGGTGCCAGGGGTTGGACCGACCGTCGCTTGATCGGCTTTCGCTGCGGCGACGATGAGATCACGTTAGAACTTCTGATGAAGGCCGCCTGCTGAAGTTAAATAATTCTCCAGAGATGACCTTACGAAATTATACAGACTTCCTCCGCGCTGGTCCGACGAGCACTGCGATTTCCACGCCTCAGAGCGCCTGAGATCGCCGGGACGCACCCAGTTTCACCCTAATTCAATCTTCCGTCAGTCCCCTGCACGCTCACGCCCATGGAAAACTCACCCGGTGAAGCCCACTGCCTGCCTTTAGGCGTCGTCAATATCCTCGATCTGTCCGAGGACTTGGACGCGCTGACCAAGTCCGAGGCGGTGATCGAATTGGCGTCCCAATTGGAGCCTCTGCCGGCCACGGTGAGCCGCCTCATGGCGCTGGATGCCAATGCCTGCGATCTGGCCGACGTGGCGGGCGCGATCCGCATGGATCCGGTCCTGACGCTCAAAATGCTGCGGACCGCAAATTCGGCTTTTAGTGCGAGTTCCATGCCTGTCTCCACGGTGGATGAAGCGGTGATGCGGCTTGGCCTCGGGTTGATCATCTCCATGGCCCTGGCCGTCTCCGTGGGGAAAACGATGAGCACGGTGGTGCCCGCCTACGGCCTCGCGGCCGGCCAGCTCTGGCGCCATTCCGCCGCGGCCGCCATCGCTGCCGATTTCCTCGTGCGCCTTGCTCCGAACACTGTCCCGCCGGCCACGATCACCGCCGCACTCCTGCACGATGTCGGCAAACTGATCGTGGCCCAGAGCACGAGTGCGGACGAAATGGGGTTCGTGCGTCGCGCGCACGAGGAGGCAGGGCTCTCGCTTTTCGAGGCCGAAACGGAAGTCCTCGAAATGAACCACGCCGAGGTCGGCTATATCGTCGCGCAGCATTGGGGGCTGCCCGAGCGGATCTGCCGGGCGATCATGTATCACCACGACCCCGGGCAATGGGACGACCGGATGGGCGATGCCGTCCACCTTGCCAATCTGGCCGCCTGTGCCGTTGAAGCGGCGGAGAACGGCGAACCCTTCGTCGAAAAACCGGCGCGCGAAGTCATCGACCGGCTCGGGCTGCGCGACTTCGATTTTGAAAAATTCTGCGCCAAGTGTGTGCGCCGTTTCACCGAACTCCGTGCGCTCTACGGCGCCTGATCTTATGACATCCCACGCCCCCAAACCCGCCAACCCGGTCCTGCTTTCCAAATACGCGATGGAGCCGACGTCGGAGAGCGTCTCCCGGCTCGCCGCGCTCATCGCCGTGCGGGGCGGGGAACTCGACCAGATCGCCAAATTGATCGCCGCGGATCGCGCGCTCACCGAACGCCTGTTGGAAGGCGACGTGCCCGCGACCGGCGCCGCAGACGAAGTCGAGCGGCAGATTTTTCGACTAGGCGTCGAGCCGATTCTCGTCCTGGCGATGTCGGAGCCGCTGATCAACGCGGTGCGCCGCACCTTCGACACGATGGCTGGCATCACCCTCGTGCCGGTGGAGGTCGGCAAAGGCAGCGAGTCGGCAATCGAGCGCTTCACCTCCAGCCTGAGCATCACCGGCCGCGCCAATGGCCGGGTCTATCTTCGCCTCGGCGAAGACTTCTGCCGCACCCTCGCCGCCCAAGTCCTCGGCATGGAAGGCGCCGCCGCCACCACGGAGGATCTCCGCGACGTCCTCGCCGAGATGTCCAACATGATCGTCGGCAGTTTTCAGTCGAACCTCTGCGACGCCGGACTGACCTGCAAATTGTCCGTCCCCGAGGTCGTGGCCGACGCCGTCTTCGCTCCCCCCAAAGTGCCGCGCGGCCGCCATCGCGTCTTCGGCTTTCGCCACGATGGCATGCTCCTCCTCGTGGACATCCTCGTTGAATTCGCCGGTTAAGCCCGGACGCTCACTCCCACTGCCCATCCCAAAAATCCTATGACTCCAAAAATCCTCACCGTCGATGACAGCCGTATCGTGCGGATGCTCATCTCCCGCGCGCTCCAAGGGTGCGACTGCCAAATCGTCGAAGCCACCAACGGCGAGGAAGGCCTCGCCGCGGCGCTCCGCGAAAACCCCGACCTCATCCTGCTCGATGTCACCATGCCGGTGATGGACGGCTTCGAACTGCTCGCGCGCCTGCGCCAGGAAGCCACCCTGGCCAAGGTGCCGGTCATCATGCTCACCGCGGAGTCGTCCCAGGAATCGGTGGCCAAGGCCGACGGCCTCGGCGTGAGCGGCTACATCGCGAAACCCTTCAAGGAAGAAGTCCTGCGCGACCGCATCAACGGGATCATTGCTCTCAACGCCAAAAGCTGAGCGCGGCGGAATGCCGCCGACCAACCCTTCCAACGCATCGCCAACCGTTATTTGCGACGAACCTTCTGAAGGGCAATATCAGGGCAATGGAGGAAACATTAGTTGCGGCCGCCACGATGTAAGTCCCTCTGCCTCAGTGGTGCACCCGCCGCGACTCGAACGCGGAACCTTCTGATCCGTAGTCAGATGCTCTATCCAATTGAGCTACGAGTGCTTTCCAAAGACCGACTGAAAGTCGGGACGGGGATAAAAGCACTGTTCCTCAAACGTGGCAACCATTTCGTCGGGAAAAGTGCGTCTTCCGCAAAGTGGCGCGAGGCACTACTTACTGAGAGCCTTACGCAGGTGGAAGAGTGTGACGGCGCCGATCGTTTGCAGGCTCTCGGGAGCGAGGCGGTCGATCGTGTCGTCTGCGGTGTGCCAATAGGGGTAGTCGAAATCGATCAGGTTGATGGTCGGGATGCGGGCGATGCGATTCAGCGGAACGTGATCGTCCTGAATCGGACGGTCGAGGAAGCCGAAGTACTGCCGGAGTTTCAGGGCGTCGGCTGCGGCGAGGATGTTGCGGGCGAGGTCGGCGGGCGAGTCGGAAGGCAGGGTGATCTTTAAATCCCGATCGCCGATCATGTCCCAGAGAATGCCGAACTTGAATTGCCGGTGGCGATTGCTGGCGCGGAGTTGGCTGGCGTAGTGGCGGCTGCCGTAGAGGCCGTCGGTGTCGGTGAATTGCACGAAGGCCTCTTCGCCGTCGAAAAAGACGAGTTCGATCTGCGCGGCGAGCGCGGGGTCGAGGGCAAGGACGCGCGCGAGTTCCAGCAGCGCGCCGGTGCTGGAGGCGCCGTCGTTCGCGCCGGTGAAGCTGATCGTGCTAAAGCGCTTGGTATCGAAGTGGGAACAGACGATGGCGCGCTGCGTGTCGCGCGGGGCGGGGCTGACCCCGCTGGCGGAGAAACGGCCGATGATGTTGGAAAATTCGATCGGTCCGCGCGGCGTTTCGTTGGTGAAGGTCTGCCGTTCGACTTCCCAACCGGAGCGGCGCAGCGATTCCTCGATGAGCACGCGCGTTTTTTCCAGTTCCGGTGAACCAGCGGGCCGAGGACCAATTTCGACTTGGTTGCGCACTTCGGCGAAAGCTTTTTCACCGGAGAATTCCTTCCAGATTTCCGCCGGCGGCGGGGCGGCAGGCGGGCGGGCGATTTTAGTGGCGCCGATCGCTTGGCTGCTGTTCGAGCCGGGTGGTTCTCCCGCGATTTCCGAAGGGGCCGGTTGGCGTTTACACGCCGTCCAGAGGGTGACGGCGACGAGGAGGGTAAGTAGGCGGAGGCGAGCCAAGGCTGTCTATTCTTCGGGTGGCATGCCGAACAGCGCGAGCAGGCGCTGCAGATCGTCGTTGCCGTAATACTCGATTTCGATGCGGCCGCGTTTGTCGTTGTGGTGCACGACGACGTGCGTGGCGAGGCGTTCCTGGAGGCGGTTCTGCAAATGCTGCAACGCGGGCGCGAGCGCGGAAGTGGCGGCGCTGCCGTTTGATCCGTTGCGAGTCGGTTTCGGCGTGCCGCTTTGGGCGAAATGCTGTGCGACGAGTTTCTCCGCGGCGCGGACGGTCAGGCTCCGGCGGATGATGATGTCCGCGAGCAGGGCCTGTTCGTCTTGGGATTTCAGCGAAAGCAGCACCTTGGCGTGGCCGACGGAGATGCGCTCCTGCGTGAGCCAGCTCTGGACCTGCTCGTGCAGGTCGAGCAGCCGCATGCTGTTGGCCACTGCCGCGCGGCTCTTGCCGACCTTCTGCGCGATGTCCTCCTGGCGCAGACCAAATTCCCGCGCGAGGCGGGCGAAGGCGTTCGCTTCTTCGATCGGGTTGAGATCTTCGCGCTGCAGATTCTCGATGAGCGCGAGCTCGAGGACGTCCTGATCGGAGGCTTCGCGAAGAATGACGGGGGCTTCGGTGAGGCCGACTTTTTGCGCGGCGCGCCAGCGGCGCTCGCCGGCGATGAGCTCAAATTTATCCCCGCGCAGCCGGGCGATGAGCGGCTGGATGATGCCGTGCTCTTTGATCGAAGCGACGAGTTCTTCGAGGTGCTCGTCGCGAAAAACGGTGCGCGGCTGGAGAGGCGTCGGAATGATCTGCGTGAGGGCAACACGCTGCACACGTTCCCCGCTTTCAACGGAGGGCGTGGGCGAGGCGACGCGCGTGTTGATGAGCGCGCTGAGACCTTTTCCGAGTGCGACTTTTGCCATAGGAGCGCCGAGTGTAGCGGCTGAGTTTGGAAACGCAAACGTCCATCCGCCGAAACCGCGGAGATCATGCTTTGACCGGGGATGCGCGCGTCTTAGCGTGCGGTGGTGTTGTTCTCCGAACTCGTCGAAATCATCGATCCCGATCCGCACCCGGCGCCGCTGAACATGGCGATCGACGAAGCGCTGCTCCGCCAAGCGGCGCAGCCGACGCTCCGGATTTATCGCTGGTCAGAACCGTCGGTCTCCTGCGGATATTTCGGCAAACTCCGGGCGGCGCAGGAAGTGGCCGCGGGCCGGATGCTGGTGCGGCGATGGACCGGGGGCGGGATCGTCGAGCATAGCGGCGATCTGACGTACACGCTCATCGTTCCGCGAGGAGATCCGTTTTACCGGAACCCGGCGGGGGAATCGTACCGGCTGATCCATGCGGAAATCGCGCGATTACTGGCCAGGGAAGGGGTCGCGGCTGATTTAGTGGCCGCCGAAAACGCGCCCGCTTCCAGCGCCTGCTTCGTCAGTCCGGTGCAATACGACGTGGTGGTGAACGCGGCAAAAATCGCGGGCGCCGCGCAGCGTCGGACGCGCTGGGGACTGCTGCATCAAGGCAGCATCCAAATGAAGGCGTGGCCGGCGGATCTCCGCGAAAAGCTCGCGCCGGCCTTTGGCGTCAGGACGGTACCGATCGGTCTGACGACTGAAATAGTGCAGACCGCCTCCGCCTTGGTTGCCGCCAAGTATGGCAGCGCCGCGTGGACGGAGAAATTTTGAGCGCCGCCGTGCCTACGAAGCTGCGGGTGCCGCCGGAGCGGGCGTTCCGGGCAGCGAGAGGACGTTCGACGACCAGTAGTCGATGATGTCGAGCGCGGCGAAGCGGAAGACGATGAGCAGCGCGTCGTTGAGCGGAATGCCGATCTTCTTGGCGATCGACTGCAGCGACTCCGCGCCGTTGATCGCCGTGGCGAAGCGCGCTTCGACGTCGTTCAGCTTGAGCTTCTGAATCAGTTCGTAGCCCTTGCGGGTGTAAGCCGGGCTGCCGTTCGGATCGGGCCGCTGGCCACCCATGAGGTTGTCGTATTTCACGTGGCGCAGGCTGCCGAGAATCCAGTTGTCCGGATCTTCGTTGCCCGGCGGGAAATTCTTCACGTATTCCGGGAACTCGGTGAGCTCTTCGAATTCAAAAGTGACCCGGCCGGCGGTCCAGAGATTCGAAAACACGCGCTGGCCGTGGTCACGGACGATCTGCACCACGTCGTCGTGCGGGAAACCGTTGCGAACGGAGAGAAAGAGGAAAATCGGGCAACCGCTGGCCGCCTGCGCGACTTGACCTTCGATGATCAAACCAAGGTTCGTCGCGGAAAGGATGACGGGGGATTCCCGCGCGTAGAGTTGGAAGTTGCGCGAGGTCGCGAAAAGGAAACGGCCCTTGCTGATGAACAGCTCGATCGGGAACCGGTTGACGAAAAAGCGGAGCACGCCGTTCAGGCGATCACCGTAGGCCATTTGCAGGGCCGAACGCAGCGAGAAGAAGGCCGTGTGGCCGCTAAACACGGTCCGCGACGGATCATGAAAAAGGAGCTGCCGCGCGGGGTTGCCGGTCGGTTTGACTTTCGACAGCGTGTGGCCGACGACTTCGAGCAGCGATTCCGGCGTGACCGGCTTGGGCAGGACCTTGACGACGTTGTCGTAGCGCTCCTCGATGCGGTCGCCGTTGCCATTGCTGGCCAAAAGCACCACCGGCACTTTGGCCGTGGCCGGGTCATTCAACAGACGATAGCAAATCGCTTCCGCATCCATGTCGGGCAGCGATTCGTTGAGCAGGATGAGGTCGGGCTGCGCCACATTGAAGCGGTCAAACGCGTCGCCGCCGCGCTGCGCGAGCAGCACATCCACGCCATGGAAACCTTGCGCCAGCACGTTCTCGGTGAGTTTGGAAGCGACCAGACTGTCATCGATCACGAGAATTTTTTGGGACATACCTTTGGGCTATTTGCGCGGCTTTTTTTGAGTCTAAAGTGACGCGCTGGGACGTGGTGAACCGGCGCGGATTCAGGGGGCGAAAATAAGGGTTGGTTGAGTGCTGTCAATGAAACTCCCGAACGGCTTCCGTACCCGAATTTCCCTTTCCAAGCGGGCTCCCGATGCGCCAACTTCCCCGCCCATTTTATGACTGCACCCGTTCGTGTTCGCTTCGCTCCATCGCCCACCGGCTACCTCCACGTCGGCGGGGCGCGCACGGCGCTGTTCAATTGGCTTTACGCCCGGCATCACGGCGGAAAATTCGTCCTGCGCATCGAGGATACCGACCGGGCCCGGCACAGCGAGGAGGCCGTGCAGGTGATTTACGATGGCCTGCGCTGGCTGGGGTTGGATTGGGACGAAGGACCGGAAATTGGCGGTGATCACGGACCTTATTTTCAGAGCGAACGTCATGCCATTTACCAGCGGTACTTCGACCAACTCGAGGCCGGCGGGCACATCTACAATGACGGCGGCGCGTGGCGCTTTCGTTTCCGCCGTGAGGTGGTGGAGGTGGACGATCTTGTGTGCGGCAAAGTGGCGTTCGACTTCGCCAATGTGGAGATCATGCCGGACATGACCGTCCGCCGCCCGGACGGCTCGTGGATCTTCCATTTCGTCAACGTCGTGGACGACATCGAGATGGAGATCACACACGTCATTCGCGGCGAAGACCATCTCTCGAACACCCCGAAACACATCCAGCTCTATCGAGCGCTCGGCATTGAACCGCCGCGCTTCGGCCACATCCCGCTGATCCTGAACAAGGACGGCTCGAAAATGAGCAAGCGCGATCAGGGCGCGACGATTAACAACTATCTCGAAGGCGGTTACGCGCCCGAGGCGGTCGTCAATTATCTCTGCCTGCTCGGCTGGTCGCCCAAAGACGACACCGAAAAGCTCGATATCGCGCACATTGTCGAGCGGTTCGACCTGGCGAACGTGAACCGCAAAGCCGCCGTTTTCGATCTCGCGAAATGTGACTGGCTGAATGCGCAATACATTCAGCAAATGCCGATGGGCCGGTATCTGGAGCTCTCTCGCCCGTGGTTGGAAAAGGCCGGGATCACCGCCGATGACGCCACGCTCGAGCCGATCCTTGCCCTCGAAAAAATGAAGGTCACGCACTTCCACGAGATCGCGGATCGCATCTCGTTTTTCTTCACCGAAGACTACGCCTACGATCCGGCCGCGGTGGAGAAGGCGCTGCGCAAACCGGGCGCGCTCGACCGTCTCGCCCAGCTCAGCGAAATCTACGCGGCGCTCGACACTTTCGACGCCGCCACGCTGGAGGCCAAGCTCAAGGAACTCGCCGCCACGCTGGGCATCAAGCCCGCGGAGTTCATTCATCCCGCGCGTGTCGCGGTGAGCGGTCGCGGGGTGGGTCCGAGCCTGTATCACATGCTCGAAGTGCTCGGCAAAGAGCGCGTGCTCGTCCGTGTCCAACAGACGCGCGAGCGCTTCGTCGCTTGAACCGCGGTTGATCGATGAAAGCGGTTTACACGTTCGCGGATCTGCAAGCCTGGGAGACGGTGACGGCGGAGGAGCATCCGCCGCTGCGTCTGGCGGTGATCGGCGATCCGGTGGCGCACTCCGCTTCGCCACAGATGCACAACGCCGCCCTCGCCGCATGCGGACTCGAGGCGCGTTATTGCCGGCTCCACATCCCCCCGGACGAATTGGCCGCGGCGCTGCGACTACTGCCCGAGAAAGGTTTTCTCGGAATTAACTGCACCATTCCGCACAAGGCGGCTGTGCTCGCCGTGGTCGATGAGACGGATGAAGGTGCGCGCCTTGCCGGAGGCGTGAATACGGTCGTCGTCGGCCAGGACAACCGGCTGCGCGGCTTCAGCACCGATGGTCCCGGACTCGCCCGCGCGGTGCGCGAGCAATTCGCAATCGAACTGAACGAAGTGCGCGTCCTTATCCTCGGCGCCGGAGGTGGGGCCGGCCGCGCCGTGGCCATGCAATGCGCCACCAGCGGCGCCAAACGCCTCACGCTCATCAATCGCAGCGTCGAAAAACTCCAGCCGCTGCACGACGCACTCGCGACGGTGTACCCACGCGAGTTGCTGGCCGTCGCGCCTTGGGAAGACATCGCATTGGCACAAGCGCTGGAGGATTCGGACCTGGTCGTGAATTGTTCCGCCCTCGGCATGCAACCCGGCGATGCATCCCCGATTCCCGCCGCGCTGCTGTCCCGTCGCCATCTGCTCTACGACACGATCTACACCGCCGGCCAAACCCCGCTGATGCGCGCCGCCGCTGCCGCGGGCGCACGCTCGGCCAACGGACTCTCCATGCTCCTGCATCAGGGCGCGCTTTCGTTCGAGATTTGGTTTCAGCAACCCGCGCCGCTCGAAGTGATGCGGGCCGCGCTCGTCGCTCACGCGCGGACCTTGTAGGAAACTCAGGATGCGCTGCGGAAGCAGGTGCGCGCTTGTTCGGCGTCGCGTGCGATCTGCGCGCGCAACTCATCGAGACCGGCGAACTTCTGCTCCGGACGTAGGAACCGACGGAACGCGACCTCCAGATCTTCGCCGTAGATGTCTCCGGCGAAATCGAACAGGTGGACTTCCAGAACCCGTTCGCCGCTGGCGTTTTTGATCGTCGGACGGACGCCGATGTTGACCACGCCACGCAGTTGCTCGGTTCCCCGCTGGACCTCCACAGCATAAACGCCGTTCGGCGGATACTGCTCGTTGTGCGCGCTGAGATTGGCCGTCGGAAAGCCGATCGTGCGGCCGAGGCGGTCGCCTTCGATGACGGTGCCGAGCAGCGTAAATTCGCGCCCGAGCAGGCGCGCTGCTCGCGCCAGATCACCGGCTTCAACGGCGCGGCGAATGAGCGTGCTGCTGACAATCTCGCCGTCGATCTCGACCGCCGGCACGCCCACTTCCGAAAAACCAAGTTCCGTTCCGAGCCGTTCCAGTAGGGCGAGATTGCCCGCACGGCCGCGGCCAAATGACCACTCAAAGCCTACGCAAATCTCCCGCAATGGCTGCGCAGCGGCGGCGAGCGCGCGGATGAAGTCCTCAGGAGGAGTGGCCGCGAAAGCCGCATCGAAATGGATGATGAGTTGCCGAGCCACACCGAGACCGTGGATCAGTCGGAGCTTGTGCGCCGTCGAGGTGAGCAGGCGGGGCGCTTGTGCCGGTCGCAACACCCGCACGGGATGTGGATCAAACGTGACAACGACGGCGGTTCCGCCACCGCGCTGCGCGTCCTCCAGCGCCCGCTGGATCACCGCCTGGTGTCCGAGATGCACGCCATCGAAGACTCCGATCGCGAGGAAAAGCGGGCCGGAGATTTCGCCGAGTTCGGCAATCGTGCGCAGCACGCCGGGGATCGAATCGTCTTCGCTGCGCATGGCTCCGCGTTACGCGCCGCGCATCCGG
>JBBQIZ010000106.1:0-14739 GCA_038325425.1 Chthoniobacterales bacterium
CGTGCTTCGCGTTGAGTTCGAGGGCTGTTTCCATGTGGTTGGGGCATGGGTTCAGCAATTTAACCACGCCTCCCCAAAAGTACATATTATAGTATTTATAAATTCCCATGCTGCCGTTCTGCACCACTTTTAATCACACCCGAGCGGCCGCGCGCTGCGGATAACTTGTTGCGCGGCGCACGCCCCGCACTAACATCCCAGCCCGCATGTCCACCGCCCTTCCCTCCCGCCCGCGCCAGATTGGCCAGCGCCGCACCTTTGCGATCGTCGCCAGCCAATACAACGGCGAATACGTGAGCGGCCTTGTGGATCACGCCCGCCGCGAATTCGAAGCGATTTCGCCCACCTTCAGCATCCACACCTACGAAGTGCCGGGCGCTTTTGAGATTCCGCTCGTCGTGCAGGAAGTCGCCGCGCGCGGTGGCATCGACGCGATCATCGCCCTCGGCGTGATCATCGAAGGCGAGACGCAGCACGCGGCATTGATCGCCGGTACCATCACCACCTCGCTGCAGCAGATCAGCCTCACCCACCGGGTCCCGGTCATCCACGAAGTCCTCCTCGTCCAAAATGCCGAGCAAGCCCGCGCGCGCTGCCTCGAAGAAGAAATCAATCGCGGCACCGAAGCCGCCCGCGTGGCCGTCCAGTTGGTGCAAACCTTGAACGCCCTCCGCGGCAGCCGCTGACATGGGAAAACGACGCGAAGGCCGCGAAGCGGCTGTTCAATTTCTCTATCAGCTCGATCTCAACGGCGAAAAAACGCCGGGCGACGCGACGGTTTTCTGGGCGCTGCGCTCCGGCCCGGGCAAGGCCGAGGTGACCGCCAAGACCCGCACTTTCACCGAGCAGCTCGTCACCGGCGTGATGCAGCATCGCGACGATATCGACGAGCGGATCAAAAAATACACCGCGAACTACGAACTCAACCGCCTCGCCGCGGTGGATCGCAATATCCTGCGCGTCGCGATCTTTGAAATGCTTCACGCGCCCGACGTCGCGCCGGTCGTGATCATCAACGAAGCCATCGAGATCGCGAAGAAGTTCGGTGCGGAAAAATCCGGCGGTTTCGTCAACGGCATCCTCGATCGCATCAAGCAGGAACTCGGGCGCCCCGCCCGCGAAGCCGCTTCCCCGCTGAATCCGTAGGCGGCATGGCGTTCGGGTTCTTCAAATCGATCCTCCAGAAATTCACCGGTCGGCCGGTGGACTGGGACGAACTGGAGGAGAGCCTGATCCGCGCCGATCTCGGCGTGCCGATGATGACGCGGATCATGAAGGAACTGCAGCCACAGGAGGAAAACCTGACGGCGGAAACCGTCGTGAAAGTCGCGCGCGAGGAAATCCTGAAAGTGCTGCCGCGCGACAACGTCACGCTGCGCCCGCTCGCCTCGAAAACGAAAGTCATCCTCGTCGTCGGCGTGAACGGCACGGGCAAAACGACTTCGACCGCCAAACTCGCTTATTTTCTCAAACGCAAAGGCCACACCGTCCTGCTCGCCGCCGCGGATACGTTTCGCGCCGCGGCCATCGAACAGCTCGGCATCTGGGCCGACCGCCTCGGCATCCCGATCGTCAAGGGCGCCTACAACTCCGATCCCGCCGCGCTCTGCTTCGAGGCCTATCAGACCGCCGACCGGCAAAACATCGAGTTCCTGATTTGCGACACCGCGGGCCGCCTGCACACCAAGAGCAACCTCATGGGCGAACTCGCGAAAGTGAAACGCGTGCTCACCAAAGCCGACCCTCAGGCGCCGCATGAGACCTTCCTCGTCGTCGATGCCACCACCGGCGGCAACGCGCTCCAGCAGGCGAAGGAATTCCACGCCGCGAGCGGGCTGACCGGCATCATCGTCACCAAGCTCGATGGCAGCGGCAAAGGCGGGTGCGTGGTCGCGATTCAAAACGAGCTCGGTATCCCGACCCGGTTCATCGGCACGGGCGAAAAGCTCGAAGACCTCGATTTCTTCGAGAGTCGCGCCTTCGTCGAGCGGATGCTCTAGCGGAGGGACGCGCTCCTGCGCGTCCGGGCGGCGGGGTTGATTTCGGACACGCGGGAGCGCGTCCCTCCGGCGCGCTACTTCAGCAATTCCAGCGCAAGCAACTCGCGGTTGTCACGCAGGTAAAGCCGGCCGTCAGCATAGGCGGGATTGCACCACGTTTTGCCGCAGGCCTGGGTGCGGCTGACCTCGACGTATTCTTTGGGATTCGCGGCGAAGAGCACGAGTTCGCCGCCGTCGTTCAGCGCAAGGATGTTTTTCCCCATGACGAGGAAGGCCGCTTCCGCGCGGCCAGCGTCAGTCTGGGTGAAGCCGGTTTTTTCCCACGCGAGCGCGCCGGTGGCGAGGTCGATGCAGATGAGGTTTTTGGCCGAGCCGAGGCCGTAGAGGTGATCGCCGACGACGACGGGGCTGGAGAAGTTGATGAGGTGCTTTTTGTTGACCCACGCTTCGCTGGCGACGAGGCCGGGGTCGGCTTTGGCGATGCGGGTCGCGACCAGCCCGAGTTGGTGGGAGGCGACGAGCACGAGGTCGCGCCAGACGACGGGGGTCGTGACATGCCGGCCGAGCCGGGTGGTCATCGGCACGCGCCAGAGCAGCGCCCCGGTGGCGGGGTCGAGGCCGATGAGGCCTTCGATGGTAAAGCTGATGAACTGCCGCACGCCGGCGATGGTGGCGAGGATCGGCGCGGCGTAGGAGGCCTGGTCGTTCTGCGATTTCCAGACGACTTTGCCGGTGGTTTTCTGGAAGGCGACGACGCCGGCGCCCTGCGGGCCGCCGACCTGGACGAGGATGTTTTCGCCATCGATGATCGGCGAGCCGGTGGCGCCGTGCCGGACGGCACCGGCGGCGGTGCCGTTCTCGCCGGTGTACACGGCGCCGAAGTCGGTCTCGAAGTTGGTGCGCCAGACGACTTTGCCGGTGGCGGCATCGAGGCACTGGAATTCACCCTTGGCCGACTGGACGAAGACGCGGTCGCCATCGGCGACGGGCGTGGTGCGGGGCCCGATGCCGAAGCCGTCCTGATGCGAGGAGAAGATTTTCGCGCGCCAGAGTTCTTTGCCGGTCGCGGCGTCGAGGGCGTAGGCGATTTCGTGGCCGTCCTGGTTATCGAGGTGGAAAACGCGCCCGCCGCTGACGACCGGCGAGGCAAAACCATCCCCGACCGGCACGCGCCAGAGGATCTGCGGCTCGGCGGGCAGCGTCGTGGGCACCGCTTCGCCCGCGGGCACATGGCCGGTACGCTCGGGCCCGCGCCATTGCGGCCAGTCGGCGGCGAAAGCCGCGGTGGTCAAGAGGATGGAAGCGGGAGCGAGCAGGCGGGAGATTTTCATGGGAGGTGGGTGGGGCGGGAGCCGGGCGAGATTTCACAAATGACGGGGCGGCGGCAAGGGCGAAGCTCGTTGCGAGACAGGCTCGACATTGGCGGCGTGTTGCGGAAAAAACTGCACCCCATGTTCTCCCGCATCGTCTCTCCGCTCATCACTTTCACCGCCATCCTCTGCGTCTCGATCAGCGAAGCCGCGACCATCGCGACCGTCGCGGGCAATGGCACCCGCGGTTTTTCCGGCGACGGCGGTCCGGCGACGGAAGCGGAGATCAACGATCCGTTCGGTGTGGTGCGCGGGCCGGATGGGGCGCTGTGGTTTTGCGAATACGGCGGGATGCGCGTGCGCAAGGTGAACCCGGACGGGAAAATCCAGACGGTCGTGGGGAATGGCAAAACGGGATATACGGGCGACGGCGGCCCGGCGCTCGAGGCCACGCTGAACAAACCGCACGAGATTCGTTTCGACCAGGCGGGGAATCTTTTCATCGTCGATATGGTCAACCACGCGGTGCGCCGCGTGGACGCGAAGACGCAGGTCATCACGACCTTCGCGGGGACCGGGCAGGCGGGTTACAGCGGCGATGGCGGGTCGGCGGCGCAGGCGCAGTTCAAGCAGCCGCACAGCATCCAGTTCGACCCGAGCTTTGAGCACCTCTACATCTGCGACATCGGCAACAACGTGATCCGTCGCGTGGAGATGAAGACGGGCACGATCAGCACTTTTGCCGGCACCGGCAAACCGGGCGCGACGCCCGACGGCGCGCCGATCGCGGGCACGCCGCTCAAGGGCCCGCGCTCGCTGGACTTCGACGCCAAGGGCGATCTCTGGCTTTGCACGCGCGAGGGCAATCAGGTCTTTCGCTTCGACCTGAAGGCGGGCGTCATTCACCACGTCGCGGGCACGGGGAAAAAAGGTTTCACCGGCCACGGGGGCCCGGCGAAGGAGGCCACGCTCTCCGGCCCGAAAGGCATCGCGATCGACGCCGCGGGCAACGCCTGGCTGGCCGACACTGAGAGCCACAGCGTGCGCATGATCGAGGCGAAAACCGGGAAGCTCCTGCTCAAGGCGGGCACCGGCGAAAAAGGCGACGGCCCGGACGGCGATCCGCTTCAGTGCAAGATGGCGCGGCTGCACGGCATCTTCGCGGACAAGGACGGCGGCATTTATATCGGCGATAGCGAAGCGCACCGCGTGCGCGTCCTGCGTCCGTAAAAAAACGCGGGCGCAACTTCGGGCGCGCCCGCGGAGTTGTCCCTCCATGCGTCGCGCTTTCCTCCTCGCCTTCCTCGTCTGCGCTGCTCACGCGCAGGAAATCCAGATCGATTGGGAGCGGGCGCGCGCCTTGCACCAAAAGGCCTCGCGGGGTGAAAAACTCGGCCCCGACGATCAGAAATATTACGAGGAAGCGCTGCGCCAGCGCGCCCAGGGAGGCGGGCAAAAGCCGCCCCAGCAACCGCCACCGGCACCGCCGAAGAACCTCGTTCCGCTCACGGAATTGAGCAGCGCCTATCAAGACCAGGATGGCGGACTTTACGGCGGCGGGAAAAACGAGCCTTCACCCGAACTCGCCGCCCGCGCGCAGCAAGCCGCCGCGCAAGTTCGCCCGCTCGACGCCAAAGGCCAGCCCGCGAACGACGGCAAAATGGTGCTCCTCTCGATCGGGATGTCGAACACCACGCAGGCGTTCTCCACCTTCAAACGCCTCGCCGATGCCGATCCCCGCAAGGCTGCGCAGACCATCCTCGTCGATGGCGCGCAAGGCGGACAGACGGCGCAGATCTGGGCGCATCAAGACCGCCCGTGGGACGAAGCCGCCCGGCGCATCATCGCTGCGGGTGTCGCGCCCGCCCAAGTGCAGGCGCTCTGGATCAAACAAGCCAACGCGCGGCCGAGCGCCGGCTGGCCCGCGGAAACCGACCGCCTGCGCGACGACCTCCGCACGCTGATCACCCGCGCCCGCGAAAAGTATCCGAACGTGCGCCTGATCTTCCTCTCCAGCCGGACCTACGCCGGCTACGCGACCACCCGACTCAACCCCGAGCCCTATGCTTACGAAAGCGCGTTCGCCGTACGGGCGCTGATTCGCGATCAACCTGCCGACGGCCCCGTGCTTCTCTGGGGTCCGTATCTTTGGACGAACGGCGAAAAAGGCCGGACGCTCGACGGATTCCAATGGCTGAAGGAAGACACCGCGCCCGACGGCACCCATCCCTCGCGCAGCGGCCAGGAAAAAGTCGCGCGGCTGCTCCTCGAATTTTTCACCTCTAACACCTTCGCCAAACCCTGGTTCACGAAACAGCCGTAACGCTGGCCAAGCCGCCGCACCTCTGCTTCATTCCGCCCATTCCTCCACCCATGAAAACGCTCCCCGCCCTGCTTCTCGCCCTCCTCTTCGCCGCCAGCCTGCTCCACGCTGCGGACCCGGTCATTGACTGGAAACGCGCGACCGAACTTTACCAGCGCGATCAACGCGGCGAGGCGCTCAGCGCCGAGGAAAAAGCCTACCTCTTCGAGGCGCGCCGCCAGCGCACACCGGCCAATCAACGTCCGGCCGCACCCGCAACCGCGCAGACCATCGCGGCCACGACCGGCGCGGCGGGCGGCAATTTTGACTGGCCGACTTTCCGCGGCGCGGCGCGGGACGACGTCTCGAATGAACCCGGCCTGCTCAAATCCTGGCCGATGGGTGGACCGAAAAAACTGTGGAGCTTCGACAAGGCGGGCCTCGGTTATTCCGGCTTCGCCGTCGCCGCCGGCCGGCTCTACACGCTCGGCGCGCGCGACAATCAGGAGACGCTCCTCTGCCTCGATGCGGCCACGGGCAAGGAACTCTGGGCGACACCCT
This sequence comes from Chthoniobacterales bacterium, assembly GCA_038325425.1. Taxonomy (GTDB): domain Bacteria; phylum Verrucomicrobiota; class Verrucomicrobiia; order Chthoniobacterales; family Chthoniobacteraceae; genus Chthoniobacter. The sequence goes on from JBBQIZ010000106.1 coordinate 6,174, forward strand.
TCGGCCCCGACAACAAATCCGAATACAACGTCGGCTGGGGTGAAGGCCCGCGGAGCAGCCCGACCGTGGACGGCGACCGCGTCTATGCGCTCGGCGCGACCGGCGACCTCGTCTGTCTTGCAACCAAGGACGGCAAGCTCGTCTGGGAAAAGAACATGAAGGAACTCGGCGGCAAATCCTTTGGCTGGGGTTACTCCGAATCGCCGCTCATCGACGGCCCCAAAGTCGTCTGCACGCCCGGCGGGCCGCAGGGCGCGATCGCCGCGCTCGACAAAATGACCGGCGCCCTCCTTTGGCAGACCAAGGAGTTGACCGATACCGCGCAGTATTCCTCGCTGGTGCCAGCCACCATTCATGGCAAACCGCAATACGTGCAGCTCACCATGCAGAGCATCGTCGGCGTCTCCGCCGCGGATGGCAAACTCCTCTGGCGCGCCGACTGGCCCGGCCGCACCGCGGTGATCCCGACGCCGATCGTCCGCGATAACCAAGTCTTCGCGACAAGCGGCTACGGCGTCGGCTGCAAGGCGATCACCGTCGCGGCCGACGGCACGACGAACGAAGTTTATCGGAACACGGACATGGAAAATCATCACGGCGGCGTGGTGCTCGTGGGCGATTACCTTTATGGCCACAGCAAGGCCGGCTGGACCTGTCTCGATTGGAAAACAGGCGCGGTCAAATGGCAGGAAAAGGGCAAGCTCGGCAAAGGCGCGATCCACGCCGCCGGCGGCATGCTTTACCTGCTCGACGAAAAGAGCGGCGACTGCGTCCTCCTCGAACCGAACCCAACCGCGTGGACGGAAAAGGGCCGCTTCAAGCTCGACCCACAAAGCCCGCAGCGGAATCCCAAAGGCGGCGTCTGGACACACCCGGTCGTGTCGAATGGCCGACTCTATTTGCGCGATCAGAATCTGATCCACGCCTACGCGGTAAAATAGTCCGCCCGCCCGCACCGCTGCCTTTCGCCGCTCAGGCTGCTTCGTGCGGGGTGAATCGCAGCGTCAGCGTCATGAGATCGGTGGTCTGCGTGAGGTGCATGCGCAACGTGAACCGCGGCAGGCGCTGCGTCGGCGCATTCTGCGCTTCGTTGAGCATCACGTAGAGTTGCTCGCTTTCCTCCTGGACAAACAGCGGGCTCTCGAAGAATTCCCGCGCCAGACTGAGGCCGTAATCTCCACCGACGCGGAATTCCACGACGACCTCCTTGCCCTCGGTGCGAACGGTGATCGTCCAGCGGTCTTCCGCATGGCTGACGTGCTGGTTTTCAAAGTAGGTGGCGCCTTCCGCGTCCCGTTCGGGCGACATCTCGAGCACCGTGGAAAAATAGCGCACCGCATCGCCCGCAGTGAAAGGCAACTTCCCGGGCACCAGTGCGGATTCCGCTGTGGGCAACCGGACGGCCACGGCCGGTGTGGCGGCGAATTGCTCCACGCCCGGAGCCCGCTGGGGGAAGACGAAGAGCATCGCGAGAAAGGCGATCGCGGCGATCAGTCCTGTTACGACGTGTGGAGGCGCCGGAATTGCCATTGCTATGGGAACGTTGCCGCGGGAATACAGACGGTTGGGGCGAGTGGGGTTCATGTTTAATCCTTCTAGCTGGAACGTTCGTCCAGATCGCCGCCGCAGCTACACCTTCCTTGTCCAGACCCCGACTCGGATTGTTCCATCCGCGCGCGACGTTCGACCGCGGAGCGGGCCATCGTCTGAACCCCCCAAAAAAAGCCGCGTTCTCACAAACGCGGCTTTTTGGAAGAGTCTTCGATTGACGCCTACTTGGTCGTCGGCATGTAGCGGTAATACACCTCGAGCATGAGGATGCAGAGATTCGTCCGGTAAAAGGGGCCGTAACCTTCCGGATCCTTGAGTTCGCCGGGCGAGGTGGTGATGACCGGCGGCCAACTGCCGTCGGGGTTCTGGCTCTTGACGAGTTGATCCTGAAACATCCGGTTCCACGTATTCCAAGCGGCACCGCCAAACATCAGGCAGGCTTGGGTGTTGTAATACCAGGCATAGAGATCGGCATTGGGCCCTTTGTATTCGACCGGGAATTTGGTTTTAGCCTGATCGAGGATGAACTCGATGCCGGCCCGAACACTTGGATCCTTGTCCTGCTTCCAGAAGTAGGTGCACAGCACGCCGACGCCAGTCAGGCTGTAACGATCCTCTTTGCTCTTGTACCCAAAGCCACCCTTGGGCCCTTGGACACTGCGGAGATAAACCATCGCCTTGTCCATCGCGGTATCCACCCCTTCGACATTCAACCCGGTGAGGTGCGCCGCCTTCAGCGCCTGAATCTGCCAGCCCGAAACGGACGTGTCAGGATGATGCTCTTCACTATAAAAATAGCGCCAACTGCCATCGGAGGACTGTCCTTTGACGACGTGGGTGATCGCCTGCTTGAGCACGTCGATCACGCGCTCATCCTTGGTCATCGTGTAATATTCGCCGAGCGCGTAGGTGGCGATCCCGTGGGCATAGGAACCAGCCTGGCTGATCTTTGGTTCGGCCGAAAGGATGCCCTTATTCTTGGCCCCATTGTTCACGATCCAATCGAGCGCTTTCTGCACCGTCGGTCCGAATTCGGCGGAGACCGGCGTCTCGCCATGCCCGAGGAAAGAAAGCAACCCGAAGCCCGTCATCGCGGCGATCGTCGGCTTGGATCCCTTGGCCCACGAACCATCCGGGTTTTGCGTTTTGACCAGCCAGCGCAACCCGCGCATCACCGCCTCTTCACTCTCTTTCTTGCCCCCATTCATCTTCATCGCCGAAGAGCGCGCCGTGCCACCCATACGCGAACCCATCGTGGAGGGAATATTGCCCGAGAGTCCCTTGGGGCCGCCGAGTTTGGCGACGTTTTGCAGCGCCTTGCTCATGGCATCGTTCGGCATCGCTTTCATCACCGGGAGCGCGGCCTGCACGGAGAAAGTCGGCGTGCTGACGCTTTCCGTGGTGATCGCCGAGATCGACGGCATGTTCACCTGCGGAGTCTGCGGGGTGAAAGTCTGCTGGGTCAGATCCGGCGGTTGCTCCGGCGGCGCTTGCACGGCGACGTCACTCGAAACCAACCCACCGTCGGTCGCCGCAAAATCCGGCGGTTCCACATACTGTTTGAAGAGCACGACGCTGCCGCCCATGAGAACGAGCACCGCATGTAAAAGCACCGAAAAAGTCAGGAACCGAGAGGCCGCAAGGCGCTCCTGCAGACGGACGGAAAACGACTGGGGGGGCTCGGGGGCATGCATGCTGATAAACAAATGCCCGCCCGTCTGAATGTCAATGATGGCGTCGCCCGAAGGACGATCATTTCCGGCCAAAATCCACCCACGGCAATTGCGCAAAGTCCTCCCAGCGCTTTTGCAAAGCCTCCAGCGGCGGCACGCCGGAATGCACGTAGAGCGCGTAGCGCAGGCGCAGGGGCTGGCCGGGCGGGATGATGATTTCGCCGGGGAAGGTCAGCCCCGCGCCCATCCAGCCGTCGTCGCGAACGTGAAAGATCGTCGGATGATGCGGATTTTGCGGATGATCGAAGAGCGTGATCCCTTCACTGGCCTGCGGTGTGATGGGCCCTGAATAATCGACCCAGCGCGCCGGCAATCGGAAGCATCCAGCTTCATTCACGCCGCCTTCCGAATTGCGGATCGTCCCGCCGCCATCCTTTACCCCGATGGTCTTGGCCATGCGCACCGCGAAGGGTCCAAACGCAGTCGGCGCGAGCGTCACGGGCGCATTTGCGGGCGCTTCGAATTGCGTGTCGATGCACAGCAACCACTCGCCATTCTCCAGCGCCCGCACGCTCGTCCGGCGCTGCTCGGTCATCAGCGTTTTGCCCTCCGGATCCTGCCAGGCGTTGACTGTCTCGATCGACGCCGCGTCCGGTCCGTCTTCCAGCCGCGCGAGTTTCTGCTGCACGATCCGACCCGCGCGATCGCCCCAGAAATTCACGCCGTTCACAAATTGGTGCGAGAGCCAGACGGAGTTGTGATGGCTGTGGCCGACCGGATCGTGCGGATGCCCGATGCGCGTCAGCGCCCGGCCCGACGGTCCGATCACCGGGAAGATGAACGGCCGGAATCCGTCGCGCCCGGCGTGGTGGCGCGCGATCTCCACGCCGTCGCGCTGGAAGGAAACTTCGTCGCGCGGTTGCGGCACGGCCTGCATCCGCGGCACGGGTTTCGGTTCCGCCAGCCCGGCGGCGACGGTGACCAGCAAGCAACTGACAGACACAGCGAATCGGGGGGAGCGAAGCATGTTCCAGTTGTGCCGCTTCCGCCGGGCGCGGCCAAGCTCAGAATCCCTGCGCCTTCAGCACGCTCGCAGGTAGCGGCGGGGCCGGTATCGCGCCCGCGGGAAATTGCTCGCGGATGATTTCCCATTCGCGCCGCCCATCCTGGTAAATGATCCACAACGCCATCGTCTTGAGCAGATGCGCATACCCGCCGGCGTCGCTCAGCGTCCCGCCATCCGCCTCGACCGTCGGCGGGGGCCAGCCGCTCGGGATCACCCCCGTCTCCTTCCAGACCTTGTGCCAGAAATCGATCGTGCCGAGCACGCTCTGCTCCAGCCGCTTTTGGACGCGCACCGCGTCGCTGAAAATCGCCACCGCCTGCTGCGGCGCCGTGTCGATGCCGACCTTGTAACGGCCGAAGTCCACGCCGTTGATCCACGCCTTTTGCGCCGGCACAAACGTGTAGGGAATCCGCAGTTCGACCGACCAGATACTGCCCTCGCCCTCCTCGAACTCATCCGCCGTTTTGAACGCCGCCTTGACCAGCAGCGGTTCGCTTTTCTCATTCATCGCAGTCCACGTCCCTTCCCGCGTGACCACGAGTTTTCCGCCGCGCGTAAAGGGCGGTTCGGGCGGAGGCGACGGGACTTTTTCCTTCGCCGGCGTCGCCGGTTTTTTCGCCGCGGTCTTGCCCTTTTTCTTTTTCGATTTGCCGGGCGACTTGCTCTTCGCCATTGCCGCCAGTTGGCCCACCCGCGTCGGATCGGTCACGAACACCGTCTTCGCCAGCCGCGCGTCGCCGTTCTCCTCTTGGAAAGTCACGGTCAACTGCGGGCGCGTGGTCTCGATGAAAACGTGCAAGTGGCGCGGATCGCTGACCAGCGTCACGCGCGCCGCATCGTCGCCCAGCGCCGCGGAATTCGCATACACCGCGTCCTTCGCCCCGTCCGTCGTCGGCGGCTCATCGACCATCCGCACGCGCGCGCCCGCGGCGAACTTCTTCCCCGCGTCGTTCCACAGCGCCGGCGCCGCCTTCAATTCCGGCAGCACCCCCGCCGCGACCCACGCCAACTGCACTCCATGCGAGCCGTAGAAATTCTTCGCAGTGGAAGAATACGCGTCCAACTGCCCCTGGCCCGCGACGTAGGCCGGCGCCCGCTGCCGGTCGAAAAACCACGCGCCATACGGCATCGGGCGGTCATCGAAAAACGTCTCCATCGCCGCCAGCGCACCGTAGCAGCGGCCTGCGAGATACGCCGACAAGCCGCGCGGCGGTTCACCCGCAATGAGCGCCGCCGCCGAGCCCTGCCCGTAAAGCCACGCCAGCCCGTCGTCGTAGCACGGGAGCGGTGCCGCCTTCTTTTCAAACAAGCCGGCGTAGTACGGAGCCAGGGCTTGGGCGGAAAAATCGGGCAGCCGGTATTTTAGAAACGCCTCCGCCTGCCCGGAGGAAACGGCCGCTGCGATCTCGACTCCCTGAAGCCCGCCAAAGCAGAGCCGCTTGTAATCCCGCAGATGCCCGAGCGCCGCCGCGACCTGCGGATCGCGCGTCGTCAGCCACACATTGAGCAAGCCGTCCGCCAGATTCTGCGCGAGCGGATTCGACCCCGTGTGATAACCATCCGGCAGCCGTTGGCCGGTCTTGCGATCAATCCCCGAGCCGTCGTCCCATCCCCGCGGCGCCCAACCTTTCACCGGGTTATTCCACGGCCGTTTGTCGTCTTCCCCAGGCTGCATCTGGAGGAAGAGCGCGTCGCTCTCGTTCAGCAAATGCGCGTAAAACGGCACCTGATATTTCTGCGCCCGCGTCAGCCAGTCACCTTTGGAGTCCGCCCGCTGCGCGGTGATCAGCGCCGACATCCACCACGCGCCGTCCTGCATCGCCTCGTGCCCGAATTCCTGCATCTTTTGTCCGTCCTTCCAAAACTCATAGACCATCCCGTAGGTCTTTCGCGCCGGATCGGTGACCACATGATTCTTCTCCACGAAATCCGCGAGCTCGCGCATGAAGCCCAGCAACCGCTCGCGCGGCCACGTTTTCACCTCCGGCGCGGACGGCGCCACGTACGGCTGCAGCGCCCGTTCCTCCGGCGTCGCGGTCGCCACTCGCGCACCGGCGAGGAGCAGGAAAAGTGAGCAGCGAAGGAAAACGCGCACGGTTGGATAAAGCCCAGCTGCAAGTCGCGGGCCAGCCAAAAAACAGGGTGGGTTCAGCCGATTTCCCCATTGGTCACGCCGCGCCCACGCGCTACGGTGCGGCCATGTCCAGTCCTGAGTGCAGTGAGAGTGATCGGCATCGCGAGCTTGCGCGGCGCTGGTTTTTGGAAGTGTGGAATGAGCGACGTTCCGACACCATCGAGGAACTCGCGCATCCGCAATGCGCCGGCCATCACGAGGGCCAGGAGAGCCGGGGCCCGCGGGACATTGAGGCGATGCGCGCCCAGCTTATCCACCTCATGCCCGACCTGCACGTGGTCATCGAGGACATCATCGCCGAAGGCGAAAACGCCGTCGTCCGCTGGCGTTTCCAAGGCACCCACTGCGGCGAGATGCCCGGCGTGCCTGCGACTGGTCGCCGCTGCGAATTTGCCGGCCTGACCTGGCTGAAGTTCCGCCACGGCCAAGTCGTCGAAGGCTGGGATCGGTGGAACCAGGCCGCCTTCATCCAACAGCTCAAGGCCGCCTGAATCTAGCCGGGCGTGCGCTCAGGAGACGGCCGCATTCACGAAGATCACCGCGGACAACGGCACCGAGTGGTTTCGGGATCGTTTGAGTTCGTCAGCCGTTGACGATCTCGCCGCCGTTGGGATGCAACACCTGGCCGGTGATGTAGGAGGAATCGTCGCTGGCCAAAAAGACGTAGCACGGCGCGACTTCATTGGGCTGACCGGCGCGGCCCAGCGGCACATCGGAGCCGAAGGTCTCCACCTTCGCGCCGGGAAAAGTCGCGGGAATCAACGGCGTCCAGATCGGCCCGGGAGCGACGGCATTCACGCGAATCCCGCGCTCCACGACAGCGTGCGCCAGCGAGCGCGTGAACGAGACAATGGCCCCCTTCGTGGATGAATAGTCGATCAGCGACGCGCTCCCGCGATACGCGGTGACCGAAGTCGTGTTGATGATCGCGCTGCCCTTTTTCAGGTGGGGCAGCGCCGCCTTGGTCAGGAAGAAGAACGAGAAGATGTTCGTGCGGAAGGTGCGTTCGAGTTGCCGCGCAGTGATCTTCTCCCTTCCCGCGCCCCTTGCATGTCGGAAAGCTGGCCGAAGACGTGGTCCGTAGAGGATCATGGAAAGTTCTGTAGAACCCCGAGCTGCGGGCGGTTAAGCGCCGCCCCGCAGCGGGTGGGGAAAAGTTCGTTTCCGCCCCTGGAGCCTTGAGCTCGTCCGGCAGCGCGAACCTCCCTGCCCTGGGTTTTTGAACTCGAACCGTTGCCTGAGCCAAAGAGCTCGCATCCAAGCGCGAGTTTGGAAAACACAGTCAGTTGAGAAGCTCAACTAGCTTGTTTCCCCTCTATACTCAACCGGCGTTTTGTCATCCACCGGGGCTTTGTTTGGAAGAAGGTGCGCTACCAAGCTCCTCAGGACGAGGTAGAGTATCAGATTGGTTAGGATAGCGATTCCACAAAATCGCACGAACATTCCAGACTTACCTTCAGCTCGATAATCCGCGTAAACCCAGCGGAGACTGTATACGCAAATCCAGAGGAATATCGCGAACTGCGCTGCATTAAATGCACGATATAAAGCAATCGCTCCTTCGTCGAGTTCTGGAGGTTCTGGCAAGCTGCCAGAAGGTGCCGCTGGGGCTTCTATCGGCGGATAAAACCAGCCTACAGTCCAGCGATACACCGTTGAATTGGAGATCTTATTCCATTGCTCGCGAGCGGTTTCATATTGGTCACGCTCTCCCTCAAGCTTTGCGGTCAAAGCCCTGTAGTGGTGAGTCGCATGTTCGTAGTCCTTGGTAACCCGATCAACGCAGATGTTCATCCCGTCGCTAATCAGCAACACTATCCCGATCGTGAAGAGAACCGACCATTTTCTCAAGCGTCGCAAGCGCAAGTAACCCCGTTGAATTCGCTGACAATCTTCCAGCGTATCGCAGCGAAGGAACTGCCGTATCTTTCCAATCAAGGCGGCCATTCATTATACCCCCGGCCGCGTCACCACCACCGCCTCACTCCCCCGCTCCCGGCCCGTATCCAGCACCACATACACCTTAAACGCCGCCGCCAGCCCCGGCGTACCCAGCGCGAAAGCCGTCGCCAACGACCGCGGCTGCCCCGGCAGCACACTCCCCAGCACCACCTCATCCTCCGCCTCGTAATCATCCCCCGA
>JBBQIZ010000107.1:0-14552 GCA_038325425.1 Chthoniobacterales bacterium
CCGCTCGACGCCGGCTTGCGGCGGCTCGTGGCAAAATGGCAGTCGCTGCTGACGCGACGCGGCCATACGGGGTAAAGGCATTGCGGCGAACGAGTGGCGCTGCTACGTCTCCGCGCACGCCATGGCCGAGACGAATCCTACTACTGACATCCTTGCCCTCGACGGCGAAATCGACCTCCACCGTTCGGCGGAAATCAAGCAGACGTTCAGTCCGCTGATCGAGCAAAAGACCGCGCGTATACTTCTCGATCTCTCCCGGGTGAGCTACATCGACAGCTCCGGCCTCGCGATTTTCATCGAGGCGCTCCAGCGAGTGATGGCTTACGGCGGGACGCTCGCGATTTTCGGGCTGGGCGCCAGCGTGCGCAGCATCTTCGAGATCGCGCGGCTCGATCAGGTCTTCCAGATTTTCCCGGACGAAGCGAGCGCCCGCGCCTCCGCTTGAGGCCGGCGCTTTCTGCGCTTCACCTCACTGCACCGGCAGCATCACCTTCGGCACCGGCGGCGGCGCGCTGCGGATCTCCACGATCCACCAGACGCCGATCGCGAGCGCGGCGGCCACGACGGCGCAGACGATCATCCACTGGCGGCTCGATCCCACAGCGCGCGACGCGTCAGGCATCCACCAGCGTGTCGATCTTCTCCGCGATCTCGAAGTCCATATCCGTCAGCCCGCCTTCGCTGTGCGTCGAGAGGGCGATCCGCACTTTGTTGTAGCGGATGTCGATGTCCGGGTGGTGATCATCCTCCTCGGCGATCTCCGCGACACCATTCACAAACTCAAACGCCTGCGCGAAATCGTCGAACTCGTAGGTGCGCTCGATCGCCTTCTTTTCGAGTTCCCATTCGGGAAGTTTCTTGAGCCAGTTTTTGATGTCTTGGGAAGTGAGAAGGTCAGCCATGTGTGGTGCGTTGGGTTGAAAGTCCGGCAGAGGTATCATCGGCGGGGAGCAATTCAAACGGAATCTTCTCCGCCAGCGGCGGCAGCAAATATCGGCCTTGCGAGGCGGCACTTTGCGCGGGTAGAAACGGCGCTCGTTTCCAACCCGAATTACACCAAACACCATGGGCAAGCTCTACAACAACATCGTCGAAACCGTCGGGCGCACGCCGCTCGTGAAACTCAACCGTGTCACCGCAGGACTCGACGCGACCATCGCGCTCAAGTGTGAATTCTTCAATCCGCTCGGCAGCGTGAAAGACCGCATCGGCATGGCGATGATCGAAGACGCCGAGCAGAGCGGCGTGCTGACCAAGGACACCGTCATCATCGAGCCGACGAGCGGCAACACCGGCATCGCGCTCGCCTTTGTCGCCGCGGCCAAGGGCTACAAAATCATCCTCACGATGCCGGAAACGATGTCGCTCGAGCGCCGCACTTTGCTCGCGATGCTCGGCGCGAAGCTCGTGCTCACGCCCGGCACCGAAGGAATGAAAGGCGCCATCGCCCGCGCCGAGGAACTCGCGAAAAACACGCCGAACTCGTGGATTCCGCAGCAATTCAACAACCCGGCGAACCCCGAGATTCACAAGAAGACGACCGCCGAGGAAATCTGGGAAGATACCGATGGCAAGGTCGATTTCGTCGTCTCCGCGGTCGGAACCGGCGGCACGATCACTGGGTGCGTGGAGGTCATCAAGCCGCGCAAGGCCAGCTTCCAGGCCATCGCCGTCGAGCCCACTGATTCACCGGTCATCAACCAGACGCTCAAGGGTGAACCCGTGAAACCCGGCCCGCACAAAATTCAGGGCACCGGCGCCGGCTTCGTGCCGAATAATCTGCACCTCAAGGACAGCGCCGGAAACGCGCAGATCACCGAGTGCATCAAAGTCAGCAACGACGACGCATTCGCGATGGCCCGCCGGCTCGCAAAAGAGGAAGGCATCCTCGTCGGTATCAGCACCGGCGCGAATGTGGTCGCCGCGATCGAAGTGGCGAAGCGCCCGGAAAACCAAGGCAAACTCATCGTCACCATCGCCTGCTCGACCGGCGAGCGTTACCTCTCCACCGCCCTCGCCGCCGAAGCGAAGGCGGAAGTCGGCGGGTAGGCGGGCGATCCCGCGCGGGGAGCACATCACGCTATGAGGATTCAATACTTCGCCGACACCGCCACCCTGCACATCGAATTCCGCGCCGCGGACGTCGCCGAGACCGCATCACGATTGCCTCGCTTCATTTCTGCCGGTAATTTCCGCCCATGAGCGTTCAGGAACTCGAGTCTGCCGTCGCCCACCTTACCAAGGAAGAACTGGCCGCATTTTCCCAGTGGTTCGAGGAATTCCGCGCCGATGTCTGGGACCGGCAGATCGAGGCGGATATGCGCGCCGGGCGACTCGACGCTGCGGCCGCGCGCGCGCGCGCGGATCATGAGGCCGGGCGCACCACTGCTCTTTGAATCACTTCGCCACGCCAGAGTTCTGGTTCCATTACCGGCAATTGCCGGAGCCCATCCGCGAGGTTGCGGATAAGAACTTCGAGCTCCTCCGGGCGGACCCGCGGCACCCATCCTTGCGGCTGAAGAAAGTCGGCGCGCTGTGGTCGGTCCGCATCGGGCTTCGCTATCGCGCCCTCGGCTACGATCATGCTGACGGCGTCCTCTGGTTTTGGATTGGCTCGCACGGCACCTACGACCAGTTAATCTGACCCGCCCCGCCCCATGAAACCCCTCCCCAGAGAACAGCAAGCCGCGGTCATCGAATCCATCCGGCGATTTGCCGCGGAGGAATGAGATCTGGAGTTGAGCACCATCCGGGCAGGGGCGCTGCTGGAGTATTTCCTGAAGGAGATCGCGCCGCTGGCTTACAATCAGAGCGTCGAGGATGCGCGGGCGCAGGTGGTCCGGCTGGCCGAGGATTTGCCGGGGAATTGTTTCGAGGAGTCGCTCCAATACTGGGAAAAGGACAGCCCTTCGCGCGGGGTGCGGCGGAGACCGGAGCGCTGAGCGGCACGGGGTCGGGGCGCTCAGGCGGGCGGCGCGAGCTTGAGTAGGAGCTGGCCGAGGTCGAGCGTCGTCGCGCCGGGCGGCGGGAGATACTGCGGGGTCATCACATACAACCGCCCGTAAATCTGCTGCACCACGCGGGTCTCTGCGATCAGCGCCATCTGCTTGGACATGGCATTCCCGGTGCAGCCGACCCGCCGGGCGAGTTCCCCGACCGGCAGCGGCTGCCCCTTGCACAGCTCCCGCAGGATGCCGATGCGGAGTTCGTGGCCGAGGAGGAAACATTGATCCTTCAGGGAAAGCTGCGGGACGGAAGCGGGTGTGGAATTCATGAGCAAAGGAAGCGGGGCGGCCTCTGAGGGGGGAGTTCATCACGTCCCCAGACGCCTGTCGAGGCCATTCCAAAGCCCGGAAAGGTGTCTCTAGAGCCATCATCGGAATCTCCACATCCTCATTAGACATCTCCAGCGCACCGATTGGATTCTCACGCGCTCGGGTGAGCATATCGAGCGCGCGTGTGAGCATATCTGGGGCTCAGGTGGGAATGTAAGGGGCGCAGGTGGGCACGTCGGGGGTGGAGGTGTGCATGTCGGGCGCGTCGGTGTGCATGTCGGGCGCGTAGGTGTGCATGTCGGGCGCGTAGGCGGGCATGTCGGGAGCGCGGGTGAGCATACCGGGCACGCAGGTGGGCTCGCGGAGGGGCGGGCGAGGGCGTCGAGGATGCGCGGAAGCAGCTCTTCCGACTGGCCGAGGATTGCCGGGGATTTGTTTCGAGGAGCCGCGGCAATATTGGAAAAAGGACAGACCTTCGCGCGGGGTGCGGCGCAAGCCGGAGCGCTGAAGACGCCGCAGGTTTCGTCGTGCAAAGCACGGCACTCGTCATTACCTTGCGGCCATGAGCGAGTTTCAGCCGCTGATCGATCAACTCTACCGGGAGGAAATCCTGCGGGCGCGCGCGCTGACGCCGCAGGAGCGGCTCAGCGCGGCCTTCGAGCTCGCGCCTTTCGCGCATTCGATGATGTATGCGGGCATCCATTCCCAATATCCGGAGGCGGATGAGGGAGAGCTATTGCGGCTGGCGCGGGAGCGCATCGCCAAGGTGCGCCGCTGCAATGAATGGAAGATTTTCCGGCCAGTCGGGGTGCCGCGATGACGGACGCGGAAATCTCCCGGGCGACGCTGCACGCGATTATCGCGGGCGGAGTGGAATACGTGCTGGTGGGCGGGCTGGCGGTCATTGCTCACACGTTTCCGCGGACGACCATGGACGTGGATTTTGTCGTGGCGATTCCGATGTCATCGATCGAGCGCATTGCGCAGCATTTTCCCCCGACGTTTCATCTCGATCCCCAGCCGCAGATGGAAATCCTCACGGGGACGTATCGCTGGATCGCGGATGTGGAGGGTTCGACGTTCCGGGTCGAGATATTTCACCTCGCGGACGATCCGCATCATCAGGAGCTTTTTCGCCGGCGCGTTGCGCTCTTCGTCCCTCCGATGCAGGAAACGGTGTTCATCCCGGCGGCCGAAGACTTGGTGATTCAGAAGCTGCGCTGGGCGCGGAACAAGGATCTCGACGATGCGCGGAATCTCCTCGCGGTCCAAGCCGCGGCGCTCGACTACGCACACATCGAGCACTGGTGTGCGCAGCATGGGACGCTGGCGCGGCTGGCCGACGTGCGGGCGAGTATTCCGCCGGATTTATAGGGCGGGGAGCGGGGCGGGCGCGGGGGCGGGCGGTTCGCAGAGGTGGGAGATGCGTTCGATGCTCGTCGCGCGGCCGGTGGTTTCGTCGATCTCGATGAGGGCGCCGCAGAGGCGGACGGGGCCGCGGGCGACGGGGAAGACGATGGGCCGGCCGGTGAGGAAGCGCTGGATGATGGGGTCGATTTCGCGGCCGAGGCAGCTCTCGGCGGGGCCGCACATGCCGGCGTCGCAGAGGAAGGCGGTGCCGCCGGGGAAGATCTGATCGTCGGCGGTCTGGGTGTGGGTGTGGGTGCCGATGACGGCGCTGACGCGGCCGTCGAGGAAGCGGCCCATGGCGATCTTTTCGCTGGTCGTTTCGCCGTGGACATCGACGAAGATGATGGGGGTTTCCTGGCGGACGCGGGCGACTTCGGCCTGCATGGCGAGGAAGGGATTTTCCAGGGGCGGGTTCATGAAGGTGCGGCACTGGACGTTGATGACGGCGACTTTGCCCTTGGGGGTGTCGAGGATGATGGTGCCGGCGCCGGGGGTGTTCGGCGGGTAGTTGAGCGGGCGGAGGAGGCGCGGCTCGGTGTCGATGAAGGGGAGGATTTCTTTTTGGTCCCAGATGTGGTCGCCGGTGGTGATGACGGCGATGCCGCAGCGCAGGAGGTCGATGGTGATCTTGGGGGTGATGCCGCGACCGTTGGCGGCGTTCTCGCCATTGACGATGACGAAGTCGAGGCCGCGCTCGTCGCGCCAGCGCGGGACCAGGTCGATGACGGCGCGCCGGCCTGGTTCACCGATGATGTCGCCGAGGAAGAGCAATTTGAGCATCGCGCAGGTGTATGCGGCGGACCGGGCGCAGGGCACGCGGAATCTTCGGGGGCGGGCGATGGCGGGGGCGGGAAAAAATTGAGCGCCAACCGGAGGGGATTGTCACAAGCTGCCCCACGCGCCCATGTTTTCCCATCTCCCGAAGTTCCTCGTCCTGCTCGCCGCGGCCTTCGTGCCGGTGAGTGCATTTGCTCAATCGGAACCGGCGGCGGAGCCCTCGGTGAAGGCGGTGGCGAAGGCGATGCCGGCGGTGGTGAATATCAATACGGAGCGGGTGGTGCAGCGGGCGGTGCGCGATCCTTACGACGAGGTGTTCAATCAGTTCTTCGGCGGGCCGATGCGCCGGCCGCGGGTGTTTTCGCAGAAGGTGCAGAGCCTGGGCTCGGGGTTCATCGTCGATCCTTCGGGCTACATCGTGACCAATGAACATGTGGTCGAGCGGGCGGCGGAGCTGAAGATTTCGGTGACGACGAATGACGGCAAGACTTACACGGCGCGTTACATCACGGGTTCGGCGGAGAGCGACCTGGCGCTGCTGAAGATCGACGCCGACAAGCCACTGCCGTTCATCAATCTGGCGGATCTTTCGCCGAGCCTGCTCGGCCAGACGGTGCTCGTGCTGGGCAATCCGCTGGGTTACGGCAGTTCGGTATCGCGGGGCATTCTCAGCGCGAAGAACCGGACGGTGGCGATCAACGACGTGGAGTTCAAAAGCCTGATCCAGACGGACGCGGCGATCAATCCGGGGAATAGCGGCGGGCCGCTGGTCGATCTGAGCGGGAAGCTCGTGGGGGTGAGTTCGGTGAAGATGTCTTTTACGCCGCAAGGGGTGCCGACGCAGGGGCTGGGCTTTGCGATTCCGGGCGAGATCGTGCGGGAGAAGGTGGAGGAGTTTAAGAAGATCGCGGCCGGGCAGAAGCTGGCGAAGAAGGTGGCGACGACCGGGGGGCAGAAGTTCTTTGGCCTGCAGTTGCAGGATCTGACGCCGGAGTTGAGCGAGACGCTCGGCGTGGAACTGGGCTCGGGGGTGCTGATCGCGGGTGTGGATGCGGGCAGTCCGGCGGATGCCGCGGGGATGAAGCAGGGGCTTGTCATTCACCAGCTCGGGCGCTATCCAGTCGCCTCCTCCAAGCAGGTCGAAGATCTGCTGGCCCCAGTCGATACCGGCTCGGTCGTCGATTTCACCGTGGGCGTCATCCGACGCATTCGCGGGCAGACGACCCGCCAGTTGCAGGCGGTGACGCTGACCGCGCGCTAGAAACCATTTTCCCCAATGATCAAAGTCGAAAACCTGACCAAACGCTACGCGGGCATCACCGCGATCGACGACCTCTCCTTCGAAGTGGCGAAGGGGGAGATCGTCGGTTTCCTCGGGCCGAACGGCGCGGGCAAAAGCACGACGATGAAGATTCTGACGAGCTATCTGCCGGCGACTTCCGGCAGCGCGCGGATCGCCGGGTTCGATGTCTTCTCGCAATCGATCGAAGCGCGCAAACGCATCGGTTACCTGCCGGAGAATACGCCGCTTTATACCGATCTGCGGGTCGGCGAATACCTCCGCTACCGGGCCAATCTGAAGGGCGTGCCCGGGCGCAAGGTGAAGTCGAACGTGGGCGATGTGATCGAGCTGTGCAACCTGCGCGAGGTCGAGCGGAAGCTGATCGGTTCGCTTTCCAAAGGCTATCGGCAGCGCGTGGGCTTGGCGGATGCGTTGGTGCATGATCCCGATTTGCTGATCCTCGACGAACCGACGATCGGCCTCGACCCGAACCAGATCCGGCAGGTGCGCGAGCTGATCAAGAATCTCGGCGGCAAACGCACGGTGCTGATCTCGACGCACATCCTGCCCGAGGTGGAGATGATGTGCTCGCGGGTCATCGTGATCCACAAAGGCAAAATCCGCGCAAGCGATACGGCGGAGAATTTGCTCAAGAACCAGCGCACGGCCGGCAGCATGCGCATCGAGGCGAAGGTCGGCGCGGACAACGCCGCCGCAGCGTTGCTCCAAGTGCCGGGCGTCAAGGACGTGACCGTCGAGCAGGATGGCGACTGCAGCCTTTTCCAACTCAAGCTCGAAGCCAACACCGACCCGAGCGAAGAGGTGATGAACCTCGCGATCCGCAAGGGCTGGAAAATCCGGGAACTCACCCGCCGCCGGCCGACGCTGGAAGATGTCTTCGTCGAGTTGACCCACTCGGACAGCTGAATTCCTGACTCTTTATTCTCCTCTTACTCTTACTCGTCTCCTGGGTGCGCGTCGGGAGGGAAGAGTAGGAGTAGGAGTAAGAGTAAGAGTAAGAGTAAGAGTAAGAACCTCCCACCCGCCTCCTTTCCCACTGACCCATGAAAATCTTTCTGACCCTCCTCAATCGCGAGGTGAAGTCCTTCTTCTACTCCCCGATCGCCTACGTGGTGCTGTTCTACTTCCTGTTTCTCTCGGGGTACAACTTCTACTTCCAAGTCTCGATCCTGAACGGCTTCCCGACCGAGATCACCGTCGTGGAGGCGTTCTTCATGCCGGCGCTGTTCTGGTTCCCCTTTGTGCTCAGCTTTCCGCTCATCACCATGCGCGCCTATTCCGAGGAATATCGGATGGGCACTTTTGAGACGCTGACCACCGCCCCGGTCACGGACTGGCAGGTCGTGCTGGCCAAGTTCTTCGGCGTGCTCGTCTTTTACTGCATCCTCTGGATGCCGACGCTCTGCTCGTTTGCCGCGTTCCAATACATCACCGGCCGCATGGCCGCGAATGCCGCAGGCGCCTATTGGGGCTCGTATCTGCTGCTCCTGCTGATGGGCGGATTCTACATTTCCATCGGCTGCCTCGCCTCGGCGCTGACCAAGGACCAGATCAATGCGGCGACGATTTCCTTCAGCACGATCACCATCCTGCTCTTCCTCGGCTTTCTGCCGGACGTGATGAACATCACCGCCCCCGCGATCAAGGACATCTTCTCCTACATCTCCGCCGTGCAGCACATGCAGGACTTCTCCAAAGGGCTGATCGATTCGCGTCCGATCGTTTGGTATCTCTCGATGACCGCGCTGATCATGTTCCTCACGCTCCAGGTCTTCCAATATCGGAAGTGGAAAGCCTGATCTCCCCTCCTCCACCCTCGCCCACTCTTTTCTTCCATGGCCAACCCCACTCCTGAAGCCGCGCCGAAAGTCGTGAAAATTCAGCGCTTCCAGATCGGCGTGAACGTCCTCCTCCAGACGCTCGTCTTCCTCGGCATCGTCGCGATGCTGAACTACATGAGCTTCCGGCACTTCAAGCGCTGGGACTTTTCCCGCGACCAGAAGTATCAGCTCAGCACGCAGACGACGAACCTGCTCAAGAACCTGAAGAAGCCAGTCAAGGCGGTGATTTTCTTTTACAGCGCCGCCGAGATCGCGCCGGACGTCATCGCGCTGCTGCGCGAATACGAGTTTGCCTCGAACAAGAAATTCAAGACGGAGATCGTTGATCCGGCGCGCAATTTCGCCCGCGCCCAGGATCTGCAGACGAAATACAAATTCGGCGCGAACGAGAACATCCTGATCCTGGACATCGACGGGAAGAGCAAGTTCGTGAACGCGGCGGACATGGCCGACTTCGAAATGCCCGACCAACTCTCGATGATGGCCGGCCAGACGCAGCCGCGCCTCACGGCCTTCAAGGGCGAAGCCGCGATCACCAGTGCGCTGCTGGAGCTGACCGAAGGCAAACCCAACAAGGTTTACTTCATCAGCGGCCACGGCGAACCCGACCTGAAATCGGAGGAGCTGAAGATTTTCAACGAAAGCCTCAAGCGCCAAAACATCCAGATCGCACCGCTGAACCTGCTGAACATCAACAGCGTGCCCGAGGACGCCCGCACCCTGATCATCAATGGGCCGAAGTATGACTTCTCGGAACTCGAGCTCAAGCTGCTGACCGATTTCTGGCAGAAAAACGGCCGCATTTTTGTCCTGCTCAATCCGTTCGCGCAAACGCCCCGCCTGTCCGCGTTCATCGCCGAGCAGGGCATCGTCCCGCAAGCCGATCGCGTGACCAAGGTCGGCACGTTTTTGCAATATGACGACCAGGGCAAACCGCAATTGGTCAGCGGCGTGGTTCCAAATCTGACGTTCGTCGTGACGAATAGCGGGACGAAGATCACCAAGGACTTGTCCGGTCTGAGCAAACAATTCCTGGGCGCCACGCAATCGCTCCGGCCCGACGAAGCGCAGCAAGCCATGCAGAAGACAAAGGTCTTTTCGCTCATCCAATCCGGCGAAGGATTCTGGGGCGAAACCGACATCACCGGGGGCGATGAGAAGCAGGTCTTTTTCGATCCGAAGAAGGATCACGTGGGCCCGCTCACGCTCGCCGCCGCGGTGGAAAAAGGCGGCATCGCGGATGAACGGGTAAAGGTGGATAGCTCGCGACTGGTCGTCGTGGGCAACGCCGAGTTGCTGAGCAACAACGCCTATCGCCAATCGGAAGGCCTGTCCGCCGACTTCACGATCAGCGCGCTGAACTGGCTGCTCGATCGCGAGGACGTGATCGGCATCGCCCCCAAGGAAAAGAAGAACGTCACCCTCAGTCTGAACGAGAAACAACTCAGCGACCTCGCCCTGGCCGTGATGGGCATTCTGCCGGGCATCGTCGTCCTCTTCGGCATCCTCAATTGGTGGCAACGCCGCGCCTGATTCCCCTTTTTCTCCGCCATGAAACTCAAGAACACCCTTCTTCTCCTCGTCTTGGCCGGCGCGATCTTCGCGTTCATCCACTTCTACGAAAGCAAACTGCCGTCCTCGGAGCAGGCCGCGGAACGCGCCGGACGCGTGGTGCAGTTCGACCGCGATGAGATCGATAAAATCGTCCTCAAAACGAACGACACCAAGATCGAGTTGGAGAAGAAGGACGGCCTCTGGTTTATGGAGAAACCGGTCCAGGACCGCGCGGATTCGACGGCGATCAATCAACTGTTCACCACCGCCGAGGTGTTGAAATCCGAGGCCGCGATTCCCACGGAAAAGAAGGACGGAGACAAAGATCCGCTCCGCGAATTTGGCCTCGGCAATCCGGAGACCCGCTTGATCTTTAGCGGCGGGAAGAAGCCGATCGAGTTGCTCTTTGGCAAGGACGCCGCGGTGGAAGGGAAAGTTTACGTGCGACTCGAAGACTCGCGAGTCGCTCACATGATCAGCAATGACCTGAAAAATCAGGTGGCCAAAAAGGCGGACGACTTCCGCGATCACCGGCTGACCAACGTGCTCAGCACCCAGGTTGCAAAACTGACCCTGAAAACGGCGGCGGGCGAAATCGAGTTGGAGAAAAAGGCGGACCACTGGACGCTGACCAAACCTTTCAAGGCGCGCGGCAATGATCAAAAGATCGGCGATCTCATCGCGCAGGCGACTAATGCCCGGGTGGATTCATTCGTGGCCGATTCGTCGAATCTCGCGGCTTTTGGCCTGCAGGAACCCCGAGGCACGGTCACGCTGAAGACCGAGTCCGAAAAGAAACCCGTCGTCCTCCAGATCGGCCAGCCCTTGGAAAAGGAGAAGGAGAAGCTTTACGTGAAACTTTCCACCCGCAATTCCGTGATCGTCGTACCGAAAGCCATCGAGGCGTTGCTCGCGGCCACGCCAAATGACGTTCGCGACCGCAATCTCCTGCGGGTCGAGGCGGACATCGTGGATCGCATGACCATCGAGCCGAAGGATGGCGAGAAGATTGTGCTCGCACGCAAGGGCGAGTCATGGGTGCGCAAAGTGGGTGATCAGGACGAGGCGATCAATGAGGTCGCCGCCGCGCGTCTGCTCACGGAATTGCAGAATCAGCAGGTTTTGGATTTCGTGGCCGACGTGGCGACGGAGTTGCCGAAATACGGGCTCGATCAGCCGACCGCGAAGGTGACGCTGAGTTCCTACGCTTCGGAAAATACCGCAGAGTCGCAATCGGGCGAAAAGCCCATTGTCAGCGTCCTGCTGGGGCGAGCGGACGGCGACAAAATTTACGCCAAGCTGGACGACGAACCCTTCGTGGTCAGCGTCTCGAAAGCGCTCCTCGATCACGTGCTCACCGACCCGCGGCAGTGGCACGATCTCGTCGTCTACGAAAATTCCGCCGATCAAATCACCGCCCTCGAGATCGCCCGCGAAGGCCAGCCGACGGTGACCCTGGAGCGCGACAAGGACAAGCAATGGACGCTCGTGAAGGGCGACGGCCAGGTGAACCAGACCAACGTGCAGTCGCTGGTCAATACCCTCGCCAAATTGCGCGCCGTGCGCTGGATCGGAGCGACCGCGCCGGAACACGGTATGGCGGAGCCCAAGATCACGGTTTCGTTCAAAACGGCCACCGCCACCGGCAAATTGATTTTCGGCGCGCAGACGCCCGATTCGCTGACCTACGCTTCCGTCGAAGGCCGGAGCGGCACGTTTGGGGCGAGCCAGCCTGATGTGACGGCTTTCCAATTGCCGCTCATCGAAGCAGCGCCCGCGCCTCCCGCCCCAGCACCCGAAGCGACCCCGGCAGCGGTCCCGCCGGCGCCGCCCGCGAATTAAGCGAACTGCCGGGCTGGAAAAAATCAACTTCCTGAGCCGGGCCGGACGGCCGTGTAGAGCGAGACAATCCCTCCGCTGAGCGCCTGCGCGGTCGGTTCTTCCAGTCCGGCCTCCGCGAGCAGCGCGCACATCTGCGGACCGTGTGGGAATTGCTCGATGGAGTCGCCGAGATAGTCGTAGGCGGATTTTTCGCGGGTCAGCAGGGCAGCGATCCGGGGCAGGACGTGGTGGAGATACGGTCGGTAAAACCAAACAAGCGGCGCGTGCGGCACCGAGAAATCGAGAATCAGCAAATGTCCGCCCGGTCGCAGGACACGCTTCATTTCCGCCAGCGCCCCCGGCCAGGAAGCCATGTTGCGCAGACCAAAGGCGACCGTGACCACATCGAACGCCGCATCGGCGAACGGCAGCGCGAGCCCATCCGCGGTCACGAGATCGGACAGCCCCTTGCGCTGTGCGACGCGCAACATGGGATGACAAAAATCCGCCCCTACGACGAGTGTCCCTGGGCAGGCGGCACGCAGCGTGAGAGCCAGATCACCGCTCCCGGTCGCAAGATCGAGAATGCGGGCCGGTTGCCAGGCGCGAATTATCCCCGCAGCACGGCGACGCCAAAAAAAATCCAGCCCACCGCTCAGGAGATGATTGGCGAGGTCATACCGGCCCGCGATGGCTGAAAACATGGCCTGCACGAACGGACCCTTGTTTTCGCGCGTAGGGAGTGAAGTCATGGATCGGGATCTACGGCTGAGTTCCGCCGTGCGAAAGGCATAGCAGATGCTACCACTTGTGCCGCCCACATTTTTAAAAAAGGACGCCGCTCAGAGCGAGGGTGTCTGGGATGACTCCATGCCAATAGATTACCTGAGCCAGGCGAAAATTCTGATCATCGACGACGAGCCCGCCAACGTGCGGCTGCTCGAACGCATCCTTGCCCTCTCCGGCTGCACGCAGGTGCAGACGACCACCGATTCGCGCCAGTCGCTCCCGCTCTTCCTGGAGTTCGAGCCCGATATCGTCCTGCTCGATTTGAACATGCCGTATCTGAACGGGTTCGCCGTGCTCGAGCAGCTCCAGGCGGCGATCTGTCGGGAAGAATATCTGCCCATTTTGATCCTGACTGCCGATATCACCGTCGAGACCAAACGGCGGGCGCTGGCCGGCGGCGCCAAGGATTTCCTGACCAAACCGCTCGACCATTCCGAGGTGGTGCTGCGCATCAAAAACCTCATCGAAAACCGCTTTCTGCGGCTCGAGATGCAGCGGCACAACGAGCAGTTGGAAAAGCAGGTCGGCGAGCGCACCGCGCAGCTCGAGGAAGCTCTCCATGAGCTGCAATCGACGCAGGAACACATCGTCAAACAGGAGCGGCTGCGAGCGCTCGGCATGATGGCCGGCGGCATCGCGCACGATTTCAACAACGCGCTGACCATGATGCTCGGTTACGGCGAACTGCTGCATCCTTGGGTCGGGCAGAATGGCACCGCCCGCGAGGTCGCTTATCTGGACCACATGGTATCGGCGGCGCGCGATGCGACCCACGTCGTCAGCCGCCTCCGCGAATTCTACCGACCCGCTGAGAACAACGAGATTCGCGTGCCCGTAAACCTGAACCATATCGCTACCCAGGTGATGGCGCTCACTTCGCCGAAGTGGAAAGGCAAATGCCAGGCCGAGGGTGTGCAGATCGAAGTGCGCACCGAACTTGCGGAAGTGCCGCCCATCGCAGGCAATGCGGCGGAATTGCGCGAAGTCCTGACCAATCTCGTTTTCAACGCGGTCGATGCCATGCCCGTCGGCGGTTCGATCGCCATCTCCACTCAGGAGATGTGCGAAGGCGTTGTCATTTCCGTGACGGACACCGGCATCGGCATGACCGAAAAGGAGCGCGAGCGCTGTCTCGAACCGTTCTTTACGACCAAAGGTGAGCAAGGCACCGGGCTCGGTCTCTCCGTCGTTTACGGCATTATCCAGCGCCACGGCGGCCGGATCGAAATCGCCAGTGAGAAAGGCGTCGGCACGACGTTCGCGATCCATTTCCCTGTGACGACCATGCAAGCCGCCGCTCCGGCGCCCGAGCTTGATCAAATCGATCGCTCGCTTCGGGTGCTCGTCGTGGACGATCAGGACGTAATTTGCGAACTGCTCGCCGAGCACCTCCAAGGCGACCTTCACACCACCGCCATTGCGCTTCGCGGTGACGAAGCGCTCGAACTTTTCCGCGGCGATTCCTTCGATCTCGTCATCACCGATCAATCGATGCCGGGCATGAACGGCGCGCAGCTGGCTGCCGCGATCAAAAATATTTCACCGGAGACGCCGGTCATTTTGCTCACCGGTTTCGGCGACGAGATGCAGGCCGCAGGCGGCCGCCCGCCCGGCGTGGATCTGGTGCTCGGAAAACCGGTTAGCCATGCGGATTTGCGCCACGCCATTTTCCAAGCCGTCAATCGGCGTCCGCAGTTGGCAAACGTCGCGTAAGCCGGAAAAGTAAAAACCCCAAGCCGGTCGGCTTGGGGTGGTGCTCACGAGAGGACTCGAACCTCCACG
>JBBQIZ010000108.1:0-14547 GCA_038325425.1 Chthoniobacterales bacterium
GGGGGCGTTCCAGCGCCGCGGGGCGCTCGATCCGTGGACCGGCGGGGCGCATTCGCAAGGCTCGCTCTTCATCCAGCGCGACCCCAAGGTGAAGTTCAAGGGCAACACCCTCGGCCACGAGGTCACGCATCTGGTCATCGAGCGGTTTTACGGCACGGGCGTGCCGCTCTGGCTGAACGAAGGTTATGCCGAATACGCGTCAGTGATCTGTTATTCGGCCTTCAATCGCGCCCGTGGCTACGCGTCGCGGCCCACTTCGCGCCCGGTGCCCGCGTCGCTGTTCCTGCCGCTGGCGCAATTGACGAGCCTGATGAGTTACCCCCAGGACCCGATGCAGGTCACGGTCTTCTACCACGAGTCGGAACGGCTCGTCCGCTTTCTGTCCGCCACGGACAAGAAAGGCTTTCACGCCTTTCTCGAGGCGATGGCCAGGGGCAACCGGATCGAGACGGCGCTGAACAAAGGGTTCGCCGCGCGATTTATCAACTTGGAGGCGCTGGAGGTGGCGTTTAAGTCTTACGCCACGCAGAACAATGGCCTCTCCGCTTCCGACTGAAACCCGCTCCCGCCTCGGCTGATGGCGGCCAAAACCAAAAACGCGGCGCAGTTTTGCGCGGTCGTCGGCTCCGATGAATCCGAGGTGAAACGCGCCGCCCGCGACCACGCCGCGCGCATGACTCCGGCCGGGGGCGGCGACTTCGCCTGCGACATCATCGATGGCGCGGTGCAATACGCCGACGACGCGGCGTCCCGGATTCACGCCACGGTCGAGGCGCTGCTCACTTTTCCCTTTTTCGGCGGCGAGAAGCTCGTCTGGCTGAAAAGCGCCAATTTTCTCGGCGATGACCCGATGGGCCGCTCGGCGACCGTCCTCGAAGCGCTGGAAAAGCTCACCGCGACACTCGAAACGGGGCTGCCGGAATCGACCCGCTTCCTGCTCAGCGCGATCGGCGTGGACAAGCGGCGCTCCTTTTACAAAGGCCTGGCCAAACTCGGTAAAGTCGAGGTTTTCGACAAGGTGGACGCGAGCAAGAGCGGCTGGGAGGAGGAAGCCTCGACGCTCGCCGTGGACCGGGCAGGCGAACGGGGTTTGCGGCTCGCGGGCGAAGCGCTGGAACTGTTCACGCTCTCGACCGGCGGGGACCGGCGGGTCGTCGAAAACGAACTCGACAAGATCGACCTGTATCTCGGCGCGGCGCGTCGGGCGGTGACGGTCGAGGATGTGCGCAAGCTGGTGTCGCTTTCCCGGGCCGGAGTCATCTTCGAACTGGGCAACGCCCTCGCCGCGCGCGACCTGAACCGCTCCCTGACGTTGCTGGACCAGCTCCTCTACCAGGGCGAAACGGCCATCGGCATCCTCATCGTCGCAATCATCCCGACCGTGCGTAACCTGCTCGTGGTCAAGGACCTGATGGATCGGCACAAGCTCCAGCGCCCGGCTCAGCCCTTCTTTTTTGGCAAAACCCTCGACCGCCTGCCGCCCACGGCGACGGCGCATCTGCCGCGAAAAAAGGACGGAACGGTCAACGCCTACAGCCTCGGGATCGCCGCCACGCACGCCCATCGGTATCAGCTCCCAGAACTGCGCACCGCGCTCCACGCCTGCCTCGACGCAAACGTCCGATTGGTGAGTTCGTCCGTCGAGGCCAACGTCGTTTTAAGCCAGTTGCTGGTGCGGATCGTCGCCGGCAGCGCGTCCAAAACGACCCGCGTTCGCTGATCTGACGGGTGCGGAAATTTCCGAATTTACCCTGCTGCTCCAACGCGTCTGAAAAGTAGAAACTTTAATAAGGGTTTGAATCTTCGTAGGAATACGCCCGCTATTAAAATTGATTAAAAATTAGTTGCGAGCCCCCGAAATCACCCGCATACTCCGCTCGTATTTAGAAGATTGTTCTGGGGGGAACATCAGCCCTTCGCAACCATTCGGTTGCGGGGGGCTGAATTTTTTTGGGGTAATCACTCGATGGCGAGCGATTCGCGGCACTTACGCCTCCGGCGTGATCCCGAGTACGACATCAAACCGGGCGGCCAGTTCGCCGACTTTTGCCCCAGGCAGCGGAGCGAAATCAACGGTCAGAGCCGCCCGCTCCCGCTCGTCCTTCATCCGGCTCCAGATGCCGTCCCGCTCATTGCCGGGGTGGCCCTTGATGTAGCACTGCGTGGTCAGTTGCTCTTTGCCGCGCGCCTTGATCTTGTAGTGAATGTGCGGCGCGCGGCCGGGATACGGCACGGGTTTGATCGTGCGGAACAGGTATTCGCCGGTCGAGCCAGTCAGGAATCGGCCAAATCCTTGGAAATTGGCATCGCGCTTTAGGGCGTTGCTGGTGCGGCTGTGCAGATAGGCGCCACTGGCGTCGCACTGCCAGATTTCGACGAGGGCGCCGCGGAGAGGCTCCCCGCGGGCGTCGAGGATCCGCCCGCTGAGGTAGGTCACCTCGCCGACGGCAGGGGTGAGCGCGTCATTGAGGACGACCAGGTCGTTGTCGGTGTCGAGCGGCAGGTGGTCGGGATAAAAGGGCCCTTCGGTCTGGCGGGGAGTGCGCAGCAATTCCTCCGCGAAAGCGCCGGGAACGGCGAGGGCCGCAAGGCTCAGTCCGCAACCGGCGAGAAAGCGGCGGCGATTCAGCGCGGCGTGGAGATTTTGCGGGGCAGGAAACGGGGGACGGTTCATGGGAGTGAGAGCTTTGGAGGTTGAACTGCGGTCGCGGGAAAAGGTTCTGCGCGAGGTGTGCGCTCGTCAGTGAGCGGCGGCGGTGGCGGGCGGTGGAGCAAAAACGATCTCCTGCACGGCGGTGAGAGGCAGCGTCAATTCTCCGGCGATCTCGCTGCGGCAAATCAGCGACTCCTTTTCGATCCGCCACGCGCTGACCGTCAATGCGCCCTGGCCAGCCAGATGGAGACGCGCGCCAGCTCCGCGCGTCACGGGTGAACCGCCAAAATCCACCATCGTCACCCGCTCGATTGGCAATTCCAGGTCGCCAACTTCCGACGCGATCTTCAGCAAGGTCGGCGTCCCCATTTCCACAGCGCCCTCGACTTCGTCGCCATTGGCCAGCGCCACGATGGCCGACGGCCCGCCCGCGCCGGTGTCGGGCACCCGGCCATTCCACGGGCCGATCCAGAGATTCGAGAAAGTGGCGGCCGGACTGGACTGCGGGGCAAGGGTCACCCCACGCCCGAGTTGCCGCGGGCTATCGGCGGGCTTGGGCACCATCCGCGCGGTCACCACTCCGTCCACGAGGACCGTCATGCGCCCGGTCGTCCGATCCGCGAGGATCTGCAACTGGCGTTCGCGCGCGTCGCGTTTGACGGTCTCGCCAAACGGAAAATGCTGCTGGACGATCCCCCGCCCGCCAGCGCGCGGGCTCATATCGTAAATCGACAGGCCCACGGTGCTGACATGCATCATGTAACCCCGATTGCCCGGCTCCTTGATCAGAAGGGCGACGATTCCGACCGGGTCGGAGAAAAGTTGGGCGGTAAAAAAGATCGGTCCCTGCTCCGCGGTCACGGTGAAATTCATCTCGACGCGCGGGGCGAGTGTTTCGAACGTCCGCCCCAACTGGAGCCCGCGGCCGCGGTTCGCCGAATCGGCCCGCTGGGGCGGCGCCGGCGTGAAGGCGCCCGCCGCATAAACCCACGGGCTGGCGACCTCGGCCGGTTTCGGGGACGTGCCGGCGTTGCCGGGAAGACCGCGCTCCCAGATTTCGTGATCCGAAGCTCCGTCCGACACCGCGGGCGGGGCATCGCCTCCGAAATAGAGCGCCTTGACCAGCGCGCGCGGCATGCGGATCTGGCCCGCGTCCGCGGTCTCGATCACGAGTTGCCCGCCATCGAGCGCAAGGAATGTCCCGCCGATCCAATCGCCATTGCGGAACCGGGCGACCATGCTGCCCGGCAGGCCGGGCGGGCGCGCCGCGAAGAGCAGGCTGGTGAAGTTGCCCGGGACGAGCTCCACGGGCGCATCGGACGGCGCTGGCCGCCAACTCAGCCGGCCAGCCCCGTCCGCCGCGGCGAGTACGCCGCGCAAGCGATCGCCGTTTCGGAATACCAGCACATCGGTTTCCGGTGCCAGCGTTTCCAGACGCGGAAAATCCAGTCCCCCCACCGCGGCCGGAGCGAGCGCGACTTCCCCGCCGAAATTCGTCCGAATCAGCAGCTTTCCCTCCCGCCATCCGAGGCCGGTCGCATCGAATTCCCCGCCGCCGTGGAGCCGCACCTGGGCGATAGGCGCCGCGTCGTCGGGCGGATTCTCCGGGCGGCGGAACCGCAGCATGACAAGTTCGTCGCGCCGCACGGTGAAGGCCCCGAGCTTCAGCGTCCGACCGTTCCAGCTCGCGACCTGACCCGTCTTGAGGGCACCGCCGACCAGCGTCGCGTAATCCGCCGTCGGTGCTTCTTCGTCCGGCTCGCGGCCATCCCACGGGAGCACTTTGATGTTCGTGAGCGATTGTTCCTTTTCACCGCTCCAGCTCGTCGGCTGAAACTGCCAGCCGCCGCCGTTTCCACCCGGCTCACCTTTGTCGATCGTCCACTCCGCGGCCTTCTGTTCATTGATGTAAACCAGCAGGCGCCCGCCGGTGAAGTCCTCGAAGACGCGGAACCGCATCGGCTCCTTCGCCCGCGCCCCGGGCTCGCCCAGCAGTTTGGTGAGATCCACCTGCACCGTCTTGAAGTTGCCGTCCACGCTCGCCCGGAGCTGCAGCGAACTGGCGCGCACCATGATTTGCACGCCGCCGCGACCGAGCCCGCCCAGCGGATGGCGGCCGTGCAGCGCGAGGGTGAAGGCGTTCACGAGTTCGCCCTGGTCCACCGTCAGCCGGTATTCCACCCGATCCGGGAGCGCCGCAAACATGCGGGCGATCGGGGCCGGCGCCGTGGCCCGCAGCGCACCGTCGCGATAGGTCCAGGCGCCCACGGAGTTCCAGCCCGCCAGGCTCGTCGGGCCGTCGTAGCATTCAGCGGCGGCGCTTTTGGAAAAATAGATCCATTCCACGTGCGCGCGATCCGTGGTCAGCCGGGTGCCATCGCGGAGCCGCAGTTGAATCTTGTCACCCTGGATCGCGGTCACTTCCGCGGCCAGCCAGTCGCCGCCGGTGAACTTGATCGTCGCCTGCGGCGTCACTTCCGCCGCCGGAGTCGCCTCGGTGCGCAGCCCGCTGATTTGGGTGAGCGGAATGACGAGCGGCCCCACGGCATCGGGCCGGCGCCAGATGAGCCGTCCGCCCGCGAAATCGAGCGCCTCGAGCGTGCCGTGCAACCGCTCGCCGGTCATGAAATCGAGCACCTGCGGGCCGGTCGGGTCGGGTGCCGACGGCTTGGTTTCGGCCGCGCCGGCGGGCCCGATCACGACGTTGCCATTCAGCACCACACCGCCCCGGACCACCACCTCCGCCCTGCCGGGCGCGAGCAACGCCACGCCAATGACCGCCGAGAAGAAGGCCCGGACGCGCGCCTTCATCGTTCGTAGATCGGCAGGTAGCGGTAGGTCAGCGCGACCGAGAGCAGGCCGAACGAAGTCGAGAGCGGTGAGCCCAGGCTGCCCTCCCAGCTTCCGTCTTCGTTCTGGGATTCGATGAGCTGCTGGACGCGCGCATCGTGCCACTTTTCCCATTCCTTCACGTCGCTCTGAAACAGTGCCTGCGACGCATAATATTCGCCGTAAAAGGGATAACTCCCGCCGCTCTCGGTGGCCGTTTTTTTCAGTGCCGCAAAGGCTTTGAGAAACGTCGGCTGATCCTTGCGACGCGCGTAGGCAAAGGCCGCCACGCCGATCGCCGTCGTCGCGTTGCCCCCGTGCGAACCGGAGCCGGGTGTGTACCCGATGCCGCCGCTCGCCGGATTCTGGCAGTCGGTGAAAAATTTCAGCGCGCCGTCGATCGCATTATCCGGCACGCGCAGGCCGGCATTGCGCGCCGCGATCAGGGCGACGAAACACGCCGCGCTGACCGACGAATCCGCATCCTGCGAATCTGGGCCGTAGCGCCAC
Organism: Chthoniobacterales bacterium; assembly: GCA_038325425.1. Lineage (GTDB taxonomy): Bacteria > Verrucomicrobiota > Verrucomicrobiia > Chthoniobacterales > Chthoniobacteraceae > Chthoniobacter. The sequence continues at coordinate 5,993 of JBBQIZ010000108.1, forward strand.
GCCTTGAACCGATTTTTCTCCTGCGACGTGAGGATGAGTTCGGTCGCGCGCTTCAGCGCCGGGCCGATCCGCTCGTCCTGCACCGCCCCGTAAGCTTCCGCCAGTCCGAGCGTGCCGAACCCGTGGTTGTACATCGACCGGCCGATGTAGCCGGTTTTCTCGTCCACGTTTTTGAGGATGAACTCGAGGCTGCGTTTGATCGATTTCGCAAACGGCCCGTGGTTTGGATCTTCGCCGTGGGCGAACATCGCCATCATCGCCATCGCCGCCGTCGCCGGTTCGCTCCCGTAGTTGCCCGCGTAGGAACCTTCTTCATTCTGCGCAGCGACCAAATACTGCAAACCGCGCTCGTAGATCCGCTCGACCTCCGGCGCGACCTGCGTGCCGCGATAGACATTCAGGTCCTGCGCCCGTGCCGGCGTGGCCAGCATCAAGAGAAAGACGGCGGCCGCGCGGGCCAGGGAGGTCAGCGAGAGTAGCTTCATGGGAGAAGTATTTCCGGGGCGTCGTTCCCCTTCCGGGCAACGTTCTTTGGATCCACGAGCATCGGCGGACGCGCCGGTGCAGGATCGTAGATCAGTTCGCTCACCGCATGGCCCGGAATCCGCAGTTCGCCGAGCGTCGCGTGCTGCGCGGTCAACGCCCCGTCCTTCCATGCAAAGCCAGTCACGAGCAGCGCGCTGCCATCCACCAGCCGCACCCTCCCGGCCGCGCTGACCGGCTGCATTTCGCCGCCAAATTCCACCGCCTGCACTTTTTCGGCCGGCAAGTCGAGCGGTCCGATCTCGCTTTCCAAGTGCCAGCGACCGTCGCGCAAGGCAGCCGGTGCGCCCGTCGCCACGTCGCCATTGGCCAGCACCGTCATCGGCGCATCGACGCCGAACCGCGGCAGTTCCCCGCTCCACGGCGTGATCGATACTTCGGAGAAAAGAACGGGCGCGCGACTGGAGGAATAAATATCCATCGTGATGCTGCGGCCGATGCCCGGCACGCGTTCCGCCGCCGTCTGTCCGATCCGCCCGAGGTAGTGACCATTGAGGAAGAGGTCGATCGTCCCGGCCGGCCGGTTGACAAACGCCCGCAGGTTCAGCATCCGCGCACTTTCGCCGATCTTGTCCCGGATCGTCAGTTCGCGGTTGATTTGCTCCATGCCGGACTTCGATTTTCGGACATAGAGATAAATGTAGTAGGAGGACAAATTGATCGAGACGCCGCCTCCGTCGGGCGCGACCAGACCGAGGTGCAGCGTGCCGGGATTATGGCTGGGTGAAGCGAAGCCGAGCCGCAGCTCGAAGCGGTCGAGGTCCGCGCTCAATTCGCACGCCGGTCCGAGCGTCTGCTCGCCGCTGCTGTTCTCGCTCGGACGCAGGATGAACCGGCCATCCAGCGCCAGCCAGACATCGCTTTGCGACCGCACGCGGCTGTAGTTCATCATCCGTTTGGCCTTCGCCATGTCGCGCAGCCAGCGTTCGGGCTCCTGACCACCGTCCCGCGGCGATTTTCCGGCCGTGGGATAGAGCCGCCACAATGCGTTCCGGTTTAAAATCAGCTCCCCGAGCAGCGGATGCTGCCAGCGGACTTGCTGCTCATCGAACGCCACCGTGGCGCCGCGGAGACGTTCGCCGGAGCGGAGTTCCACCATCCCGGCGAGAGGCGCCTGAGCGCTGCTCGTCAGGCGCACCCCGGCGATCCGGTCGGTCTGGAATTCGATCTCGCTGCCACTGGCCAGCCGCCACCGCAGCGGGCGGCCCGTGGTCGCGCTGACCAGCGCTCCCGAGAGCTCATCGCCATTCTTGAAGACGAGCAAATCTCCCGCGGGCGGCGCCATCTCGCGGGGCGCAAAGGCGATCGCTTGCAACGAACCGGTTGCCAGCTCCAGCGCAGGCGCAAAGACCGACCGTCCGCGCACCTTGCCGTCGCCGATCTGCAACTCCGCAAGGCTGACTTCGCCTTGCTCTCCGAACGAAAGCAACGCCTCGGCTTCGGCCAACTCCGTTGGCGTCTGCGGAAATTGCACGAAAGTGTCCGGCCCGAGCGGCACGGTTTTTCCGCCGAAAACCAGCTCCGTTTCCCGCACCTTTTCGAGTCGCCCGGCAACGCCCGGCAGCTCCGGCGCGGACAGCCGATCCTGATTCGCGGACCCCGCCGCGGTCGTTTCCGGCAGCGCGCCGTCCCAAGGCCGCACGCTCAGCTGCCGGAATTGCAGTGGTGTCTTTTCGTTCCGGGATTCGCGGTCGAAACAGAATCCCCGCGGTGTCCGCAACTGGTTCGCCCCCGCTTTTTCCAACTTCGGCTTGAGCGAAAATTTGCCGAGCTCCCGCCCGTTGCGCAGCAAAATCACGCGCTGCTCCGGGCCATCGTAAAGCACCCGGTAACGCACCGGCCCCGTTTCCGCCTGCGTCTCCGCGGGCAGCGCCACTTCGGTGGGTTTGGTGCTGTCGTGATAGACGAGCCACTTCAGTTTCTGCCGCCCGAAAACAAATTGGATGGTGCCAGTGCCATAGGAATTCGGTCGCGGCGTGAAAGGTTGCAGCCAGAGCCGCAGGTCATCTTCGCCCTCCGCCGGCACTTCAAAAGCCACCTCGAAACGCTGCGGCGCGGCCAGCGCCCGGCCGATCCACAGCGCGCCGTGGAGGGTCAGCGTGCCGTCTTTCGACTCGATCCGTGGCGTGCCGCCGGTCAGCCAGCCTTCCAGCGCCAGTGGTCCCACGCCGAGCCCGGAAACCGGCGCCGGCTTGGCATCGAAGTGCAGCCATTCGACTTGTCCACGCGCCAGCGTCAGCGGCGTGCCCCCCTTCATCGCCAGTGAAAAGCTATCCCCGTCCGCACTCGTCAACGCTCCTCGCAGCCAGTCGCTGCCGGGCAGCTTGACCGTAGCCAGCAGGGGCATTGCCACGCCCTTGGCCGCGGCATACTCGACGTTCATCCCGAACGGATTGGTCATGGGGTCGACCGAGCCGAGCACCACCCGCCGAACCTCCGCGCGCGGAAAACGCAACACGTCACTCGCATCCTTCCGCCGCCAGACCACCTCGTCTTTCGTCAGTTGCTCGAGCTCACCGCGGAGCTGACGACCATGGTGAAAAAGCAGCGTTTGCTGGTCAGGCGCGGGAGCGGCGGGCGGCGCAGGCTCTTTCGCCGGGACGCGCCGGACCTCCGCGGACGGAAAATCATCCCCGAAGAGATTCACCTCCGTGAGGGGCACCTGCGCGTGCAAGGAGGCACCGACCACCATCGCCAAAGCGTGAAGAATCCGCACGCGCGCGGCACTGAAGCTCCGAGGAACGCGCCCGTCCCGGGTGCTGGCTTCTTCGTCTCGCCGAAGCGAACTTGCTCGGCCGGTCCCTGGGCGCGGAGCTCTTGCTTTCACTTCGTTGCTTCGAGTTGCTGAAAATACGCCTGCAACTGGTCGCGGAATTCCTCCGGCCATTCGCCCGCGCTCGCCGCGCCGCCCGCCTTCTCCACACGCCGCGCGCCCGTCGTGTCCGTGACCGCCGCGCCCTGCGCCACGTCGCCGATGAAACTGTTGTCGAATCGTCCGCTGTTCCCGCCACCGCTTTTCGACTGCGTCGCCTGGGCCATCATCTGCTGCATCATTTGCTGCATTTTCGGGTTCCCCTTCCCGCCTTTTTTGTCCGGCGGCACGAGCAGTTCGATGATCGCCCCCTGCGTGGCCAGTACCTCGGCGTCGGTCTTCGGACGCCGCAAATCCGCGGCCACTTCACCCGCCAGTTCGAGCGTCTTTTCGATCACCGGCTGGAAGTCCGCGAACTTCGACGGCGCCGGCTGCACCGCGGCCAGCGGATCGGTCAGCGAAGGTTGCAACCCGTCGAAGAGAATCTTCTTCAACAATGCGCCGAGTTGCCCGCGCACTTCGTCCTGCTGCGCGGCGAGTTTGCGGGCGTCTTCCACGTGCCGCGCCGCGTCGGCCTTCTTCTCCTCCACCATCTGCGTCTGCTCGCGCACGCCATCCTGCGCCACCGCCGCGCGGACCATCGAGATCATGAACTCCATGATCTCCGGGTCCATCTCCCCGCCGCCGCCCTGGCTCTTGCATTCGCTCTGCAGCATCGACGCCCACTCGTCGAGTTGCACTCCCCACTGTCGCGCCCGGCCTACCGACTTGAGTCCCAGATTCTGCCGGACGAAACCCGCGAGTTCCGTCAGTTCGGCGACCACCTTTTTTTCCAGCATCTCCTTTTGCACGGCCTGATATTTTTCGTTCGGCACGCGCTTCACAAAATCCGCCATGTCGTTCGCGATGCGATCCACGTCTTTCGTATTCGCGGTCTGCCGATCCGCGGTCGCGGTGAACTCCCGCAGCTTCGGCGGCGCGATTTCCTCCGGCGTCAGGCCCGCGGTTTCGCGCGCCAGACCTTTCAGCCCCTCGGATATTTTGTGCTCCGCCGCGGCCGCGGCGCGCATCCGGTTGTAGAAATTGCGCGCATAAAGATTCTCGTTCGTCGTGTTCATCTTCTTCGCCGCGTCCCGCATCGCGTCGAGTGCCTGCTGCTGCTGTTGCTGCGCCTTCGTCAGTTGCGGTTCACGTTGCGCCGCCTGCTGCGCGGCCTGCTGCAGACTTTCCGCCGCCTGCTGCATCGGCGGATTCGCCTGCTGCTCGAGCTGCTCGGTGAGTTGCTTCCAGTCGGCGACGGTGCCCTCGGGGACTTCTTTGTTCCGCAGCGCATCCTTCAACACGTCTTTCATTTCCCCGGTCATCTTTTGCAACCCCGCCTCGTTCGCCCGCTCACCCGCTTCCACGCGCTTCACGTTTTCGCCGGTCTTTTCCAAGCCCAACTCCGGTTTGTTTTCCGCGATCGCCCGCGTCTCCTCCATCTGGCGCTCCTCATCACGAATGCGCTCGTCGAGCTGCTTCAGCACTCGATCCATCCGTTCACGAATGCGCTCCGCGTGTTTCGCCGGGCTGAGCACATAGACGGTGTGCCGCCACGATTCGACTGGCTTGCGATCGGGGAAATAATCCTGCGCGTAAGCCGCCAGCTCGATCACGCTGTCCTCGGGAATCTTCGCCAGCGCCGGGGAAAATTGCGTCTCGCTGACCAAATCCTTCTGCGTCTGCGCTCCCGCCGTGCGCGCCGCTTCCCCTTTTTTTCCCGCCGTCGTTTTTTTGTCGCCCAAGGTGCGAACCGTCCAGCCAAGCCACGCTTCCTTCAGCCCGAAATCATCGCTCGAAGCCACGGTCAGCTTCAGCACTTCATTCGGCAAAATCGCGATTTCCTGTTCGATGCCCTGCAACTCGACACGCGGATCGGCGTCCTTCGTCGTGCTGACCTTAAGCATGTAGGGCTGCGCCGGCGTGAGCCCGTGGGTGTCCGCCCAGCGAAAGCTCGTCTCCGCGCCGATCTCCGCGACCGCCTTCGACGGCGTGACAAACGTCCCGCCCTGCACCGTCGCCGCCGGTTCCGCGCCGCTCGCCTTCATCGCCGCCTCGCGCAATGCCCGGCTCGTCTTGCCCGCGAAACTCACGCGGCTGCCTTCGAGAAATTCCACGCTGCTCCCCTGGATCGGCTGCGTCGCCGCGGGGTATCCGAGATACGCCGGTAGCTCCACGCGCGCCGCAAGTTCCTTCATCTCCGGCCGATGCAGCGGACGGATGGCGACGTCACGCGTCGCGTCGCCGACGCGAATCGTCAGCGTGCCGTTCTGCATTTGCCCCGCGAGTTGAAACACCGCACGTCCCCCGTCGAGTTTCGCCTGCTGTGGCTCGTTCCGATTCAACCACGCCGTCGCCGTGTCCGGTTTCCACACCGAATCCGCCTTGATCCCGCACGCGATCTCGAACGCCTCGCCATGCGGCACCACGAGTTCATTGGGCAGCGACTCCAGACTGGCAAAAGTGTAGCGGTCAATCTGCGCCCACGGCTGCAGCCAGCGCGCGAGCGCATTCGTCGCCGCCTGCGGCGCCAAAACGAACGGCGCCGCTGCCAGCGCCGCGAGCACGCCCGCCGCCAGCGCCCAGCGCCGCGCGGGACGCACCGGCACCGCGTCGGCAAAATCGAAACGATCCGATTCCTCCGCGACCTGCCGGATCGCCGCGCGCAACAGCGCCGGCGAAATATTCGGCGGCAGATCCTTCGTCTCGGTGAGTTCGATCACGCCCTGCAACCGATCGCCGAGTGTCTTGAAATGGCGCTGGAGCAGCTTCGCCAACTGCGCCGGCCCGCGGCGATTCCACAGCCAATGCGCCGCCCACGCCTGCGCCAGCCGCGCCGCGAGCGCGCCACTGCTCAACGTGAGCACCGCCCGCGCCCAGCGCGGCGTATCGACGAACCGGTCAAAAACGAAGAGCAGCACAAACGTGGCGCAGAGACCGACGACCGCGCCCGCGACCGTGGCGAGCGTCTCCATGCTGCGCAATCGCCCCTCGTAGGCGCGGAGTTGCGAGACCAGTGAATCCGGCAGAGTGAACGCGTTCATGGCGAGGCGGAGCTTATCGAGAAAACGGGCGACAGCGACGTTTCATTTGGCCGCTTGCGCGATCCGGCTCAACCGCAGAGGACGCGGAGACGCAGAGAGCCGCAGAGAGATTGATTTTTCGGACGCGTACTACCTCCGCTTCTCCCTCTGCGGCCCTCTGCTCCTCCGCGTTCTCTGCTGTAAAATCCGTTCGCCCTCACGTCAGCCCTCCCATCTTCCGCCCAATCCATTACGCGGTAAACAGCCCCAAGAAAACGGGCGACAGCGACGTTTCATTTGGCCGCATGCGCGATCCGGCTCAACCGCAGAGGACGCGGAGACGCAGTGAGCCGCAGAGAGATGATTTTTAGGGCGCCGAGCACCCACTCCTCTTCTTCCTCTGCGGCCCTCTGCGTCTCCGCGTTCTCTGCGGTAAAATCCGTTCGCCCTCACGTCAGCCCTCCCATCTTCCGCCCAATCCAGTACGCGGTAAAGAGCCCCAGCAGCGCCGCGCACCACCACGGATCACACCACAGCCGGAAACGCTGCTCCTCCGGCTTCCGCTCCGGCAGGAGGCTCAGCCCGGTGACGATCTGCGCGAGGTCCGCCGGCCCTCCACTCTTCCCCGAAGTCAGCGCCGCAATCTCGCGCAGCACGTCCAGCTTCGCCGGACGCCCGACCACTTCGAGCGTCGGCACCGTCACCGAAAGCTGCGTCTTCAACTGCCGCCCCGCCGCCTCGCTTTTCACCTCGACCTCATACTTCCCGCCTTCGCGCGGCACGAAATGCCCCGCGTACACGCCCCACTCCGCGTTCTCCGCCGTCAGTTCGATCGTCTCGCTCGTGCCGCTCGGCGCGGTCAGCGTCACCGCCACTTTCCCCGCGCCCACCGGGATGCCGAGCTTGTCGAGCACCGTCGCATTCAGCCGCACCTTGGCGCCGCGCTTCGGCGCTTCCGGCGTGTAGAAAAAGCGGATGCCTTCGTCCTGCGAGAGATGTCGCTGATGCGCCATCCAGCGCACCACCTGCCCCCAGAACCGGTAGTGATAGGTGTCCTCGACACCCTTGCGCCAGCGCCACGCCGAGTCCGTGCCCATAAAGAGCACCTTGCCGTTGCCCGCCGCGCGCGTGACGAGCAGCGGGATGCGCCCGAATTGATTTCGCGCCGCCTCGTGCACCGCGAGCACCTCCGCGCCCGGCTTCGCGCGCACCACCGGCGCATACCAATAAAATCCCGGCAGCCCGCGCCACACCGCCTGGTTCGCCGCCGGGTCCGTCGCGAGCATCGTCAGCCAGTGGTCGCGTCCGCGGAAAGTCAGCTCCAGCCTTGCTTCCGCGCCGCTCGCGAAACCCGTGCCCTTCACAAAATCTGTCTCGACCGGCAGCAAATCCGCGAGCGCGGAATCGGCCCACGATTTGCCCCGCCCGAGCGCGCCCGGCAGAAACACCAGCCCGCTCGCCTGCTGCTCGACGAGGCCCTTGATCATCGTCGCATTCTCCGGCGTGAGCATGCCGCCGCCGAGGCCGACATCACCGAGAAAAATCACGTCGTAGCCCTGCAGATCCTCGCGCTTCGCCGGGAATTCCTTGAGGTAGCCGACGCCCTCACCCATGCCGATCTCCGGGTGATAAAGCACCGTGTTTACCGCGACGCCCGGATCGCGCGAGAGCGCATTGCGCAGATAGCGAAACTCCCAGCGCGGCTGCGAATCGACGACCAGCACCTTGAGGATTTCCTTGCGCACCGCGAGGTGAAAGGCGCGCTCGTTGTTCGCGGAAAAAACCTCCTCGCGTTCGACCGGCAGCCGCACCGTGTAGTCGCCTTCGCCCTCCGCCTGCGGGGTGAAAACGAGCATCTCCTGCACCTGTCCCATCGGCGGCAGCACCACCGCTTTCGTGGCGCTCGCGCCGCCCGGACCGGCCACACTCACCGTCGTCTTCACCTCGCGCGGCAGGTGATTTTGCACGGTGAAGAGCACGCTGATCCGCTCGTTCACGAGGCCGTAGGTCGGCGCGAGCACCGACTGCAATTCCACGTCCGGCAGATACGTCTCGCTGCCGACGCCGATGGCAAACACCGGCACATCGCGCTGCGCGAGCGCGGTCGCGGCGGTGATCGGCGACTTGCCGAGATTCCA
>JBBQIZ010000109.1:0-14403 GCA_038325425.1 Chthoniobacterales bacterium
GGTCAGCGCGCCGACCGGGCAGATATCGACAGTGTTGAGCGAGTAATTGTTATCGAGGACCTTGTCCGGATGGCAGGCGATGGAGTTGTAGCTGCCGCGGTCCACGATCCCGAGCACATCGTCGTCGGCCACTTCCTTCATGAAACGGATGCAACGCGTGCAGAGGATGCAGCGCTCGGCGTCGAGCGTGACGCGCGGCCCGAGTTCGACGTTCTTGGGCTTCTTGATTTTGTTTTCGAGGAAACGCGATTCCGCCTGGCCGTATTCGACGGAAAACTCCTGCAACCGGCACTCGCCGGCCTGGTCGCAGATCGGGCAATCGAGCGGGTGATTGATGAGCAGGAACTCCATCACGCCCTGCCGGCACTCTTTGACCATCGGCGATTCCGTGCGGATGCCCATGCCTTCGGCGACGTCCTGCGCGCAGGAGATCTGCGGCCGCGGAATCCACGCGAGTTCGGGTTTGCCGTCCGCGCCAATGACCGGCTTGCGATCCGGCGTCATCTTCGGCATGCCGAGTTCGACGAGGCACATCCGGCAGTTGCCCGGCGAAGAAAGCTTTGGATGGTAGCAGTAACGCGGGATGAATTTCTGCGCCTGCGAGCAGGCTTCGATGACCCGCGTGCCTTTGGGAAATTGCAGCCAGACGCCATCGATCTGGACGTTGACCATTTGGACTGGAGCGGCGGTTTCGGTGCTCATCAGGGATTATTTCGAGGCGGCGGGCGCGAGCGGTGAACCAGTGCGTTTATCAAGCAGGGTCGGGATGACCTCGTTCTCGATCAGTTCTTCCGCCGTGTATTCGGGCGGCATCGGCGGCGGCATTTCCTTGTGCGCCTTGGCGGTGAATTCGTCGCGGAACTTGAGCACAAACGACTGCGTCGGCCATGAGCAGGCTTCGCCAAAAGCGCAGATCGTTTTGCCGGCGATGTTATCGGCCACGTTCTTGAGCAGATCGGGATCTTTTTCCGTCCCACCGCCAGCCAGAACACGGTGTGTGATCTTCTTCATCCAAAGCGCGCCTTCGCGGCAGGGCGTGCATTGGCCGCATGATTCGTGCGCGTAAAATTCGTTGATGTTGGCGAGCGTCGCGACCATGTCGCGCGAATCGTCCATCACGATCACGCCGCCCGAACCTGCCATCGAACCCGCAGCCGCGAGGGTATCGAAATCCATGGGGATGTCTTCGAGGGTGATTTCCTTGTCCTTGATTTTGTATTTCTCGCCGGCCTTCAGCACCTTCGCCGACGACCCGCCGGGAATGACCGCCTTGAGCGTGCGGCCGGGCTTCAAGCCGCCGCAAATATCATGGATCAGTTCGCCCATCGTCACGCTGCCGACTTCCACTTCGTAATAGCCGGGCTTCTGCACGTCGCCACTCACGCAGAGGATGCGCGTGCCGGTGTTGTTTGACTTGCCGAGCTTGGCGTATTCCGCGCCGCCGCCCATCGCCAGGATGTGCTTCACGTCGCAGAGCGTCTCGACGTTGTTCACAATCGTCGGGCACTGATACAGCCCGAGCACGGCCGGGAAATACGGTGGCTTGATGCGCGGGTAAGCGCGCTTGCCTTCGAGCGATTCGATGAGGCCGGTCTCCTCGCCGCAGATGTAAGCGCCCGCGCCGCGGTGGACGTAAATCTCGAGATCGAAGCCGGTACCGAGGATGTTCTTCCCGAGGAAACCTTTCGCCCGCGCTTCCGCCAGCGCCTTTTCCAAAATCTGCGCGCCCTCGGGAAACTCCCCGCGGATGTAGATGTAGGCGAGATGCGCATCGACGGCGAAGCACGAGATGATCATGCCTTCGAGGAGTTGATGCGGGTCCTGGTGGATGATGTAGCGGTCCTTGAACGTGCCCGGTTCCGACTCGTCCGCGTTGCAGATGAGATAGGTCGGCTTCGGCCCGCCGCGTTTGATGAAGCCCCACTTCACGCCGCACGGGAAACCCGCGCCGCCGCGTCCGCGCAGCCCCGACTTCTTCACTTCGTCCACGATCTCCTCCGGCTTCATCGCGAACGCTTTTTTCAGCGTCTCGTAACCGCCATCCTTCACATAGCAGTCGAGGTCGTTCGTCCAGCCTTCGCGATCGATGTTCTTGAAAACGAGGCGCTTCTCCCGCGGATGCGGCGGCTTGATCTTCGGGAGCGTCGCATCGCTGCGCCGGAGTTTCAGCAACTGGGCCGCGTCTTCGAGTCGGATGTTTTCCTTAAAGTGGTCGTCCACCATCGCGACCGGCGCGCTGCCGCAACTCGCGAGACATTCCACAAACTCGATCGAATACTGCCCGTCCGCCGAAACCACCACTGGGTTGCCGTGTCCGGCATTGGCGTGATGCGCACTTTCATCCTCCCACTTCTTGAGGTCGATCCCCGCCGCCTCCGCGATCTTGTCGCGCAGTTCATAACTCCCGGCCATCGCGCAGGAGAGTGTGCGGCAGACGCGGATGTGACGCCTCCCCGGCGCGGCCCGCCGGAACATGGGATAAAACGTCACCAACTCGAGAATATTGATCGGCTGAAGCTCCAGTTTGGCCGCGATCCAAGCGACCGCTGCGTCGCTGACGAATCCGAAATGCTCCTGCCACAGATGCAGCAGCGGCAGGGAGGCCGAGCGTTTCGACGCAGGATAATGCGTGATCGCCTCGTCAATTTTCGCCAGCAGTTCGGTCGGGACGTTCATCGGAGATTATTGGGCGGTGCGCGGCAGCATTTTGCGCGTTTCCGTTTCCGGGATCAGCGGGACGCCGAAATGCTGCACCCGCCGGATCAGTTTGTTTTCGATGAAGTGCAGTTCCACCGTCTGCCCCTCCTGCTTGTAATAATAACGGACCACCGGCAACTCCTTGGTCGTCTTCATTTCGATGGGAAACGACTCCACTTTCATGGGGTGGCCGAGCACCGATTCGACCTCCTTGATGGTGATCGATTTCCCACTTTTCTCGGCTGTTTCGTAGAGGGAATTAAGCGCGTCGATATTGCGGTTCGTAATGTGCGGCCGACAGGCCGCGAGGCCGAAGGCAAGAGCTGAGAAAAGCACGCTGAACAGCATGGAATGCACGGTGTCTGGAAGTGTGCGAACCGCGCCGCGCACTCGCAAGCGCAATTTGTGAAACTTTTCACAAGGGGGGCGTTTGGCGCCTCCGCAGCAGGTGAAAACTGCTCCCGGTGGCCCGGAGGACGCCGCTACTTCAGCGGCGGATAAAGAGTGTTTTGCGCCGAGTCTGTCAGCAGGTAGAGCACCCAAATCGGCTGGGCGCCCGCCCGACTTCCGAGCGTGCTGTCAAAGGACGTCACGCCGCCCTCATGCTGGTGGCCGTCCACGGCGAAGTGATCGACGAGTTTCCACGGGTGCTTCTGATTAATCGACTGGTGTAATCCAGACTCACGCTGGCGATGGTGCCGGCAAACATCCGGCACTAACGTTCGTTGGGGGCGATGATCTCGCGCGTCCACGGCAGAGCCAGCCGATGGAAGAGCGTCTTCGCCTGGAGCGGGTCGAGGTTGGGCACTTCGCTGAGCAGGCGGGCGAGCAGGCCCGCCACCCGCGGCGCAGCAAAGCTGCTGCCGGTTACTTTTTTCATTCCGCCGCCGGACCACGGCACCTCGACATCGACCCCGCGCGCGGCGAACTCCACGAGGTGCCCGGGCTTGTAGAAAATCTCCGGGCGATCGTCGGCACGGGCCATGTTGACGGTCAGGACGGAGGTGAAAAATCCGGGCCACTCAGGTCGGCCGAAGTCGGTGTTGTTGCAGGCGGCGACGACGTGGACGCCCTGCAGATACGCCTCGTCGACCCACGTCTTGTATTTCAAGACGTGCTCGGGGATGCCGCAGCCGAGGCTGCAATTGAGAATGTGATAGCCGCGCTCGATCGCCTGGCGGGCACCTTCGAGGATGATCGCCGTGCGCGAAGAAAGCGCTTCGCCGAGGACGCGGATACTGCCGATCTCCGCCTCCGGCGCCGCCTGGTGGATGATCCCCGCGACGGCGGTGCCGTGCCCGAAAAGGTCGCGGCCTTCGCCGGGAACGACTTTCAGTTTATTGCCATCTTCCACCACCGCCAGATCGTCGATCAAGCGCAGTCCGCCAAGCGCCGGATGACTCGCCTCGATGCCGCTATCCAGAACCGCGATCCGGACGCCGCGCCCGCGCCCGCGACGGATGGCTTCGCCGGCTTCCTCGGGAGTGATCCACGGTTTCATGCGAAATCCTCCAACCCGAGCGCGAGGGTGTAAAGTTCCTGCTCGACGAGGCGCGCGAGCACGGTGGCCGTGAGTTGCAGGGCCTCGAGATGATGCGGGGTAAAACCGGGCGGCTCCGGCACGGCGAAACCGGCGGGCTTGAGTTGCACCGCAGAGATCACCCCGCGCAATTCGCCGCCAAAGTAGAGCGGCGTGGCCAGCATCGCGCAGGTCAGCAGGCCGAGTTCGCGGTCCAGCGTCCTGTCCTGTTGCTGGTTTCGGTGGACCTCGTTTTCGCAGATCGGTTGCTCGGTCGAGACGACCATGCTGATCATCCCCGAGCGCAGGCTCTGGCGGTAACTGCCGACGAAACTCGCCGCGTGCGGGCCGTTATTGAAACGCGGGACGAGGAAACTGCGGGTCTCGTCGAGCAGCCAGACGGTGCCTTCATGGGCGCCGATGGCGCGCAGATTCTCGACCAGCAAGGCGCGCATCGTGGCGTCAAAAAATTCCTCGAAGCTCCCCGCGCCCGCCAGCCCCGCCAGTTCCCGGACGCGCGCGGTGACCAGCGGCTGCACCGCGAGGACGCGGGCATCGTGCAAATGCGTGATTCGGTCGCCCATGCCCGCATCGCTATCGGGCGCGGCGCGGCGGAGCAAGCGGCAAAGCGTTACTTGATGATTCCGCGCGGACTGCTGGTCACAAACGCCACGAGGAGCGCGAGTTCAGGCGTCTCCGGCAGATCGGCGCGGATTTGCTCGACGGCCTGCTGGAGATTGAGCGCGGAGCGATAGATCAGGCGGTAGGCTTCCTTGATCCCGCGGTGCGATTCCTCGGAGAAGCCGTGGCGTTCGAGGGCGACTTTGTTGTAGCTGCGCACTTTGGCCGGGTTGCCGTCGGCGATCGTGAAAGGCGGGACGTCCTGGACGATTTTCGAGCAGCCGCCGGTCAGCGCATAGGCACCGATGCGGCAGAATTGATGGATCGCGGTGAGCCCGCCGATGATCGCGTGGTCGCCGACTTCCACGTGCCCGGCGAGCGTGCCGTTATTGGAAAAAATGACGTTGTTCCCCACGATGCAGTCGTGCGCGATATGCGCGTAGGCGAGGAAGTTGCCGCCGTTGCCGATGCGGGTGAGCGAGCCGGGCGCGGTGCCGCGATGCACGGTGACGAACTCGCGAAAGGTGTTGCCATCGCCGACCGCGAGATAGGTCGGCTCGCCGGCGTATTTCAGATCCTGGGTCTGCTGGCCGATGGAACTGAAAGCGAAGAAGCGATTCCCGCGACCGATCCGGCTCGGGCCGCTGAGGCTGACATGGTGCTGCAGCCAGCATTCGGGGCCGAGTTCGACGTTCGCACCGACGACGCAATACGGCCCGATCTGGCAGTTTTCGCCGATCTGCGCGGTGGGATCGACGATCGCCGTGGGATGGATTTGCGCGCTCACGGATCGACGATGCCGAACATCATTTCCGCTTCCGAAACGACCTCGCTATTGACGATGCAACGACCGCGGCATTTCGCGACGAGCTTCTTGCGCTGCACCATCTCGACTTCGATGAAGAGCGTGTCGCCCGGCATCACCGGCTTCCGAAATTTGACGCTGTCCGCGCTCATGAAGTAACCGATTTTGCCGGCGTTGCCCGGCTGGCGGAAAAGGAGAATGCTGCCGACCTGCGCCATCGCCTCGAGTTGTAGGACGCCGGGCATGATCGGATGTCCGGGGAAATGCCCTTGGAAATACGGCTCGTTGATCGTCACGGATTTCACGCCCGTGCATTTCACCTCCCCGTCGAAGCTGACGATGCGATCGACCATCAGGAAGGGGTAACGATGCGGCAGGAGCTTCATGACGTCGTTGACGTCGAGCACTTCGCCGCCCTTCGGCGTCACGCTCGGCGGCACCAGCGCCATCATCTTCGCGAGCTGTTTGCCGAGGGCGCGGGCGAGGTCGGTGTTCGGCCCGTGGCCGGGTTTGACCGCGATGATGTGGCCCTTGATCGCGCGACCGAAGAGCGAAAGGTCGCCGACGATATCGAGGATCTTGTGCCGCACGAATTCATCCCGAAAGCGCAGCACTTCCTTGCTCAGCACGGATTCCCCGCGGACCACGACCGCGTTTTCCAGCGAGCCACCCTTGATCAGCCCCTTGTCCATGAGCGGTTTCACGTCCTCGTAGAAAACGAAGGTGCGGGCCGCGGCGATTTCCTTTTCGTAAATGGCGGGCGTGATCTCCGTGGAGAAAAATTGGGTGAAGCGGCCCTCGGGGCCGACTTGCGTGCAGGAAATGCGGAACGCGGAATCCGGCACGATGGTCATCAGCGAACCGCTCTTCGTCTCGATGTGCAGCGGTTCGGTGATCGCGTATTCCGCGCGCGGGACGCTCTGCTCGACGATGCCGGCCTTCTTGATCAGTTCGACGTACGGCTGTGCGCTGCCGTCGCCGATCGGCGGTTCGTTCGCGTCCATCTCGATCAAGGCGTTGTCCACGCCCATCCCGGCCAGCGCACTGAGCACGTGCTCGACGGTGTGGACCTTCACGTTGCCCTCGGCGAGCGTGGTCGAACGCTCGACCGTCTTCACGTTTTCGATCTTCGCGTCGATCGTCGGCTGCTCGGGCAGATCCATGCGCTTGAACTTCCGCCCGTGGCCCGGCGGCGCAGGGTGGACAGTGAGCGTGACCTTCTCGCCGGTATGCAGCGACGAACCGCTGATGCTGGAGCTTTTGGCGAGGGTGTGCTGAAGGGAAGTCATGCGGTCGGAAAAAAGAGGGCGGACCTTATGGACAACAAACCCCTCGCCGACAAGCCCCCAAATCGCCGCAAGCTCCGCTCAGTCTTTGCCTTCGATCGGGAAAAGGAGGGAATCGACGTAGCGCTGATTGCTGGCGCGCAGGCGGCTGACGAGGATGCGGCCGACGGCGATGAGGAATTTGAAGGCGGCCGTGGGATACACGCCGGCCAGCGCGGAAATGGTCGCCTGGGTGATCTTCAGCAGCGTGCATTTGCCCATCGCGGTGACATCCGCAGAGCGCGGGCCGTAATCGACGAGCGCGAGTTCCCCGAAAAAATCCCCCGGTCGGATGATCCCGAGCCCGATCGCCCGCCCCGCGCGGCGATGCGTCACGCGGGCCTCGCCTTCGACGACGATATACATGCAATCCCCGCGGTCGTCCTGTTTGACGACGATCTCACCGTCGGCGACTTCGACCGGGTCGAGCAGCTCGAGCAAGGTGTCGATCTCGTCCGGGGTGAACTCGGAGAAGAGGGGCTGACTTTCGATCTTGCTGCGGTATTCGCTGCTATTGCTCATGGGTGGTTGGCGATTTGTCCGTCACGCAGACGGATGCGTCGGGCGGTGCTGCGCGCGATTTCCTCGCTGTGGGTGACGACTAGCAGCGTCGTCCGACGCTGAGAAGAAATCTTTTGCAGCAGTTCCATCACTTGCGCGGCATTGGCGGAATCGAGATTGCCGGTCGGTTCATCGGCGAGCAGCACCGCCGGTTCATGGACCAGCGCGCGGGCAATCGCGGTCCGCTGGAGCTGACCGCCACTGAGCTGATGCATGCCGTGCTCGGCGCGATCGGAGAGACCCACGAGGTCGATGATCTCGTCCGCTTTCCGCCGCGCGGGGGCGATCGGGTCGCCGCGGAGGAGCAGCGGCAGGCAGATGTTTTCCCGCACGGTCATCGTCGGGAGCAGGTTGAAGAACTGGAAGACGATGCCGAGTTTCGTCCGGCGGTAGGCGGTCAACTCGGCTTCGCTGGCGCGGTGCAGCGGTAGGCCGGCGACGACGATTTCGCCCGCGGTCGGGGTGTCCAAGCCGCCGATCAGATGCATGAGCGTGCTTTTGCCACAGCCGCTCGGGCCGGTGATGGCGACAAATTCGCCCTCGGCGATATCGAGCGAAACGTCGTCGAGCGCGGCCACGGTGGCGGAATAGCGGCGGGTGACGTGGCGGAGGGAGATCAGGGGAAGTTGAGAGTTGAGGGTTGAGAGTGGAGTGGCGCGCGGGCTGGCGGCGATGAGGCGGTTTGAATTCGTTGCGGAGATTGCTGCGGGCGCAATTTCGACAGAGGCTCACGCACGCGGGCCGTGGCTATCAACTCCCAACTCTCCACTCTCCACTCGACGCCCATCCACGTCATCGCGGAAAGCGACGACTGGATCGTCGTGGACAAGCCGCCCTTTCTCCTGGTCCACCCGACCAAACCCGACGGCAAACGCACCCTCTGGGATGAACTGCGCGACTTGCTCTCCTACGAAATCGCCAACGGCGGGCAGGTCTCGATCATCAACCGCCTCGACCGCGAAACCAGCGGCCTGACCCTCGTCGCCAAACACCGCGCCGCGGCCCGCGATCTCGGCCGCCAGATGATGGCGCATCGGGTCAAAAAGGAATATCTCGCGCTGGTCTGGGGCTGGCCGGAGGCGGACGCGTTTGAAAGCGACGCGCCGATCCTCCGCGAGGGCGACCGGCAACCGGCGCGCATTTACCTGCGACAGATGGTCCACCCGGACGGCGCCGCCGCCCGCACGCGCTTCACCGTCGAACACCGCTTCTCGCTCGCCACCAGCAACGGCGACCGCTTCGCCCTCATCCGCGCCTTCCCCGAAACCGGCCGCATGCACCAGATCCGCGTCCATCTCGCCCACGCCGGATTCCCGATCGTCGGCGACAAACTCTACGGCCCCGATCAGGGCTGTTATCTTGAATTCATCGCGACCGGCTGGACTCCTGCGCTCGCCGCCCGCCTGCTCCTGCCGCGCCACGCCCTGCACTCCACGGTCCTGCGCCTGCCCGACCTCGCCCTGGCCTGGCAATCTCCGCTCGCGCCGGACCTGGCAAAATGGGCGGGGGAAAATTTGCTCGCGGCCCTTGGAAAGCGCACCGTATAACCCGCCTTATGTCACGTTACGGCAAATGCCAGAATTTCTCAGGATGCCTGCTCGCCTACCGCGGCGAGGAAACAGAAGTCGATAACGACCAGCCCTTCATCTGTGCGGAATGCGGCAAACCGCTGACCGAAGTCGGCTCCCCCTCCGCGATGTGGATGCGTTACGTTTACGGCCTCGTCGGCGTGGTCGTGATCGGCGCCGCGGTCGTCTTTGCCGTGCCTTCGCTGCGCTCGAAAGTGCTCGGGTCCAAGGCTCCCGCCGCCGAGGAAGTGGCCGCCACCCCCGAAGCGTCCCCCGAACCCGTGGCGTCCACCACCCCGCCTCCGCCCGTCGCGACCATTCCCGACCCGACTTTCCCCACGCCGCCCGAGACCGCCGTCACCGAATCCGAGCCGCCCCGCTTCGTCACCTCCCCCGAGCGCATCGACCTCGACGTCACCAAGACCGAAAACAAGGCCGTCAAGGACGAGGTGCTGACCCGCATCGACCTGATGCCGAACGTCTCCGAAAGCAACAAGGACAAGCTTTACCAGGCCGTCGAGCGCGCGCGGAGCATGGGCAAAATCCTCACCATCCCCTTTGCCTCCGGCAAGACCGAGCTCTCCGCCGCCGACATCGAAGCGCTGCGCACCGAACTCGCCAAACCCGAGCTGGCCAAGCTCCGCGACGATCCCACCGCCGTGTTCGTCATCCTCGGTTACGCCGATCCGAAAGGCGACGCGAAGAAGAACCTCGCCTACTCCCAGTCCCGCGCCGACGCCGTGCTCAAGGCCATGCGCGACCGCCTCGGCGTGATCAACGTCATGCACACCATCGGCATGGGTGGCTCGAAGCTGCTCGACGCGCAGAACCTCGAGAAAAACCGGATCGTTGAGATCTGGGCCGTGCTGCCGTGATCCGGACGCGCGCATGAGCGGAGCGCATCTCGAGGTCACCGGCGGGCTCCCGCGGCGGATCTTTCCGCTGGGCGAAGGCAGCTTCGTCGCCGGGCGTTCGGCGGACACCGACCTCGAGCTCAGCCACGTCGAAATCTCGCGCCAGCACTGCCGCTTCACGTGGGATGGCGCGACCTGCACGATCGAGGATCTCGGCAGCGCCCGCGGCACGCGGGTCAATGGCCAGCGCATCGAAGCGGTGACCGCGCTCCAGCCCGGCGACGAGATCGCGATCGGGCCGGCCCGCATCGTCTTCGGACTCGGCGAAGAAGCCGCACCCGAACCGAAAACGACCCGACCCGCGCCGACCGTGCAGATGCTCGTCATTGGCAAACCGGCCGATCAGATCGAAGTCGATCGACCGATGATCATCGGCCGCGAGCCCGGCCTCGACGTCGTGCTGAACGATCCCGGCGTCTCCCGGCGGCACGCCTCCGCCGAACCCGCCCCGCGCGGCGGCATCATCATCACCGATCTCAACAGCGCCGCCGGTTCCTTCATCAACGGCCACCGCTTCGACACCCACGAACTGACCATCGGCGACCGTCTCCAGATCGGCCCGTTCAGTTTCCAGTTCGACGGCGACTCCCTCAACCGCGTGGCCAACGCCGCCGGCGGCACCATCCGCTCCGAACACGTCTTCTTCCGCTCCGGCCC
Source organism: Chthoniobacterales bacterium (assembly GCA_038325425.1). GTDB lineage: Bacteria > Verrucomicrobiota > Verrucomicrobiia > Chthoniobacterales > Chthoniobacteraceae > Chthoniobacter. Next base: position 10,668 of record JBBQIZ010000109.1, read on the forward strand.
GCTCACCATCCTCGACGACATCGCGCTGACCATCCCCGCCTCGCGCTTCGTCGGCATCATCGGCCCCAGCGGCGCCGGCAAATCCTCGCTCCTCACCACCCTCAGCGGCTTGCGCGCGCCGGAACGCGGCGCCGTCCTCGTCGATGGGGAAAACATCTACCACGGCCGCGGCGCCGAGTCCTTCGGCTTCGTCCCGCAGGAAGACATCGTCCACGCCGATCTCACCGTCGATCAGGCCCTGCGCTTCAGCGCCCGGCTGCGCCTCCCCGCCGGCACCCCGCCGCGCGAGATCGACAAGCTGCTCCTCCAGACCATGGACCAGCTCGGCCTGCGCCCGCATGCGCGCAAGCCGATCAGCCGCCTCTCCGGCGGCCAGCGCAAGCGCGTCAGCGTCGGCGTCGAGCTCCTCGCCAAACCCGCCATCCTTTTCCTCGACGAGCCCAGCTCCGGCCTCGACCCCGCCACCGAGTTCCAGCTCATGGAACTCCTGCGCGACCTCGCCGACACCGGCTGCACCATCGTCTGCACCACGCACGTCATGGAAAACGCCTACCTCATGGACCAGCTCATCGTCCTGGTCGGCGGCTGCCTCGCCTTTCAAGGGTCCGCGCAATCCGCCCGCGAATACTTCGGCGTGCCCAAGCTCACCGGCCTCTACGACTGCCTCGCCGACCGCCCGCCGAAAGAGTGGCAGAGCGCCTACCTCGAGCGCCCCGCCCTGCCCGACGAACCCGCTCCCCCGCCCCAGCTCGCTCCCAAGACCAAACGCGCCCGGCGCGCCTTCGCCCTGCCCATCCTGCTCGCCCGCCAGTGGGCCATCCTCAGCTCCGACTGGCGGAATTTCCTCCTCCTCGCCGGCCAGCCCCTCGTCATCGCCGCCCTCGTCTCCTGGGTCAGCGACGACCAGGCGCTGATCATGTTCTTCGCCTACCTCGCCACCCTCTGGTTCGGCTGCAGCAACGCCGCGCAGGAAGTCGTCAAAGAACTCGCCATCTACCGGCGCGAGCGGCTCGTCGGCGTGGGCGCGCATTCCTACCTCGCCAGCAAATTCCTCTTCCTCATCGGCATCACCACCGTCCAGGCCCTGCTCATCTACGCCACCATGTATCTCGGCGAAGAAGGCGGCATCCACGGCTCGCTGCGCTTCCACTTCCTCGCCCTCTTCACCATCGCCGTCGCCGCCGTCGGCATCGGCACCGCCATCTCCGCGCTCTCCCGCTCCGTCATGCAGGCGGTCATGTTCGTGCCGCTCATCCTCATCCCGCAGATCCTCTTTTCCGGCTTCACCGTCTCGCCGACCGATATGAGCCGCAGCGTGCTCACCGTCAGCCGCTTCACCCCCACCTTCTGCGCGCAGACCATCATGGACACCAGCTTCCTCTACGGCCAGGAACTGAGCGGCGAACTCATGCGCGACCACCGCGAATCGTATCGCAACCTCGACCCGCAGCGCGACTTCGGCACCGGCGAGATCTTCACCAAAACGCGCCCCGCCCTGCGCGGCATCATCGGCAACCTGATGTGGGGCCTCGCCACCTACCTCCTCGCCTGGATCACCCTGCGGAAACGGGAGCGCGTGTAGGGCCGAAGGCGGTCTTGGAGATCGGACACGCGCGGAGCGGGCGGCCACCCGGAGGGACACGCTCCTGCGTGCTCCCCGTTTTTCAGGGAACGCGCGGGAGCGCGTCCCTCCGAGCATGGGACCCCGGGCGTTGCCCAGGGCTGGCTTGTCTTTGCACCTTGGGTGCTCCCTGCCGCCCCCGTCCCACCCTGCGCCCCTGCTCAATAATAGACCCGGCGGCCGTACTGGTCGTAGTAATAGGTCCGGCCGTTGTAATAACTCGGCGGGCGCGTCACGCCGCGCTTTACATCGTAGGCCCCATCCAGGGACCGCTTCTCCTGCATCCGCTGCTCAAACCACGTCGGGGTCGGCGTCGCTGGCGCCGGCGTGGGCGTGGGCGTGGACTGGTCCGGGTAAACCGCCGCCACCCCGAGGATCGAAGCCGTGCGCCGCGCCAGGACCAGCGGCCAATCGGCGCGCGCCAAGGCGTTCGGATTGTCCCGCAGTTGCTCCTCATACAGGTCGCGGAAGGTGCGGTTGAAGGTGGTATTGATCTTTGACAGGTCCGGATAGAGGCTAGTCGCCGCTTCTGCGGCACCCGTCGCCGGGTGGGGCGTCGGCGCGGGGGTCGGGGTGGGGGTGGGCTCGACCACGGCGATCGGCGGCGCCGGGACGCACGCCATCAGCCAGAGCGCGGGCAGCAGCCAGAGGTAGGAAACGAGGTTTTTCATCGAGATTGGAGGAGCACGCCCATGCTTGGAGGAATCTTCGCCGCAATTCAACCACCGACCGCGATCGCCACCTCGAGGCTCCACTGGCCCGCCCGCGCGTCGGCCACGCGGTAGATCGCGCGGTATTCGAAAGTCGGTCGGGTTTCCCCGAGGTTCGGTGGGGCGTCCCCGAAAGTCGGTCGGGCCTCCCCGGAAATCGGTCGGGCTCCCCCGAAAGTCGGTCGGCCGTCCCCGGGGTTCGGTCGGTCCCCACCGAAGGTCTGGGCATCCTCCCCGGAGTTCGGTCGGCCCCACCCAAAGACGCCCCAGCCCGACGCCGCGCTTCCGGGAGGCGGGGCGAAGGGACAAAAAGCCGGCGGAGCCGCCGCGCGACATGCACAGGGCCTCGAAATCGACGAACTCGTGGGGAAGACATTCATCACCGTAAACCGACGGGTTTGGCTGGTAACAAACCCGCCCCCGCCCCGGCAAGCCCTTTCTTCCATCCCGTCGCAAAATGGCCGCAAAAGCACCTCCCCCTTCCCCCGCCCCAAGCCCGAACCGCCCCGGACTTTCGCCTTGCCACCCCGCGCTCCCCGAGGAAGCCTGCGACTCCCACGTCGCCTATTTCCTGTTAGGCCTCTAAGCCGCACTCAATATGGAGAACCTCCTCGACACCAGAATCGACTATCAGATTACTCAGACGCGCCTCGGCACATGGCGGCGATTCCTTTACACGAGTGGAGCTGTGTATTCTGAGTTCACTTCTCGCACCTCGTTCCTCGGGTGGCCGTTGCTGCACATCACCCGTGGGCGATCACCGGAAACCGGCAAGGTTGGAGCGGCACGCGGAATTGTTGCCATCGGCCAAAAAGCTGTTGGCGTTCTCGCCATTGGACAGGCGGCTTTCGGCTTTATCGCAGTGGGCCAGGTCGCCATCGGCTTGCTCCTTGGCGTCGGGCAGGCAGCCACGGGCATTCTCGCTATCGGACAAGCCGCAGCGGGCGCTTTTGTGATCGGCCAATTTGGTGTTGGGCTGGCGGGGATTTCTCAACCAGGAGGAGACTTTTTCCTGCACCCCTTATGGAGGCATCACTCGTAAACCGAAGGCCTCCTGAGTGACAGTTAGCAAACGTGTTATGCAGGAAAGAGTTGCAGGCCCATGGCATTAGCTTGTGTTTGGAGGTTCTGGAGGCGTTTCGCCTTGGCGGACGGGGTCACCTTGAAGGCTTCCTTTTCCCCGTAAGCCTGGCCGGTGGTGATCATGGCATAGACGATGCGGGCGAGCTTGTGGGCGACGGCGACGATGCCTTCGGCCTTGCCTAGGCGGCTTTTCATCCGACGGCAGTATTCTCCTTCGCCCGGGCGGGTTTGGAAGGGGGACGCGAAGTCGATTCCACCGCCGAGGCCGCCCGGCCCCGCTCCTCGGTGCCGGTCTATAAAGGCAACTCAGGTCCCCAGCCCG
>JBBQIZ010000110.1:0-14389 GCA_038325425.1 Chthoniobacterales bacterium
GTCCTCGTCCTCGAATGCGTCCCGTGATTCCAGGCTTTCACGGGTTTTCTGCTAAAGGTGAACTAAAGCGGACCCAAAACCAAATAGTCTTATGTTACATCCAATTAGTTCGCTAAAAGGCTATCGCCTCGACTCACTGGACGGCGAAATCGGCAGTGTCCGCGATGTCTATTTCGACTGCCACGAGTGGACGGTTCGCTACCTCATCGTGAACACCGGCTCGTGGCTGCTCGGCAAAGAAGTGCTCATCTCGCCGCACGCGCTCGGCCGGATCGAGGTCGCGGAAGAGTCGCAGCTTGGCGTCCGCCAAACCATCAAGAAACACGGCGCGCCCCAGGGCGTGACGCCGGAGGCGATGATCTGGACCGACGTCGCCCCGGATGAGTCGACCAAGGTTACCAAACGCCAGGATCACCACGATTTCCCGATGCCCCCCATGGACTACATGGAACACACCATTTCCTGCATCGTCCCTGCGGAAAAGCCTCCGAACTCGCGGCTTGGAAGGCTTCGCGAACTTCACCGCGCTCGAAAGGAAGGTCGGCTCGTCACGGACCCGGATCGCCTCTATACTTTGGTGCGGCACCCGCAATACACCGGACTTTTCATCGCGCTGTTCGGCGAAGTCATCGTGCATTGGCCCACGATATTCTCAGTCGCCCTATTCCCCGTCATCGTTATCGCCTGGGATTTGCTGGAGCGTAGTGAGGAGGGAAAAGTCGAGGCCGGAAACTTGTGCCCATGTCTATTCCACGCCGGGGGCGTCGTTTCAGCCTTTTCGACATCTTACCGGCTTTTGGGTGATAGGCCCACCTGCGCGGAGGCTTGCATGCCACGCGTTTGCGCCTAGGAATCCACGACGGATTCGCCATCCCATTTTTTCCCAACTCCGCCGAGCCCCTACGATGAACACAGTCACCCGCCGCGCCCTCATCCTAATCACCGCCGTTTGCGCTGTCACCACGCCGCGGGCCACCGCTGCGACCGTGGAATACAATCTCACGATCGACCAGAAGGTCGTCAATTTCACCGGGAAGCCCCGCCACGCGATTTCCGTGAATGGCAGCATTCCGGCACCGACGCTGACTTTTCGCGAGGGTGATTTCGCGCGCATCCGGGTGACGAATGCGATGAATGTCGAGTCGTCGATCCATTGGCACGGGCTGCTCCTGTCGAACCGCATGGACGGGGTGCCTTTCGTCACGTATCCACCGATCAAGCCGGGCGCGACGTTCACCTACGAGTTCCGCATCCGGCAGCGCGGCACGTATTGGTATCACTCGCACACGAAGATCCAGGAGCAGAAGGGCCTCTACGGCGCATTCGTAATTCTTCCACGCCGGGGCGGCGTGACCGGGGATCGCGACAAGGCCGTGGTGCTCTCCGATTGGACGGATGAGAACGCGCATGAGGTGCTGCGATGGCTCAAGCGCGGCAGCGAATGGCCGGCGCTCCAGCGGGGGAATGCGCAGACGATGTTTGGCGCAATGAGGGTCGGGAAGCTCGGCGATTTCTGGAAGCGCGAGCTGCTGCGGATGCCGCCGATGGATCTGGCCGACCTCGCGTATGATCGTTTCCTCGCCAATGGCGAGCCCGAGCATCGCATCGCCGCGAAGCCGCGCGAGAACGTCCGCGTGCGCATCGTGGACGGCTCGGCCTCGACGTTCTTTTATCTCCAGTTTGCCGGCGGGCCGATGACCATCGTTTCCGCGGACGGGCAGGACGTGCAACCGATCAAGAAGGACCGCGTGCTGATCGGCATCGCGGAGACTTACGACGTGCTGGTGCGTCCGCCGGGACCAGGTGCCTACGAGCTTCGCGCCACGGCGCAGGATGGCTCCGCGTGGACTTCCGTCTGGATCGGTGAGGGCGAGCGGCACCCCGCGCCGAACGTGCCCTCCGCGAATCTTTACAACGCGATGGGCGAGCTAAAGCCGTCGCGTATCTTCGCTCTCACGCCCGGCGGCACGATGGGGATGCCGACCCGCGACGTGAAGGCGGGCAAGTTCGACAAGCCGGGCGTGATGGGTGGAATGATGACGATGGAGGAAATGATGGGGATGAAACCCGGCATGAAGATGGGAGGAATGGATCACGACATGCCGATGGGTGGGGACATGAAAATGGGTGGCGAGATGAAGATGGAAGGAATGCCGATGGATCACGGCAGCATGCCGATGGGTCACGGCGGTCCGGCGAACCCGCACTTCGGCAAAAAACACACTTGGGACTTCGCTCCCTTCGGCCCGGACGTCTCGTCGCGGAAGCCGCTCGTCATGGACGGCATGGGTGAGCGCCCCGGTCCGCCGTATAAGGATTTGCGCGCCGCGAAGAACACCGCGCTGCCCGCAAAGAACCCGGTGCGTGAGGTGCGCCTCACGCTTGATGGCGACATGGAGCGCTACGTCTGGTCGCTCAATAACACCCCGCTCTTTGCCAGCGATGCCATCAAGATCGAGCGCGGCGAGAACGTGCGTTTCATCATGATCAACCGCACCATGATGCATCACCCGATGCACCTGCACGGGCACTTCTTCCGCGTGGTGAATGGTCAGGGCGACCACGCGCCACTCAAGCACACGGTCGATGTTCCGCCGATGGAAACGACCGTCTTTGAGTTCGAGGCGGATGAAGTGGGCGACTGGTTTTTTCACTGCCATCTGCTCTACCACATGGAGAGCGGCATGGCCCGGGTGGTGCATTACGAAGACTTCGAGCCTTACCCCGACACCGCCGCGGTGCGGCACAAGCTTTACCGCGACCCGTTCTTTTTCTGGGGCACCGCGGACATCATGAGCCAGATGACCCAGGGCTACCTCGAACTGTCGAACACGCAGAACATTTTCAACTTCGAATGGGAAGCCGGCTGGAACAACGTCCCCGGCACTGAGTGGGAAACGACCTTCCTCTACGAGCGCTACTTCAACCGCTTCTTCCGCCTGATCGCCGGCGTGAATTCCGAAGGCACGCTGACCACCGGCCCGCTGGAATTCGATGTGGAAAGCAACCGCGGCGTCTTCGGCCTGATGTATAAGCTGCCGCTGAATATCGACGCCACCGCATGGGTCGACACTGACGGCGGGGCGCGGGTGAAACTTGCCAAAAGCATTCCGCTGGCGCCGCGCCTCGATCTCGGCGGCGAGGTGGAATACGACACGCACAACGATTGGGAAAGCCGCGTCCATCTCGATTACATGCTGAACAAAAACGCCGCCGTCATCGGCCAATGGCACTCCGACTACGGCTGGGGCGCGGGGCTCCGCATTCGATTTTAGGTAATTGATTAGCGCATAACCGACCGGATTGTCCCGGGCTTTCAGCCCTCAAAATGAATGGGTTACGAAAACCCGGGGCGTTGCCCCGGGCTGTAATGTCTCGCGCCTTTGGCGCTTTCTGAGGGCTGAAAGCCCTGAACATCACAGCCCGGGGGCAACGTCCCGGGTTTGTGCAAGGCAATGATTTTGAGCACTGTAGGCGCGAGACACTCGATCATTCGTGAGGGGGGATTAGCGCTAATCAATTACGTTTTTAGTGCCGTCCGCCTACGGGGTTTTTCCGTTTGCGCTGTGGCTCGTGCGCAGCCAAGCGACGGTGAAGGAGGATTCGTGGATGAAGGCGATGATCCCGCACCATGCGATCGCCATCATAACTCGCGTGGGCGCGACCTCGGGAATCGAATCATTGAGACGCAACGCAAGGAAATCGCGGAGGTGAAGCGCTGATGGCCGACCTTGAAGTGAAACAGAAGCGACACGGTGCCTTGGAACCGCGACGGCAGGCACAAAATCTGCAAAGCAATTCAGGTCGGTAAGTGGCGCCCGCCCGTGGGTCACGCGCCGATGAGCACATCCCAACCGAACTCTCCCTATTATGAATCAACCAATCTTAGCACTGCTCGCACTCACGGTCACCGCCTCCCAGGTCCTCGCCGACGAGGCCAAATCCAACAGGGAGAACAAGCACGGTGATTCCAAGCTCTCCAAGGCCGATGTTCCCGCCGCCGACGCTTCCGCCACCGAAGTGCCGCAGGGATACAAAGTGGAGGTGTTCATGAAAGGCCTCAGCTACCCGACCAGCATCGAGTTTGATGACAGCGGGACAACGTATGTCGCGGAGGCGGGCTACTCGTATGGCGATCCCTCCGCAAAGCCGCGGATTCTCCGCGTCTCGAAAGCCGGCGAAATCACGACCGCTGCGGAGACCGGGCTCGTGGGCCCGATCAACGATTTGCTTTGGCATGAAGGCGGCCTTTACATTTCGCATCGGGGTAAGATCTCCGTGCTTCGGGATGGAAAAGTGAATGATCTGGTGACCGGCCTGCCCAGCGATGGCGACCACCAAAATAATCAGATGAGCGTCGGGCCGGATGGGCGCGTCTATTTCGGGCAGGGGACAGCGACGAACTCGGGTGTCGTGGGTGTGGATAATTTTAAGATGGGGTGGCTGAAGAAGCATCCTGATTTTCACGACGTGCCAGCGCACGCACTCACCCTGAAGAACACAGTGTTCACGACAAAAAACCCGCGAGAGGAAGGATCGGATGCAGTAGCCACTTCGGCGTTCCATCCTTTTGGAAAGGCCGTGCGGGAGGAAACGAAAGTAGCCGGGGAGAGCAAGGCGAGCGGCGCGATCCTGAGCATGAAAGCCGATGGCTCTGATTTGCAGGTGTATGCTTGGGGGCTTCGCAATCCCTATGGCGTTTGCTGGTCACCCGACGGCACGCTTTACGCGACCGAGAATGGCTTCGATGTGCGCGGCAGCCGGCCAATCGCCAATGACAAGGAAGACATCTATGTGATCAAGAAGGGTGCGTGGTATGGCTGGCCGGACTTCGCTTCCGGCAAGCCGGTGACCGATCCGGAGTTCAAGCCCAAAGATGAACCCGCACCCGAGTTTCTAATGACGGAGCATCCCAAGGTCGAGGAGCCGCTGATGACCTTCCCCAAGCATTCGGCCATCACGAAAATCGATTTTAGCCGGGGAGAAAAGTTTGGCTTCAATGGGCAAATGTTCGTGGCGTTCTTCGGCCACATGGCGCCGATGACAGGGACTGTGGAGGAGCACGGCGGGCATCGAGTCGCGCGCATCGACCTCGCAACGAAGAAGGCCGAGACGTTTTTCTCGAAAAAGCATCATGGCAAAAGTGGGGGTCATCATGCCAAAGCGGAAGGCGGGAAGGACGATGGAGCCGCGAAGGCGGGCGGCGGCGGAAACTCGCACGGTGGCAAAGGCGAGAGCGTGAGCGCCGGGCCGCGTCGTCTCGTGGGTGTGCGCTTCTCGCCCAATGGCGAGGCGCTCTATGTCGTCGATTACGGCACGATGGTCATCGATGAAAAGCCGCAGCCGGTGCGTAGAACCGGCGTGGTCTGGCGGATCACGCGCGACGGCAGCGCCGTCACGCAACCGCCCGGCGGCTTGAGCGCACCCGAATAACCACCCACTCCTATTTGAAGCGCATCAGCATGGAGTCATCTCCCGAACGCAATCATGAATCCCTATCCAGTTCGAGGATTTCATGTGTTGCCAACGTGGCGCAGGGTCAACGCTTTCAGCGTCGCAACGACCACGGCTTCGGCGGTGCGCGCGGTTTTCACGGCGAAGGAATGCCGCTGGTCGAGTTCGTCCGGCCGCTCGTAGGCCGCGTCGAGAATCGGGAAATCGTCGAGCCGTGCATCCGAGATTGCACCCGCTGAGTGCGCCCGCTCCTTGAGGCGATTTCTGATCGTCGCCGTCGCCACGCGAGTTTCGACAAAGCAGTAAGCGACTCCCGTGCGCATGAGCGTCCGGCGAAACTGATCGCGCCGCCGGCGACTGGCGAAGGTCGCATCGACGACGGCCCCGCGATGCTGCCGGACTTCCTCCACCGCGTGCCGCGCGAGTGTGGCGTAGGTTCTGGTCGTCATGGCCGGCGAATAAAGCCGGCGGCGCTCCGACGCTCGGCCGCGCGCGTAGAGCGGGACGCCGGCGAGTTCCTTGCGGATCCGATCGGACGAGAAGACCTCCCAGCCCAATTCCCGACCGAGCGCCCGGGCCAGCGTGCTTTTTCCCGAGCCCACGCGGCCCATGACGATCAGCACCATCGGCTCCGAACCGCACACCGCGTAACGCAAGGCGAGCCGGAAGTAGCGCTCGGCGAGCGCCCGACTCGTGCGCTGTTCGGTCTCCGGCACCCCATCGCCGCTCGCGTGAAAGCTCTCGACCTTGCCTCGGACGTAAGCGCGGTAGCATTTGTAGAAATCGAGGAGCCGGAGCAGGCCGGGATCCTGCAGCGCTCTGGAAATGTGCGCGGCGAAATGGCGCGCGAGGTCTGGGTGGCCGCGAAAGTCGAAATCCATGGCGAGAAATGCCACGTCATTGGCCACGTCGATGTAGCGGAAGCGGTCGTTAAACTCGATGCAGTCGTAGATCGTGAGTTGCTGCGGGCTGAGGTGGATGTGATCGAGATGCAGATCGCCGTGGCAATCGCGGATGCGCCCTTCGCGAATGCGCGCCGCGAAGAGCAACGTGTGGCGCCGGTAGAAGGCATTGGTGTAAAGCCGGATCGCCTCGAAAGCCGGGCGCGAAATGGTGGCGCCCACGAAGTCCCCGGTCTGGCGGAAGTTCTCGTCGGTGCTGATCCTCAGCCTTGCGACGCGGCCCCATTTTTCGATCTGCGGCGCCGGCTGCTGGACCTGGTAGAACGGCACCAGTGTCGCGACGATCGCATCGACCTCGCGCGTCGAAATCAGGCCGTCCGCGAGCAGGCGCAAAAGGAAGTAGCGCTCCGGCAGGCGGCGCATCTCGACGGCGTATTCGACGATTTCCTGGCTCGGACCGAAGACGAGCTTTCCGCCGCGGCGCGAGATGGGGACGACGCCAAGATGAATGCCGGGACAGAGCCTTCGGTTTAAGAAAACCTCGCGCTCACAGAAATGGCGGCGCTTTTCCAACGTCGAGAAATCGAGGAAGCCGAAGTTCACCGGCTTCTTCACCTTGTAAACTCGCCGCCCGGCGAGCACGAGATAGGAGGCATGGGTTTGGACGATGCGGACGCGCGCGGGCGTTCGCGGATAGGAGAGGGGATTGCTCAGGAACGCGTGCAACCGCTCGGGCGAGACGCCAGCATCCGCCGCGGTCATCGCGCGGTCCTCTTTTTTGTTTTTCTCGTGCGCGCGGCGTCGTCAGCCGTGCTCTTCGAAAACTGCGCGACGATACTTTCGAGCGCGACGAGGCCGAAACTGATCTTCTTGAAGAACGACGGATTGTGCGGGACGAGAACGAAGTGCGGATGCCGCGACCAGAGCGCCCGCAGTTTGCCGTCAAGCGCGACCGCTTCCTTGATGGATTCGTTGCGCATGGGGTTGCCACCTTCGATTGAAATGCCGCCGACCGCGGCCGATTCAAAAAAGATGACCGCGTCGTAGCGGCGAAGCTCGGTAACGAGCGTGGTGCCCACCGCGCCGAAGTAATCGCGCGCCTCGCCGGGCCAATAAGCCGCGCCGTCCACCGTACCACGATCGCAGAGCAAGGCGCGGCTGGGATAGAGCGAGGCCTGCGCGTCCTCGAGGTCGCGTTGCACATGAAAGATCGCAGTCTGCGCCACTCGCCTGGCGTGCATCTCGCGGGAACGCGGAAAGCCGCCCTGGAAAAGGAGCGTCGCGGCCTCCGGGACGAGAATCACCCGCTCGCCGATCTCGCGCCGGAAGATGTCGGCGGCGGTTGTTTTCCCGCCGCCCGGTCCGCCAGTCAGCACGATGCGGCAACACTGGGCGGGGGGAGTGAGTCGTTTCATGGGGGAGCGTGGGATCAGGCTGAGGCCCGGATCGTTTCGACGGCCAAGACGGTTCATTTGATCGCAACACCACCATAGGCGTCGGTGGCGGGGCGGCTCTCCGGCGCTTGCCGAATAGTGCGCGCGGATTGCGTCCGCTGGCGGGGCGTTCCGGAAGCAAGTTTCGACCGGATTAGATCAATAGACAGCTCGGCAAGTTGCCTCGCGCCAACCCGGCACCCGGCGCCGCGCGGGCTCTCCCATGCTTGTCGAAAAATGCCCGCCGATGAACCGGGGCGGCTCTTCCGTCGAGGCCAGACGGGTGGGGTTCGCAAACGGTGCATATAGGATATTTCCTGATGCGGTATTAGCCGCAGGCGGCGTATCCAAAGCGGCAGCCAGCCAATATCCGCGCCCGCGTGGTCCGTTAGGCTTCCCGCCCGATGAAAGCCGAAAAAGACGCCGACGAACGCCTGCCGAAAAGCGATACCCGCGCCATCCGCGTAGCCGTCGTTTACGAAGATTTCGCCAGTGGCACTCGGGCGAAACATTTCGCCGAACTCCTCGGGAAGGCTTTTGGCTCGTTGAGGCCGCTGGCCGAATCCCTCTGGCGTTGCGAACTGCTCGAACGCTCGCGGTTCGCCGAACAGGCCGCCCAGGCCGCGGCCGGTTGTGACTATCTGATCGTCTCGATCCACGGAGAACACTTTCTGCCGCTGGCCACGCGTCGGTGGCTTGAGGCGCAACTCGACGGTGCCGCCGAGCGCCACACGGCCTTGATCTTTCTTTCGGACGCCAGCCGAGGCAAACCCCGGGTGCTTGAAGGCACCCGCCAATACTTTCGGGCGGTCTGCGCGGGAAAAGGCGTGGACTTCTTCTGCCATGTGGTGATTCCGCCCGGCAACGACACGGCGACGAACTTTTGCGACGAAGAAGAAACCCCTGGCATCGAGGCGCGGGTCGGCGGGTGGGGCCACCACTGCTCTCTGCCTGAACTGCTCCACGCTCCACGTTATGAACTCCACCACCACGGCTGAAACCATTCTCGTCGTTGACGACAATTTCGCCCTCTCCGAATTGATCGAGGTGATCCTCTGCAGCGCCGGCTACCACATGCTCACGGCCGGATCCGGGGCGGAGGCGCTGCGGCTTGCGCGCAACACCCCGCGGATCGATCTGCTGGTGAGTGACCTCGAAATGCCGGAGATGCGCGGCGAGGAGGTGGCGATGCACTTCGCCCGCCTGCACCCAGAGGCTCATATTCTGTTCGTCTCGAGTTCGCTCGGGCCGATCGAGACGACGCTTCCGTTTCAATTTCTCTCCAAGCCATTCACGGTGGACGGGCTGCGCAACAGCGTGCGCAGTGCATTGCGGGCGGGCCCGGCTCTGGCAGGAGTCTCCCACGCTGCCTGAGACCGATGAACGAGAAGCACCTCCTGACGCAACTCGCGTCCTCCCGCAGTTTTTCCAGGACTCCGAGGGCTCATTCCCGCCTTTACATCGTGCCGTGCGTCTCGATCCAGCGGGCGGCGAAGGCGATCAGTTCGGCGTTGGTCGCAATCCGGAGCTTTTCCTTCACGTGCGCCCGATGGACATCCACGGTCTTGGGGCTGATGTGGAGCTGCTCGCCGATGCGGGTGTTGTCCTTGCCCTGCCCGATGATCTGGAAGACCTCCAGTTCCCGATCGGTCAGGCGTTCGACCGGCGAGATGTCCGAGGACTTTCCGGAAAAAAGATTGAGGACTTTGGCGGAGACTTTCGGGCTGACGGCGACTTCCCCGGCGAGCACCTGGCGGATCGCCGCCACCACCCGCTGGCCGCCTTCCTGTTTCATGATGTATCCACGGCCGCCGGCCCGCAGGACCCGTTCGGCGTAGAGCGTCTCCTCGTGCATCGAAAGGGCGAGGAGGGCGATCCGGGGATGCTGGACGTGGAGATCCTTGATCAGATCGAGACCGCTTTTACCGGTGATCGTGATGTCCACGAGCGCGAGATCAGGCTGAGTGCTGGCGGCGAGCTCGAGCGCGGCAAAGGCGTCGCCAGTCTCGCCGCAAACCTCCAGATCGGGTTCGCGGCCGATGGCCTCGGCGAGCCCTTCGCGCATGATGGCGTGGTCGTCCACGATCAGGATGCGTTTCTTCGGCGGCGCGGCCGGGCGCCGTTCTTTTCGCAAAGGTGCTTTCTTCATAGCTCTCGGGGAAAGGTGCAGACGATCTCCGTGCCGCCGTGGGAGCCCGGATGAATCTTCAGGGTGGCTCCAATCACTCCCGCACGGTAGCGCATGGTGCGCAAGCCCATTCCCGGGGCGGAGGGGAGCGGTTCGGGAAGGCCGCAGCCGTCGTCCCGAATAAGCATCGAAATGCGGTCTTTCTGCCGCTGAACGAAGATCCCGACGGCGCGGGCGCCGCCGTGGCGCACGGCATTGGTGATCGCTTCCTGGGCGATGCGATAGAGGTGCAAGGCGGCGACTTCATCCCGCATCCGCAGGTTTTCCGGGCCTTCGTAAGTACAGTGGATGGCAAAGATATCGCCGGCGTTGGCGGCCAGTTCCCGCAAGGCGCGGGCGAGCCCCTCGGATTCGATCACTGTCGGCGCCAGACCACGGGCCAGGGTGCGGGCGCGGGCGAGGGATTGCCGCATGCCCTCGGCGAGTTTCCGCGCGCGCGCCGCGAGGCCAGGGGATTCCTCGGCGAGGTCGAGGGCGAGGGCGCCGGCGCTCAATTCCGTGCCGGCGAGCCACTGGCAGATGTCGTCGTGCAGTTCCTGCCCGATCCGGCGCTGCTCGCGGGCGCTGATCTCGAGGACTTCCTTTTCCAACCGGCGGCGTTCGGTGATGTCGCGCAGGATGACCGTGAAAATTCGCTGCCCGCCGACTTCGATCTGCGAAATGGAGGCCTCGATCGGGAACTCCTCACCGTTTGCGCGCACGGCGCTGATGTCGCTCATCGGCCCCAGCGGGCGGTTGGTGGTCTTGCCCTCGCTAAGGCGCCGGAGGTGCTCGGCGTGCGCGGCTTGGAAGCGCTGGGGGATGAAGCGATTGATCGGACTGCCGATCGCCTCGTCCGCGGGGCAGCGGAACATCGTTTCCGCCGCTGCATTGAACAGGACGATCCGCTGCCTGGCATCGACGCTGATGATCGCGTCCATCGCCGACCCGACGATGCCCGCGAGCCGGTGTTTGCTTTCGGCGAGGGCTTTTTCGGCGAGTTTGCGCGAGCTGATGTCCTCCATCAGCTCCACGAAATGGGTGATCGTTCCATGCTCGTCCTGGATCGGAGCAATCACCGCGTAAACCCAAAACAGCTCGCCGTTTTTCTTTTGGTTGCAGAGTTCGCTGCGCCAGACGCGGCCCGCCGTGACGGTCGTCCACATTTCGCGGAAAAGGCCGGGCGGCTGATGGCTCGACCGCAGCAGGCGCAGATTTTTGCCCAGCACGTCTCCGGTGGTATATCCGGTGACCTCGGTGAACTTCGGATTCACGTAATCGATAGCACCGGAGGTGTTGGTGATCAGGACGCTCGCAGGGCTTTGTTCGATCGCCCGGGAGAGCGTCCGCAGCGATCGTTCGCTCGTCCGCAGGGCGTTCTCCGCCACCTTGAGCGCGGTGATATCGACGAGCATGTTCACCGCCCCGATGACCGCGTCGGCGCTGTCGTGGACCGGGTCCGGAAAAGCGAGGACGTGCGAGACAGTGCTGTCGGGCCGCTCGATGATCAGTTCGCTCCCGCGGATCGGCTCGTCCTGGCGGACGGAGAGGGCCATCGGGGTTTGCTCCAGCGGAAGGCGTTTGCCATCCGCAGTGAGGAGCCGGTGCGCACCGTGCCAGCGGTCGCGGGGACTCGGCTCGCGCCCCCAGAGCGCCACCGCGGCGGCGTTGTAAAGGGTAATGCGGCCTTGCGTATCGCAGGTATAAACTGCGGCGGGCAGCGCGTGGATGAGCTGGCGATACTGTTCCCGGCTACTTTGCAGCGCGGTCTCCGCCAGTTTGCGCGTGGTGATGTCGCGCCCGCTGCAGAGCAGGCCCACCAAGTGGCCATCGGGATCGTGAAACAGGGCATTGTGCCACTCGATCTCCAGCTCGCGCCCGTCCTTCGTGACGATGGGACTGACGTTCGCCTGCGCCCGCCGGCCGCGGAGCGAACTCGGAAACAATTTCCGGATCCGCGCCCGGCCCCGGGCCGGCAGAAAGACGTCAAACCAGCTCCGGCCGCGCACCTCGTGGATCGACCAGCCGCTCAGTTCTTCGAGATGCCGGTTGAACTGCAGGATGCGTCCCTGCGGGCTGAGCAGGAGCACGATGGTTTGCACGGTGTCGATGACGCGGTCGCTGAATTCCTTCTCCTGCCGCACCCCCTGTTCGGCCTTCACGCGCGCCGTGATGTTTTCGTGCGAGATGACCACGCGGCGCGGGCCGTCCCCGGGGAAGGGGGTGACGCGCATGATGAACCACCGTTCTTCGGTTGCGGAATGACACGGATATTCGACGGAAAATTCCGGGCTTTTTCCGGACAGCACCTGGCGGATGCCCACGGCCACAGCGGCCGCCCCGGGGCTCCGGCGCCGGGCCGCGGCGTCGCATGCCGCGAGGTAATTCGCTCCTTCGCAGATCACGACCTCCGAAGCGCCGTTTTCCTGCGCGAAAATCCGCCAGCGCACGTTCACCGCAAGGATGCAACCGCGCTCGTCCGCGATCGCGAGGTGCGCCGAGAGTCCATTCACCACGGCGCGTGCCGTGCGCTCGGACTCGCGCAACTCCGCGGTGCGCTCGATGACGCGCTGCTCGAGTTCCGCGTGGGATCGAGCAAGCGCTTCCTCGGCCTGTTTGCGCTCGGTGACATCGATGATCACGCTCCGGCAATAGCGGGTGCCTGAGGGGGAATCCGCGAGGCCGATGGATTCCATCCGCGCTGCAAAGGTCGTGCCCTCCGGTCCGCGCAGTTCCAATTCGCAGATTTGTTTGGTGTCCGCGGCGAGAACGGCGCGCTGATGAAAATAGAACGTGTCATGGGCGCGCCGGGCGAGGAAGCGGCTGAATTTACGACCGACGAGTTTCTTCCGTTCGATGCCGAGCATTCGGGCGACGGTCAGGTTCGCCTCGATCACGCTGCCCTCGGGATCCAGCGTGAGGTAACCAACCGGCGCGGTATCGTAGAGATCGTTGAAGCGGTCGCGGGACAGGCCGAGTTCCGTTTGCGCGGTGCGCAACTCTTCATTTTGCATCTCCAGCTCGATCTGATGGACCTGGAGTTCATGCACCGTGCGCTGGATTTCCTCCGCGGCCATCCGGGCGATATCCTGGCGGGTGACGCGCACGGCGGCCTCCACGCGCTCCCGCAGCGTGGGAGGGGATTTGGATCGGCGGACGGATTTCATCGGCTAGGGGTGGGGCCGGTTCAAATGGGGGGATTTTTAACGAGCAGGCAGACGGCATCGGCCTGACCATGATCATCTGTCAACAATTTGAGCGTGAGCAAGCTTGGTAATTGCTGACCTGATTTGGGAATGAAGGGGTTTTCGGCCGTGCGATAGGGGAGGATGCGCATGAGAAACCAGTGGCCTTCCCTGATCGAAGCTTCGAGGAGTAGTGGAGCATTCACTGCACCGGGGCCATGAGTCGCGCGGTGCGGTCGGCGAGGCGGAACCACCATGGGCGATCGGTGAATTCCCGGGCCAGCGCGCGACTGCTGCGATCGAAGTCGGCGGTAAACATTTCTTCGAGCCACGAGACTTGCACGGAAAGCACGACCGGACCGGCGACTTCCACATGGGTGTCGCGCCACGCTCCGATCTCCGGATCGCGGCCGAGATATTCGTCGCCGACATTGTGTCCGCCGATCCACGCGGTCTTGCCATCGACGATGACGATCTTGCGATGGTTGCGGAAGTTGATCTGAAACCGGTTGGCCTCGCCCTGACGGGTGTCGAAAGCACTCACCTCCACGCCGGCCGCGCGCAGTTCGGCAAGATACGGCACCGGCAGATCGAGACAGCCGAGTTCGTCGTAGAGCAGGTAACAGCGCACCCCCGCGCGCGCCTTGGCGATCAGCGCCTCCTTCAAGCGCCGGCCCAACCCGTCGTCATGCACGATGTAAAACTGCACGAGCACGTAATCCTTCGCCGCGGCGATCCCGGCGAAGATCGCGTCGAAGGTGGCCTGACCGTCGATCAGCAGCTTCGCGTGGTTGCCGCGCGTCGTCGGCATCATCGCGAGCTTTTCCATCAGTTGGGAGCTGACCGGCGCCGATTCCGGCGCGGGGCGGAATGCATCCACCGGCTGGGATCCCGCGACCGGCGCGCGCTTGTGGGAACTCATCCCGCCCGATGGCGCGGACTTCAATGTCCTCACGCCAGTGATCCTCGGCCAGCAACTCCTCGTCGCCGGCGAAAACAACGGCACGCGCCTCCATCGCTTCGACGGCCGCGGAAAAATCGTCGCCGAACCCGTGCTGAAAAATGCCGACCTCGCGCCGGATACTTGCACTCCGGCAATCGTTCAGCGGCGCGCCTTCGCCACCGCTTACGGCGAACTTTTCTGCATCGACCTCGCCGCGGACAACCGCACGGTGTGGCGACAGCCCGAGGAGATGTTTCACGACCACTCCAACATCGTCGCCAGCGACGATCGCCTTCTCGTGTGGA
>JBBQIZ010000111.1:0-14364 GCA_038325425.1 Chthoniobacterales bacterium
GCGCGGGCAAATCTTCATCCCGAAGATCAATATCATGCTTGGTCTCGGCTGCGCGGCGCTCGTCATCGGTTTCGGCACCAGCTCGCGGCTGGCCAATGCCTACGGCGTCGCCGTTACGCTCACGATGCTGGCGACTACCACGCTCTTCTACTTTGCCGCCCGGCGGCGGTGGCGCTGGAGCCGCCTCCGCGCGGGGCTGCCCTGCCTGCTTTTCGGTGCGCTGGAACTCCTCTTCTTCGCCTCCAATTCGCTCAAGATCCCGCACGGCGGCTGGTTCCCGCTCGTCTTCGGCGCGTTCGTGTTCACGGTCATGATGACTTGGAAGGATGGCCGCGCCGCCCTCCGCGAAAGCCTGCCGCCGGGCATGCCGCTCGATGATTTCATCGCCTCGATCAGCATGGCGGGCACGCTCGACGAGCACAACAAACTCCACCGCAGCCAGGGCACCGCGGTCTTCCTCGCGGGCAACCCCAACGGGACACCCAACGCGCTGGTCAAGAACATCAAACACAACCAGATCCTGCATCGGCAGAACATCCTGCTGACCATCACCACCGATGCCACGCGGCCGCACGTCCCGCCGGAAGAGCGCGTGGAGGTCAGCGATCGCACCGAAGGTTTCTTCCGGATCGTCGCCAGCTTCGGCTTCATGGAGACGCCGCACATCGACGAGGTCATCCGCGCGGCCACGGCGAAAGGCCTGCCCATTTATCGCGACAAGACCACCTTCTTCGTCGGCAAGGAGCGCATCGTCGTCACCGCCAAGGCCGGCATGGCCATCTGGCGGGAACATCTTTTCACCTTCCTCAGCAAACACTCCGAGAACGCCGCGGACTTTTTCCAGCTCCCACCCGACCGCGTTTACGAAGTCAGCCAGGTCGTCGAAATCTAACCGCCGGTCCCCGCAGGAACTGCGGCCGTTTCCTTGCGGAATTTCTTCCAGCATTCCAGAAAGCCCGTCGCGAAATCCTGCGGCCGCGCCGTCGTCCAGCGCTCGACCTGATCGAGCGTGAAGAAACCCCCGCCATCGAGTTCCGCCGGGTTGAGCTGAAACGGTCCGTCGTGCTGCGCGCGGTAGAGGCGGACGAATTCCCAGCCGGTGTTTTCGCCGGCCGCAATCGGCCAGAGCAGCTCGACCGGTGCGGTCACGCCGAGTTCTTCCTCGATCTCGCGCGGCGCGGTTTCGTCGTAGGTATGTCCCGTATTCACATGCCCCGCCGCGCTCGAATCCCAGCGCAGCGGATGCGAGTCCTTCCACTGCGAACGCCGTTGGAGGAAAAGCTCGCCCTTCGTGTTGAAGACAAACACGTGGACGGCGCGGTGCAGGAGCTTTTGCCGATGCACGTCGTGACGTGATGCCCGCCCGATCACGCGATCGTCCGCATCCACGACGTCGAAGATCTCCCCGTGCACATCCTGCGCATGCGCCGGCACGGCTTCCTTCGCGCCCGTCACGAAATTCGTCAGCGCGATCCATTGCGCGAGCGAAAGCTCCTCCGCGCGCGTCGTTTCTTCCACCCCGAGATGCGCGCACAGTGCCGGCCAGTCCAGCGCGTAGCTCGCCAGCATCTTGCGCAGTTGCTTGCGTCGCTGGGAGAAACCCTGCTTCACCAGCGCGGTGAAACGCACCCCGTCGCACGCCGGAAATTCCCCCGCCGGGCGAGGCGTCAGCGCCACGATCCCCGATTCCACATTCGGCGCCGGGTAAAAAACGCTCCCCGGCAGCGTGCGCAGATATTTCACCTTCCAGCGCCGACCGACGAGCAGCGTCAGCGCGCCATATTCCTTGGTCCGCGGCTGCGCCGAGAGCCGCTGCGCCAGCTCCTTTTGCAGCGTGAACATCAGCATGCTCACCGGGCTCGGCTCATCGGTGAAGCCGAAGAGGATCTGGCTGGAAACGTAGTAGGGCAGATTGCCCATCACCTTCACCGGCCCGCGCACGAAGAGCTCACGCACGTCATATTCCGTCGCGTCGCCGTGGACGATCTCCAGCTCCGGGAACCGCTCGTGCAGGAACGCAGCGAGCCGCCCATCCTTCTCGATGACGAGCCCGTTGGTGGACCGGGCGAGCGCATATTCCGTGAGCGCCCCGAGTCCCGGCCCGAGCTCGACCCAAGCCTCATCGGGTTTTAACGCGAGCTGCGCGACCATCCACTCGGCGAGATTTTGATCGTGGAGAAAATTCTGGCCGAGACTGCGCGTCGGCTCCATGCCGATTTGGGCGAGGCTGGCCGTGATGGTGGAAAACTTCATGAGCGGGACCACTTCTTAGCACGTGCGTCGCTTGCGCCAAGCGCCCTCCGCGTTCCAGGCGCGGGGAAGTCGCGCTGTTCTTAGGCATGGTGCATCCACCGCGGCTGGCGTATGAGGAGGCGTGGAAACCAACTCGGAAATCGAATCATCGGAAACCCGCACCGCCAAACAGTACTTCCGCGACCATCAGGGCAAAGTCATGGTCGTCACCCGCGAGGAAGGCCAGGCCGTGGACAACCGCGATTTCTTTCTCGTGGAGTCCGTCGGCACCCTCGCCAACGGGTTGCTGATCACCGGCCTCTTCGATCACAGCCGCCGCGAGCGACTGCGCAGCCACCGCATTCGCCTCGCCACCGAGAGCGAAATCGCGGCCCGGCAGGCCTGACCGCGGCCGTCCATTCCGTGGCCGGCTCCGCGCTGGCCCCTCGTGTGCGCGGCGCGCGCAGCCGGAAATCCGGAGAATCCTCTTGGTAATGAGGCCCTTCGCGTGTCTGGTGCCGGTCTTATGGGACACTGCAAAGGCAAAAACAACGTCAAGGGCCGCACCGCCCGCCGCAATAAAGATCAACGCCTCGCGCTCGCCAAGAGCAAGGCGCAGAGCGCAACCGCCTCGGCGGCCCCGGTCGCGTAGGCCGGTTCGCGAGACACCTTCGCCAGCCGCGGGCACCGCCGACCCCCCGGCCGTGGCCAGGCTTTGATGTGGGCGCATGCCTTTTGGATCTGTCTTCTCCGGGCAAGGGCGCTCGCCGTTTACTCAGTCGCGCAGTCCCCTTTGACCGTCTGCCACATGCTTTCCGCCCGGAAGGCTCTCTCTGTAACTCCTCGGTCGGCTCGGGCAGATCGGGATCCGGGCTGCCCTTCGGCGAGGATTTTGACCCGAAGGTGGCCGACTTGCACCGTCGGCACTCCGGACCCTCCCGGCGCGGCGCCTGCGGCGAGACGCGTTTACTCTTCTTGGAGCAGCGCGGTGTCCTTTTTCTTTTTCCGGAAGAGGCCGCGCGCGTCGTGTAGCGAGGCGCCTTCGATGAAATAGGCGACGGCGGCCCGGCCGATGGCGTAGGTCCCGGCGGCGGCGACCGCGCCGGAAATGGCGTTGCCCCAGATGGGGATGAACTTCGCCGCGGCACGTGAACCTTCCCGCAGGACGAGGCCGAGGCCGACGTTCGCACCGAGCGCGGCGATGAATTCGGCGGCGAGTTTGGCGCTCATCTCGCGTCCGCTGATGTGCATGACGCCGGCGACGAGGGTGGCCTGGAGCGAGGTGAGGATGGGGAAATCAGCGAGCGGAATGGGCTGCGCACCGATCGCGCCGGAGATGGCGGTGACGGATTTAACGACGACTTGCGCGATTTGCTTTTGCAGGACGCGGTTGCCGGAGAGGCGGGCCATTTCGAGCTGCGCCTCGCCGGGCAGTTCGACGGCGATGAGTTCGGCGAGGCGGTCATTTCCCAGGTCGGGCGCGAGGGCGAGGGTGCCGAGGAGGTAAGGGCTGAGCTCGGGGCGGGCATGGAGCGCGGCGTGGAGATCCTGCCGGGCGGTTTCAGCTTCGGGTCCGGCGGGGGCGAGGAGCACGCCGAGGATTTTCAGGCGGCTGGCGTCGATCGTGGTGGCGCCGGTCAGTTCGATGGCGTGGTCGAGATCGGCGGCGAGAGCGCGCTCCGGCGCGTGGGTGGCGTGGACGAAGAGGTAAAAATCGGGCGCCTCATGGGCGAGGGCAGCGCGCAGGACGGGGAGCGACGCGGGGCGGCGGGCATCGAGGATTTGCAGGGTGCCGCGGCCGCTGGTGCCGACGGTCTGCCAATGTCCGCCATTCAGATTCTCCTCCTCGGGGGGCAGGACGGCGGTGCCGAAGAGCGCGTGGAGCAGAGCGATCTTGCCGGCGCCGGGCGAGCCGAGGAGGACGATCTTCGGCGGACGTTGGAGGAGGAAGAGGGTCTTGATCGGGGTGATCTCGCGCAGGATCGGCTGCTGCAGGCCCTCGGGCAGGCGCTTGACGAGCGATTCGAGTTTTTCGTAGAGGGAGAGAAAGGAGGAGGGCTTCATGCGGCGGGTGTCGGTCGTGATCGTGTTGTTACTCGGAATCGTAAGCCTTGGCGTGGTCGCGGGCATGGACGCGCAAAGGGCGGAGCGCGTTCACTCAGAAATAAACCGGGAATGAGATCACGATGACGAGCGCGGGCCGTCGGCGGTGGCTTGAAAGGCGGGGGCGGAGTCGCCGACTTGGAGTTCTTTGCTCATCGGGTGAGTTACGCTCGGAAAGGGGGGCGTGGTTATTTATCCTTCATTTCGTAGGCTCCGGTCCACGGCGCGGCGGGCGGTGTTTTCTGCAATTCCTGACAACGCGCGACGAACAGTTCGGCGATGCTGTCGCCGGGGTTTTGGGCGAGCACATCGCCCCAGGCCGCTTCCGCCGCGGTGAAATCGCCCGCGCGGTAAAGGCGGGTCGCTTCTTCATGGCGGGCCAGCCAAGCCGGTTCGGTGGCGCCGGGGCCGCGTTTGTCGAGCACGGTGAAGACAGCCACGGGTTTGGTTTTGCCTTTGACCACGATGAGATCGACCGATCGCACGATGAAGCTCTCGCGGACGAATGCGGCGACCTGTTCGCCGAGACAGATGTCGATCTTGTACTGCTTGGTTACGCCTTCGAGCCGCGAGCCGAGATTCACGGCGTCGCCGATGACCGAGACTTCCATCTTCGCCTCGCAGCCGAGGTTGCCGACGATGGCTTTGCCGTGGTTCACGCCGAATCCGACCTGCATTTCGTGGATGCCGCGCTGCCGCCAGCGGGCGTTGAGGCGGACGAGCGCCTTGCGCATTTGCAGGACGGTGGTGACGGCGCGGTGCGCGTCGGTCGCCGCGCCTTCGGTGACGATGCTGCCCCAGTGCGCCATGACGGCGTCGCCGATGAATTTGTCGAGGGTGCCGTGATTGGCGAAGACGATGCTGACCATTTCCTCGAAATACTCGTTGAGCTGTTTGACGAGGGCCTGTTCGTCGGCCACTTCGGTGAGGCTGGTGAAGCCGCGCACGTCGGAGAAGAGGACGGTGATTTCCTTGCGGACGCCGCCGAGGGAATTGAGGTAGCTGCTCGGATTGTCGAGGATTTCGTGGACGGCGTCTTTGGAGACATAACGCTCCAGGGCGCGCCGGGTGCGCTGCCGCTCGATGCGGTCGAGGACCTGCTCCCAAGCGGCCCAGGTGATGCCGCACGCGGTGAGCGTGAGCAGCGGGCTGAGCAGGAGCGGCACGATGTCGAAGGCGTTGACGACGTTTTGCGCGATCTGTTGCCAAAGGAAGATGGCGAGGGCGAGGAGCACCAACCGCAGGATCGGCCGCCGCACCCAAGCGCCGAGCAACCACGCGAGCGCTCCGGCGCCGATGATCAGGGCGACATCGACGAGGGGCGTGGTTTCGGTGAGGAAGTCGCGATTGAGGGCGGCGTTGATCGCGCTGAGGTGGATCTGCGGACCGGTCTTCACGCCAAAGGGCGTTTGGAGGCGGTCTTCCGAGGATTGCTCGCTGGCGCCGATGAGGACGATCTTTTCGCGAAAGAATTCCCCGCCGTTGTAGGGCGGTGCGTTCCATTGGTCTTCGACGAAAATCTCGTGCAGCGACCGGGGCCGGAAATCCTCCGCGAAGCGAAACATGACGGGCTGGCGGGTCTGCGGGATGCGCGCGGCAAAGCCGGCTTTTTCCAAGGCGCGCGCGCCGAGCGAGAAAATCTCCTCGCTGTCCGGGGTGCTCGGGATGCCCGTGAGATCGAGGAGCGTCGTGCGGTAATAAATGCGGCGGACGAGAAAGTCCTCGTCCTGATAGACATTGACGAAGCCCAGCCAGGAAGGGCCGTCCGGCGGCGGTTGAAGCTGCGGCGTGGGCAGGATGTGTTTTTTCGGCTGGCTGACCAGATCGACCCCGGCTTCATGCTGCTCGGTGGTGACGAGGTTGGTGCCGATGACGACGCGGTCCCGATGGCGTTCCAGTGCGGCGCGGAAGGCATCGTCGCCGTCCCGCGGGCCAGGGAAAACGACGTCGAGCACCACGGCCTTGGCGCCAGCCGCGATGAGGCGGTCGATGATCTTCGCCCAGACTTCGCGATTCCACGGGAAGCCTTCTCGCATCAGGCGCAGCGCGGGGGATTTCTCGAAATCATCGGCGAAGAGGGCGTCGAGCGAGCGCGTCTTTTCATCGATGGCGAGGAAGACGATGCGCGGGTTTTCCGGCGAACGGCGGCCGGCGCTGCTCGTGAGCAGCCAGTCCCGGCTGGCCTGTTCCGCGCGGCCGAGAAACCACTGCTGCCAGTAGAGCGTGACGAGCAGCGCGGTGATGCTGAGGCAAATGACGGTGAGAATCCGGTGACGTGGATTGAGCCGCAGCGACATCTCGCACCTAATAGCGGGCGGGGCGCGCGCGACAACGCCGGAATTGCGGGATTTCGCAGTCTTCTCTTTCGAGGCCAACACCGGACGCTCAATCTCAGGAAAGGATCCTTTCGACCCGGCCAAGGAATACGACGGAAGGTTGATGACCTTTAATGGCCGGTTGCCGGGCCTGCCGGAATCGACCTTCGGTTCGCTACGCGGAGTGGTCCTCAGCGAATAGCTGGCATTCTGTCTGCAATTCCTAGTCACGATGAAAAACCGGTAAATGGGGCTTGACTCAATTTTTCCGGCCCGAAATGGTGCGGTCGTGAAACGCGCCTCGCTTCCGCCATCGTCCACTGGGTTCCGGGTCATGCTAGCGGCCTTGGCCATCCCGCTGTCCTCCGTCCTCGTCGAGGCGGCCATGCCTTACAGCGCGGCCACCGTCACCCGGGTGGAAAACAAAGTCAGCTACGGACAGGTTGCCGGCGGTCGCACGGAGACGCGCCCGGCCAATCCGCAGGATATCGTCAAGGCCAGCGACTTCCTGCTTTCCGGCACGGACTCCCGCGCGGAACTGAAGTACGCGGACGGGACCGTGGTCCGCATCGGTCAGAACACGGTTTTCTCGTTCGACGCCAACACCCGCACGCTCAAGCTGGACAAGGGAACGTTCGTTTTTTCCATCCCGAAAGGCTCGGGCGGCGGAACGATCAAGACGCCCAGCATCACCGCCGCCATCACCGGCACGGTGGGCAAGGTCTCCGAAAACATCATTGCGATCATCGAAGGTGAAGTGACACTCGTTCCCGGCGGCGAGAAGGTCGGCAAGTTTCAGTTTGCCCGCCGCAATGCGGACGGCTCGATCACGATTGGTTTCTTTGATCCCGCCTCGGCCTACGACGGCAAGCTGATGACTTTCAACGGACGGATCGAAGGTCTGCCGGAACTCCCCGTGGGTGAAGAATTCACGATGCCGCCGCCGCCGACCGACGATGCTTTCTCGCGGACCCAGAACCTCCCGAGTTCGATTCCGAATCCCCCGCCACCGGCGGAGAAGCCGAAGACGAAGGTGACGCCACCGCCGCCGACGCCGTCGGCCCCGACGCCGACGCCGTCGGAACCGTATCCTTACCTCTAACCGCGAGCTGAGATGAAATTACGCCACGTTCCATCCTGTTTCCTGCTGCTCGCCGTCACGGCCGGGCCGCTCCTCGCTCAAGAAACGAGCAAGAATTACAGCTATCAAAGCGGAGTCGGCGGTAACAAACAGAGCGCCGAAGAAGTCGAAGACATCGGCGAAATCGTCGAGAAAGAGGGCTTCAACACCCTGCGCGACAAGCTCCGATTTAACGTCACGGCCCGGACGGCTTACACGACCAACGCCAAACTCGACGGCAGCCACAAGAGCAGCGACATGCTCTTCCTGCCTACGCTGGAGGTCGGCTTCCACACTCCGCTCGGCGAGCATTTCAGCTTCGATCTCTCGACCAAGCTCGAGTCCGCTACCTACGCGAAATATGACGAGCGCGGGTTCGCTGGCTACAGTGCCATCGCCACCCTCGACTATCGTTTCAAGAAGGGCCTGCCCCGCCTCTACGCGAGCGTCGAACCCTATCGGTATGACAGCTACGACACCGGCGACCTGATCACCCAGGCCATCGGGTTCACGGGCGGCGCGGATTGGGGTTTCGCCTTTAATGCCGGCCGCACGCTGGGCTTCGCCGGGTATAGCTTCACGGATTACGTGTCCGATCCAAACATCGACAGCCGCCTCGTGCATCGCGCCGTCCTCGGCCTCGCGCACCAGATTCGGTCGAATCTCACCGGTCAGCTTTACTACATCTATCAGTACAGCGACTTCACTGACTTCGATCGGGAGGACTCGAAAAATACTGTCGCCGGCAACCTGGTTTACCAGTTCAACCAGAACTGGTTTGGCAGCCTTACCGCCGCCTTTGTGACCAACGATTCCGACCAGAACAACGCCAGTTACGACAGCTTCAGCACCTCGCTGGGCCTGACGCTGCAGTTTTAGTCGGAGCTGCGTTTAACGTCCGCCGGGGTCTGGGCGGAGACGAGCGCCGCGGCTGATTTCCGGACGGTCCGTCCGTTAGTCGGCGCGCACTTCGGTGGAAAACACCCGGCCTTCCGCGCGCAGTTCGCGCGCCGCCGCCACGATCTCCGGCCAGTCCTCCAGCAGCGCGCCGTAGTGGGCGAGGAGCCGCTGCATGAACTCCCGGTTCGCCGCATCGGAGCGTTGCGGTTTCAGGTCGAAAGGGATGTCGAAATCCTCGTGCTCCAGCGCCAGGCGGGTGTGCGCGATGAAATCCGCGATATCGCGCCGCCAGAAATCCGGCGCCTCCGTCTCCTCGCGCAGGCGCTCCTCCATGAAGCTCAGTTTGTCCGCTTCCAACTGCAGCACGATCCGCCGGAGCGCATCGAGAAAATCGGCCCGGGGGCGCCCGGCAAACGCCGAGAGCGAACGACCGAGCATCCGCACGCGTTCGGCGACCTCCGCATGCTCGGGCGGCGCGCAGTGCGCGAGGATCGAGCGGACGATCGTGGCAAACTCGAAAACCGTGGCCCGGTTTTCGGCGTCGAGTTCGCCCGGCTGATGCAGCGCTTTGTTCTTCCCCGAATCGTGATGGAGCGCGATCGGGAGATGGCCGGCCACGGCGTGCGAGGAGCAGAGCGAGGCGGCTGCCGCGAAGATCATGTCCTCGGCATGGAGGACGGGAAAAAACGGCGGGAGCAATGCGCGGTGATCGAGCCCGATAGTCATGCCCGGCGCGAGGAGACCACCGCCGATCGTCGGACAGGTCACGCCGGACAGCACGCTGCGATTGCCAAACGCGGCGCGATAGAGCGATTCCGATGCGGTCAATCGCGCGAGGTTTTCTTCCGAGAGGTAGAAGAAGTAGCAGGACGTGGGCGTCCCGGGATCGCCGAGTTGGCCGAAATATGTCGTCCGGATCCGGGCCGATTTCTTCTCGATGCGGCGCAGGATGTCGTTGTCCGCGCCGTCGAGATCGATCTCCGCCGCCCGCAGCCCGGCCGGAAAGAGCACTCCGATGTCCTGCCCGAGCATCGTTTCATGCGCGGCCAGGAAATCCCGCTCCTCGAACTGCGCCGCGGCCACCGCGCTTTCGCGATCCGGGAAGAACTGGCGGAAACACGGATCGCCGTGAGTGAAGAGCGCCACCCGCGCCTCCGGCGAAGCGATCGGCGCCATCTCGCAAATCACGTCATCATCCACCGCCACGACCATGCCGCCAGCCTCGTGCAGCAGGATCGCATTGCGATTCGCCCCGCAGGCAAATCCGGCGTCGAGCGGATCGAAAAGCGCAAACTCCACCGAACTCGCCCGGCATCCGCTGCGTTCGATCAGCGCCGCGGCAAACCGCCGCTTCTCCTCCTCGCCCATGTAGCGCAAGGCCAGCCCCTGCTCCCGCTTCAGCCGCTGGAGCAGGGTGCGAAAAGCGGCGCGCTGCTCCGGCAGCGGAGAGCTGTCGGCGACCAGCATCTCCACCGTGCGGCCGTGCGCGGCCAGATTCGCCCCGAAGCTCGTGAGGCAACGCTCCAGCATCGCCGTGCGATTTCCGCCCGTCGGAAAACCCATCACTTGCACCGGTGCCGGCCGGTTCGCCGGATCGATCGTCGCGGCGCAACACGCGCGGATCTCCTCCGCCGAAATCAGCAGCCCGGCCTCGACCAGCTTCGGCAGCAGGGAAGTCAGCGCCTCCAGTTGCAGCGATCCCCATTCATGCCGCTCCGCGTGCTGCGCGAGGTGCCGCTCCATCGGCTGGAACTCATCGCAATGCAGCAGGAAATCGAGCGCGAACGACGGCACCGCCAGCGGCGCGCGGCCCCGCAGATAGACCAGGTGCTCGTTCTCCCCGGCCGCAAAGAAGATGAAATCATTCCTGCGCCAGCGTTCCGCGGAGCGCGCCGCCGCTGGCAGCGGTGCGGGGGCCGCCTCCTGCGGTCCGGCGGTCTCCGGGGCGGCGGGTTTCGACTTGAAGAGCGAGAGCAGGCCCATGGACCGGGGATTGAAGCGCGACCCGCCATTGCCTTCCAGCCGCAATTCCCGTTTCATCGCCGCGCTCATGACGACCGCCAACAAAGTCACCATCGCGCGGATCCTCATGATCCCGCTCTTCGTCATGATGGCCATCTATTACGGCCGCGATAAAGAGGACTGGCAGCGCTGGACCGCGATCGCGATTTTTGTCCTCGCGGCAGCAAGTGACGGGATCGACGGCTACATCGCGCGGCACTGGAACCAGCGGAGCCAACTCGGCGTAATTCTCGATCCCATCGCGGACAAAGGCCTGCTCCTCGCCGGCATCATCACCCTCAGCTTCTCGAATTGGTCCTACCAGTTCCCGCTCTGGTTCCCCGTGCTCGTCGTCGCGCGCGATATCGTCATCGTCGGCGGCGCCCTCGCCCTGCATTATCTCAATGGCACCGTCCGCGTCCGCCCGAGTTGGACCGGCAAAACCGCGACCGCGATGCAGATGGTCGCCATCGCCCTCTGCATGCTGCAGCTCAACTTCTTCCACAGCGAATTCGTCTTCGCCGGACGCACCTTCGCGGTCAACTTCCTCGACCTCCCCGTCTGGCTCGCAGGATTCTTCACCCTTATCTCCGGCGTCGGCTATGTTGCCGACGGCATCCGCCAGCTTCAAAGCCACGGGCACGCCGACTCGAAGCCAATCAACGAACCTTAAAAATGTCCCGCACCGTCGCTATCGTCGGCCGACCCAACGTCGGCAAATCCGCCCTCTTCAACCGTCTCGCCGGGCGGAAAATCTCCATCGTCCACGACATGCCGGGCGTCACCCGCGACCGCATCACCGCCGCCTGCAAGCTCGGTAATGACCCCTTTGAAATCATCGACACCGGCGGCATCGGCGCCGACGTCGATGCCAGTTTCACCGGCCAGGTCCGCGCCGAAGTCGAGATCGCCCTCGCCGCCGCCGATGTCCTCATCTTCGTCGTCGATGGCCAGGACGGCCTCACCCCGCTCGATGAAGAACTCGCGCGCCTCCTCCGCCGCACCGCCAAACCGCTCCTCCTCGTCATCAACAAAATCGACGTCGATCAGCACACCGTTCGCGCCGCCGAATTCACCCGCCTCGGTTTCCCCGACTCCATCGCCACCAGCGCCGAGCACAACCGCGGCATCCTCCCCCTCGTCGCCTGGGTCGAGCGCCTCCTCCCGCCCGCCGTCTATAACGACGCGCCCGCCGAGTCCGCGCCGATCAAGATCGCCGTCGTCGGCCGGCCCAACGTCGGCAAATCCTCCCTGACCAACGCCATCCTCGCCGACGACCGCACCCTCGTCTCGCCGATCAGCGGCACCACCCGCGACGCCATCGATATCCCCTACGAGCGCCACGGCCACCGTTACATCCTCATCGACACCGCTGGCATCCGCCCGCGCGGCAAAGTGGACAACTCCGTCGAAGTCTTCAGCGTCATGCGCAGCGAGACCAGCATCCGCCGCGCGGACCTCTGCGTGCTCGTCATCGACGCCACCATGGGCGTCACCGCGCAGGACAAAAAAATTGCCGGCATGATCCAGGAAGGCCACAAGCCCTGCGTCGTCGCGGTCAATAAATGGGACCTCATCAAAGACCGCACCGAGGACAAGGAAGCCCTCACCGCCGTCCTCGAGGAAATGCGCGCCGAGCTCTTCTTCCTCGATTACGCCCCGCTCCTCCTCTGCTCCGCCAAGACCGGCGCCGAGCTCGGGCGCCTCTTCAAGACCATCGAGCGCGTCCAAAAGGAAGCCCAGACCCGCATCGGCACCGGCGTCCTGAACCGCGTCTTCGCCACCGCCGTCGCTGCCCAGCCCCCGCCCACCCGCGGCGGCAAACGCCTCAAGATCCTCTTCGTCACCCAGCCCGACAGCGTCAGCGCGATCAGCTTCAACGTCCCCAAATTCGTCCTCTTCGTGAACGACGAAACCCTCCTCGACGACGGCTACCGCCGCTACCTCGAGTCCCGGCTGCGCGAACACACCCCCTACACCGGTTCGCCGCTCCTCTTCCATCTCCGCGCCCGCACCGCGCGCGACAAGAGCAACGACACCCGCGGCCAGAAATTCGGCCGCCGCCCCGAGACCGGCGGCAAAGCCCCGAGCGGTCCCCGCAAACCCTCCAACAAAAAAGCCGAGAAACCCAAGCGCCGCCTCGGCGGATAGAGGCGCCGGCGGTGCCGGCGGCGGGGGAGCCGGAGCATCGCGGAGATCGCCTCAGTGGACGCGAGCAGGGAGGAGCCGATCTCTCATGGATTCAGGCGCGTTCAGCGCCTCGGGGTTCCGCACCGAGCGAGGCCGGTGAGATCGCTGGGGCCAGGAATTCGCCCCGACAAACACCACGCCCACGCCGAGCCCCGCCCCGACCAGCGCGGCCAGATAGGTCATGGGATCGAAGCCCTCGGTCTGCTGTCCCGCAGCCGCGCCGACCAGACCGTAGGCCACCGCCCCGGCCAACTGCCCCGCCACCCAGCCGATCGGGACAAAGAGCTGGAACCAGATCGGCTTTCGGTAGCCTTTGCGGCGCATCCGCGTTCCCATTTTCTGCCACAGGAGGATGATGAAGACGATCTCAAGCATCGGGGTGGTGGGTGGAAGGCAGGAACATTACCTGTGATATTCCAACACTCACGAGGAGGTTGATCAACCCCGGGAGGAAGGCGCGGGGCGACACCGCGCCGGCGCGATTCCGAGCGGCTCGCTTACGGGACTTTGGTGTCTTTGGGCCAGTTCAGGATGTCCAGCTCAGGATGGGATTTCTCCTCGGCCGGCCACGTGAAGTGGCACGCTTCACAAAAAAATTCCTGAGCGATGACGCCGGTGGCGGCGAGCGCGGCGGGCAGGGCGCCCATCAGCGTGCGCCGGGAAAATTGCGGGAACTCGATGCGGGAGGAGCCGCACTCGGGGCAGATGACGGCTTGCTCGAGGGCAGGCTCGCTGCCTTTGGCCTCGGCGAGCAGGGCCTGGGCGCGGTCTTCCTCGGTGGAGTGGACGCGGACGCGCATGTGGGCGCGCGGGTGGAGGTTGAAGAGTTTCCACTTTTGCTCGTTCGACTCGTCATAGACATCCGCTTCGATCCCGGAATCCCGAAGCAGGGCGGCGATACGATCGGCGGGTTCGCGTTCATTAAACGTGGCGACGGTGATGAGCTGTTCCATAAATATTGAAGGGGATTCGATTCTGCTGGCCTCTTTGTCCGTGTGGAAATCATTCACCCGCCGCGGCAGATTGCCAAGGATTTCTCCGGGTGCGCGGGCCTAAGCTTGCGCTCCGGCAGCGGGTTGTGAAAGGTGCCGTCTCCGTCCCCAACCGCCCGCATTTCCCCGCCATGAATTTCACCCCCCTCTTCACCAATCGCCGCGCTTTTCTCAAGGGTCTCTCGGCCACGACGGCGGGCGGGCTTTTCCTGCCGCGCATCCTGCGCGCGCAAGGCGCGACGCCGGCGGGGAAGCGGCTGGCCATCGGCTGCATCGGGGTCGGCGGCAAGGGCGGCTCGGATATGACGAATGCGGCGAAGGAGAATGACATCGTGGCGATTTGCGATGTGGATGAGAAGAATCTGGCGAAGGCCGGGGAGAAGTTTCCGAATGCGAAACGCTATCGCGATTTCCGCAAGATGCTCGATGAGGTGAAGGAGCTCGACGGCGTGACCATCTCGACGCCGGATCATTCGCACTACCCGGCGGCGATGCACGCGATCGCGCTCGG
>JBBQIZ010000112.1:0-14347 GCA_038325425.1 Chthoniobacterales bacterium
GGGAGAGTTTGCGCTCGCGGCGGACGCGTCGAGGTCGAGGACGTCGAGGGATCGCACTTGCGCGGGTTGGCGGCTGCTCGCGCCGATGCCCCACATGCCGGAGGCGATGGCGGGATCGGTGATGGAGCCGAGGGTGCGGTCGTTGAAGGCGGCGGTGAGCGTGGGACCGACGGCGCGCAGTTCGAGGGTGTATTCCTGCCCGGCCTGCAGGGGAGTTTCGAAGACGAATTCCCGGAGGGCGACGTATTGCCGCTGGGCCTGGTCCCAGCGGCCGATGACGGCGCGGTCGTGGCCACAATGCAACTGGTAGGATTCGCCCTGCGAGTTCTGGCGGAGGCGCAACTGCGGCACGCCTTCGCCATACTTGGCGCGGAAACGCAGGGCGCCATCGCGCTTCGGCCCGAAGCCGGGCGCGAGCCACAAGCCGCCGGAGAAGTTGACGCTGACGCCATCGGCATTCCGCTCGGTGCCTTCGCGAAGGGTATAGTACGCGGGATCGCGCAGGGCGTCCTGCCAGGGCTCGGCGGGGGCAGAAGCGGCGCTCTCGCCGGGGTCGAACATTCCGAGGAAGCGCCGGCGGGCGACCTTCAATTTGCGATCCTTTGGCGAGGGATCATCGTCCGTTTGCTCCGGTAGCGGGCTGGATGGTGCCGCGATGGCAGTGGGGCTCGCGGGGGACACCGGCTCGACGGTGGCGCCGCGATTCCGCGCCTCTTCTTCCTTCTGCTGCGCATAGAGCTCGGCCTTGCTGAGTTTTTCCTCGCGTGGCAGCAGGAAAAAGACGCCGCCGAGGACGAGCAGGAGAATGCCCGCGCCGATGCCGCAGTAGAGCGGGAGCTTGGAGCGCGACCGGGTGGCGGGTGGTTGCGCGGCTACCGCGCGGGAGGCTCGGGCGGGCGTCGCGCGGGGCGTCTGTCCGGCGATATCGACCTCGCTGGTGTCGGAGTCGGTCGCTGTCGGCAGGGGGGAGACTTGCGGGCTGAAGCGCGTGGGATCGACCTGCGCTAGGACGGTTTCGATTTGCGCGAGGAGTTCCGGATAGCTGCCATGCCGCTCGTGACGCGATTTTTTCAACATCTTGCCCACGAGCCGGGCAAGGGGGACGGGGCATTGCGGCCAGACTTTCAAGATCGCCGGGAGCGGGGCGTCGAGATGCTGGCGGATGATGGTGATGGCGTCGGTGCCGCGGTAGGGCACCTGGCCGGTGAGCATGTGGTAGAGGGTGCAGCCGAGGCTGTAGATGTCGGCGCGGAAATCGATCTCCTTGTCCGCGCGGGCCTGCTCGGGGCTGATGTAATGGGGGGTGCCCATCATCGTGCCGGTCTGGGTGAGGCCGCTGGTGTTGCCGAGGGTGGACTTGGCGAGGCCGAGGTCGCCGACTTTCACCGCGCCGTCGGCGGCGAGGAAGATGTTGGCGGGTTTGATGTCGCGATGGATGAGGTGGGCGGTGCGCCAGGCGTGGTCGAGGCCGCGCGCGACTTCGGCGGTGATGCGGAGGGCTTCGGGGGCGGGCAGGGCGCCGTCGCGCTTGAGGCGGCGGCCGAGGTCTTCGCCCTCGATGAGTTCCATGGCGATGAAGTGGCACCCGGCGGCTTCGCCGGCGGCATAGACGTGGACGAGATTGGCGTGGCTGAGGCCGGCGGCGACGCGGGCTTCGCGCTGGAAGCGGGCGACGGAGTCCTCGTCCTCGATCAGGTGCGCGGGGAGGATCTTCAACGCGACGGTGCGGCCGAGGGAGGTCTGGTGGGCGCGATAGACGGCGCCCATGCCGCCCGCGCCGAGTTTGGCGAGGACTTCGTAGTCGCCGATGGTTTCGCGCACGGGTGTGGCGCTCTGCGGAAGGATCGAGCCGCCCTCTGTCGGCAGCGGCGCCACCATGGTTTCTTCCTCGGTGCGATCCGGCTCGGATGGGGGTATCTCAGACATTCGTGGCCGCCGATATATCGGAACTCATCCGCATGACGAGCACCAAGTCCGCCCGGACCTCAGGAGCTAAAAGTCCGTCGGCGCAGGATGCGCCGACCAACGGGCCGGAGGCCCGCGCTACCCGGAGGCTGCCAGAAAACGAATTCGGACGGGCCTCGCGAGCCCGTCCGAATTCCTGGACCAACGGGAATGGGATGCCGTTACTCCGCCGCCAGCGCGCCGGAGGGCAGGGTGCCTTCCTCGCGTACTTTGACCGCCGTGGGCTCTTCCGCGGTCACCAGCTTGGCGCAGGCAACGAGGATACCGGTGACGACGAGATAACCTGCGGCGACCATCGGCGAGTGGCCGACGCCGATTTCTTCCCCGTGCATGAAACCGAAGAAGGTCAGCACCGCGGAGGCGAAGGTGAACATCGCGGCCTTGGAGAAATTGCGGTCGATGATGAAGACGCCGATCGCGCCGAGCATCAGGCCGCCGATGATCGCGCCGCCGCCGAGGATGCCGAGGCCTTCATAAAGCACGCCGACCTGGCCGAGCTTGTCGAGTCCGACCGCGGCGGCGTTGGTGCCGGCCGCGCCGAGGGTGTTATCGATCTGGATCTTGCCCCAGGCGGCGACGTGCGGCGCGAGGGCGAGCACGATGGCCGGCGCGTGGCGGTGCGGCGATTCCTGGAAGGCCTGCGCGCCGATGAGCATGCCGATGTAGAGCAGGATCGGCGAGATGGCGACGAGCGGGATGAGCGCGCTCATGACCGAGATGACGCCGAAGGTGGCGAAGAGGATGATCATGATGCCGGTGGCCGCGGAGTAGCCGATGCGGCCGCCCATCGATTTCCAACCGGGATGGCCGATGTAAACGGCGAGGTTGAAGGGATTGCCCATGAGGCAGCCGATGGTGCTGATCACGCCGTCCGCGGTGAGGACCTGCGTCGTCGGGAAGCTGTCGCCCGCGACTTCGGCGCTCTCCACGTTGTCCATCGCCTCGACGAGATCGTAGATGCCGAAGGGAATGGCGGTGACGAGGATGATGCCGAGGAATTGGAACCCGGAGAAGACGTGATTGAAGGCCGGGATGGGCATCGAGAAGCCGAAGTTCGTGAACGATTCGGTGAGCTTGGGCAGCGACATGCCGCCGATGTTGAAGCCGAGCGCCGTCGAACCCCAGGCGATGAGGCAGCCGGCGGCGATGGCTACGAGGCCGGCGGGGATGCCTTTGTAATACCGCACGCGGCCAAACCAGCTCAGCAGGATGATCGCGAAGCAGACGATGCCGATCAGCGGAGTCATGAACATCTCCAGCGCGGGCCGCATGGAGATGAAGGTGATCGAGACGCCGGCCAGCGTGCCGAGCAGCGCGGCGCGCGGGGTGATCTTGCGAATCCACGGCGCGATGAAGCCGCCGATCATGAGCAGGAAGCCTTGGATGAAGACCCACGCGAGGCCGGCTTCCCAGCCTTTGATCGGGTCGCCGGTCATCAGCGAGATGGGCAGCATGATGACGAAGACGACGACGAACATGTGCGGCACGCTCACGCCGGAGGGCAGCGCGCAGACGTCATCTCGGCCCTCTTTTTTCGCCAGGCGGTAGGCGAGCCAGGCGTAATACATCGTGCTCAAGAAGAGCATGAGGCCGGTCGCGGGCAGGATGCGGCCGAAGACGAGTTCATCGGGCAGGCCGAGCACGAAGCGCAGCAGGCCCGTGAGGACGAGCATGTTGACGAGGATGTTGGTCCCGAAGCCGAAGAAGGCGTTCCAGTCTCCCGGAACCCAGAGTTTAGGTGTGTTGGTATTCATGTGTGGTGGTTGGCGTGGTTGGTGGTGGTCGCTTCACCGCAGAGAGCGCAGAGAAGTGGGAGAGAGCCACCGAGGAGAAAGAGGTTCTTTTCCTCGGTCCTCTGCGGTCCTCTGCTCCTTTGCGTGCGCTGCGGTAAAGTCTTTCATCTCAAGCAGCAGCGCGGGCCGAGGTGCCGAGCGCGGCGAGGATTTTGTCGGAGTCGCTGACCCAGCCGAAGATGCCGCTCTGCGCCTTGATCATCTTCAGCCCCATCTCCTGGAATTCGGGGAAGTAGCTGCCCACGCAGTCGCTCGGCACGAGGCACTCGAAGCCGCGGTCGTTGGCTTCGCGGACGGTCGTGTTCACGCACACTTCGGTGGTGACGCCGGTGACGACGAGGCTCTTGATGCCTTTGTTTTGCAGGATCGCGCCGAGGTCGGTGGCGAAGAAGGCGCCCTTGCCGGGCTTGTCGATCACCGCTTCGCCGGGCAGGGGATACAACTCGGGGATAATGTCGTGGCCGGCCTCGCCGCGGATCAGGATGCGCCCCATCGGGCCGGGATCGCCGATCGTCGTTTTGCCGTGGCCGCGCACTTTCTTGGCCGGCGGAAGATCGCTGAGATCGGGCCGATGGCCTTCGCGGGTGTGCAGCACGGTCAGGCCGGCGGCGCGCCACGCGGCGAGCAGGCGTTTGTTCGGCTCGATGGTGCGGCGGAGCTGGCCGACGTCGTTGCCGAGCATTTCGCCGAAGCCGCCGGGCTCGAGGAAATCGCGCTGCATGTCGATGATCAACAGCGCGGTATGTTCGGGGATGAATTCGAAGGGATAAGGCTCGGCGGCGACGGAAAGAATTTTCATGGGCAGCGAATGAAGGCGCGGTCGGGATGACCAAAACGACGCTGGCGGCTCCGGTTAGCTCTGCGCGTGCCACGATTTTTTGCCTGCCGCCAAACTACTCTGAATCAGGGCGTTAAAATTATTTGGACCGCGCACTGCTGGCCTGCTTGCGGGCCGCGCCACTGTTGCAAGTGTTGCGTATGGAACACTTGCAACACCGGTGTGCTGTCCAATTTTAGCCAGCGGTCCGTCTGGTCGGGGCCAGCCGGAATCTAGTTTCCAGACTGGGACAGGGGGCGATCGGGGCGCGCGCCTCCTTTGGCACCCGCCGTGCTAATTCGGCGCGCGTGGCCCACACGTCCTCCATCCGACCCCGTCAGGCGCCGGCGATGCTCGCGCTGATTCTGGGCGGATTGCTGTCGCTGATTATGGCCGGCGTCTTGCGTGAAGCGGAAAAACGCGAACTGCGCGAGGCGGTGCGCCAGGTAGCGAAAGATCGCGTGGAAGTGCTGCGCGGGCAGGTCATGCGTTCGATGGAAGTGCTCCACGCCATCGGCTCGCTCTACGCCGTCCGCGGCGAAGTGACGCGCGACGAGTTCCGCACTTTCGTCGCCGATGCGCTCAGCCGGCAGCCGGAATTGCAGGCGCTCGCCTGGGATCCGCGGGTGCCGGGCGAGGAGCGGGAGGCGTGGGAAAAGCGGGCGCACGACGACGGCTTCCCCGGCTTCCGTTTCACCGAGCAGGCGAAGGAAGGCGTGATCATCCCGGCGCACGCACGCGAGGAATATTTCCCCGTCTATTTCCTCGAAAGCCTCCAGCGCAACGAACCCGCTTTCGGCTTCGACGTGAGCGCCGAGCCGCGCCGCCGAGCCGCGCTGGAGCAGGCCCGCGACGCTGCGCAACCGACCGCGACGCCGCTGTTGCGGCTCGCGCAGGAGACCGGTTCGCAGCGCGGGTTCCTCGTGCTCCAGCCGCTCTATCGCGGCACGGCGACGACCGTCGAAGAACGCCGCGCGCAACTCACCGGCTACGCGGTCGCGGTTTTCCGCATCGGCGATCTCGTGGAGTCGGCGCTCGCTTCCGCGGCCACCAGCGGCATCGCGGTGACGATCACCGACGTGGCGGAAAACGACGTGATCTATCGCTCGTCCGATAGCGCGGTGCCCGTCGGCGATGGATGGAACACCGATTTCGAAATCGCCAATCGCCGGTGGCAGCTGCATTTCCAGCCAACGGCGGCCTTTCGGGGCGCGCGGTTTTTCTGGCAGTCCTGGTCGGTGCTGGCGGTCGGCGTGGTCATCACGTTGCTCCTCGCCGCGTATCTGCGGAACTACTACCGGCGCGCCGCGGAGATCGCGAAGTCGAACGAAGCGCTGCGCGCCGAGATCGAAATTCGGAAGAATGCCGAGGTCGTCGCCGAATCCGCCAACCGCGCGAAGTCGGAATTTCTGGCGAACATGAGTCACGAAATTCGCACGCCGATGAACGCCATTCTCGGGTACTCGCAAATCCTCCTGCGTGACGCCGCGTTGCATCCGTTTCAGCGCGACGCGCTGGCGACGATCGCCAGCAGTTGCGACCACCTGCTGCACCTGATTAACGAAATCCTCGATCTCTCGAAGATCGACGCCGGGCGGATGGACCTCGAGACGACCGACTTCGATCTCGTCGCGCTGGTGCAGGAGTTGACCGCACTTTTCCAGCATCCGTGCGAGGAAAAGAAGCTCGGCTTGCGTGTGGAAGGGCTGGATGGCCTGCGCGCGCTGCCGGTGCGCGGCGACGAGGGTAAGCTGCGCCAGGTGCTGATCAATCTGCTCGGCAACGCGGTGAAATTCACCGAGCGCGGGCGGGTCGCACTGCGGATCACGCGCGGGGAGGGGGATGCGTGGGCGCTTGAGGTCAGCGACACCGGGCCGGGCATCGCGGTCGAAGCGCAACGAGTGATCTTCGAGCCGTTCCAGCAGGGTCCAGGTGCGCGCGGCACAGGCGGCACGGGGCTCGGCCTGACCATCGCGCGGCGGCAGGTGGAGCTGATGGGCGGGCGGCTGGAGGTACGCTCCGAGCCGGGTGCGGGCACCAATTTCTTTTTCATCCTCGATCTGCCCAGCGCGGTCGCGCGGCTCAGCGCGGGCGCCGATGCGCTGCGCGAAGTCGAGCGGCTCGCCGAAGGCTACGAAGTGCGCGCGCTCGTCGTGGACGACATCCGCGAAAACCGCGAGGTGCTCTCGACGCTGCTCGCGGTCATCGGCTGCGAAATCATCCTCGCGGAAAATGGCCGGCAGGCGCTCGAAGTGGTTTCCGTTTCGCGCCCGGACATCGTGTTTATGGACATGCGGATGCCGGAGATGGACGGCCTGGAAGCGACGCGGCGCATCGTGCGCGACTACGGCGCGAGCGGGCTGAAGGTCGTGGCGACGTCCGCCTCGGCGCTGGAACACGAGCGCGAGCGGTATCTCCAGGCGGGCTGCGACGACTTCGTGGCCAAGCCGTTTCGCGGGGAGCGCATCTACGCGTCGCTCAAGAATCTGCTCGGCGTGGAGTTTGACTACAAAGCGCGCGAGGTCGGCGCGGAAGGCGCGCCGTTGCTCGATCTCGGGCGCATCGTGCTTTCCGAGGATCTGGCCACGCGGCTGATGATGGCTGCCGAATTGCACAGCTCCACGGTGCTCAAAAACTGCCTCAAGGAAGTCGAGGAAACCGGCGCATCCGGACAGCGTCTGGCGGCGCACCTGCGGGAATTTCTCGCCAGTTACGACATGGAAATGATCCAGAAAATTGTCGCGCAGATTCCCGTCACCGGCGATGAACCCTCCACTTCCTCTTCTTCATGAGCCGGGAAAAAGTCCTCATCATCGACGACACGCCAGCGAATCTGGACCTGCTCACGGCGGCGCTCGAACCGCGTGGTTACGAGGTCTTTGCCGCGCCGGGCGGCGAGGCTGGGCTGAAGATCGCGCTACGCGTCCGGCCCGATCTCATCCTGCTCGATGTAATGATGCCGGGTCGCGATGGCTTCGCGATTTGCCGCGAGTTGAAGGCGGATGACGCGACGCGGGAAATCCCGGTCCTTTTCATCACTGCGAAACACGAGACGCCGTCGGTGCTCAACGGTTTCCGCGTCGGCGCGGTCGATTACATTTTGAAGCCGTTCCAACCGGAGGAGGTCGTCGGCCGCGTCGAGACGCATTTGAAAATCAGCCGGCTGACGCGCGAACTGCAAAGCCGCAATGCGGAACTTGAAACCGAGATGACGCGGCGGCGCGCCGCCGAGGATGCGCGCGAACGCGCGGACGCGCGGTTCTCCACGTTGACTTCGCGCGAAGCGCAGCGCTGGGGGCTGGCCGGATTCATCGGGCAGAGCCGGATGATGCGGAAGATTTTGCAGGACATCGCGAAGCTGCATCAGTTCTCGCAGACGAGTGTGCTCATCACCGGCGAAAGCGGCACGGGCAAGGAACTCGTGGCGCGGGCGATTCATCACGGCAGCCCGCGCGCGGGCGGGCCGTTCATTCCGGTGAACTGCGTGGCCATTCCCTCGGAACTCGCGGAGTCGATGCTCTTCGGCCACATGAAAGGCTCGTTCACCGGCGCGACGGCGGATCGCAAAGGTTGGTTCGAGCTCGCGGATGGCGGCACGCTTTTCCTCGATGAGATCGGCGACATGCCCGCGGCGCTGCAGGCCAAGCTGCTGCGCGTGCTGGAGGACGGTGAGATCACGCCGGTCGGCGCGGCACAGTCGAAGCGTGTGGATGTGCGCGTGGTCAGCGCGACGAATGCCGACCTCGCGGCGAAGATCGCGACGGGCGAGTTTCGGCAGGATTTGTATTTCCGGCTGGCGCGTTATCTTGTCGAAACGCCGCCGCTGCGCGACCGGCCCGAGGATGTGCCGCTGCTTGCGAATCATTTCCTGGAGATGTTTTCCGGCGAGATGGGGATGAGCGCGCCGACGCTCGCGCCCGATGCGCTGGCCTGGCTGACGGGCTACGCTTTCCCCGGCAACGTGCGCGAACTGAAGAACCTGATCGAGCGCGCGCTGATCGCGAGCGGCGGTGAACCGATCCGGCGCGAGCATTTTCAGGTGCTGGGCGCGGCGTCCGCATCGCCTGCGCGGGAGAGTCGCGGTGCGTCGGCCGTCGTGGCAGATCTGTCGCTCAATCTCGAGGAAGCAGAGCACGCGCTCATTCAGCGGGCGCTGGAACAAACGCGCGGGAATGTGGCCGAAGCAGCGCGGTTGCTGGGCGTGAATCGCAGCCGCATTTATCGACGCTTTCCGCAGGCCGCGGATGCGTAGCTAAATCGGAGGGACGCGCTCCGGCGCGTTCCCATCTTCTGATCAGCGCTGAGGCATTGTGGGAACGCGCGGGAGCGCGTCCCTCCG
Source organism: Chthoniobacterales bacterium (assembly GCA_038325425.1). Lineage (GTDB taxonomy): Bacteria > Verrucomicrobiota > Verrucomicrobiia > Chthoniobacterales > Chthoniobacteraceae > Chthoniobacter. The sequence continues at coordinate 8,915 of JBBQIZ010000112.1, forward strand.
AGCATTGTGGGAACGCGCGGGAGCGCGTCCCTCCGAGTGTTTCGGCCGTTGCGAGGCGCAACACTGGCGACAGATTTCCCCGCCTTGCTGGAAATGAGCGTTTCGAGCAAACCTCAGAGGCACAGCGAGTTGTGGCTGTCTGATCGGGCTGGCATGGGGACAGCTAAAGCGGCGCGCGTGTTTTCACACCGCAACCACCAACCAACCCCACGTCCACCACACCGCATGAAATCATCTCCACAAATTCGCTCGCGTTTTGCCGGCGCCTTGCTCGCCGCTGGCTTGTTCGCTACCGCGACGACTGCCTTCGCCGGTTCGGCCAAGGAAATGCTCTCCAAATCCGTGATCGAACCCGAGCCCGAGAGCCGGATCAACGTCCTGCTCAACGTCGATGTCTCCAGCCATTACATCACGCCGCGCGGTTTGAACGTCGAAAACCAGGGCGTCGTCTTCCAGCCGCTGCTGCTGATTTTCTGGAATCTGTATCGCAACTCGGACGGCTTCATTAACGACGTGACGCTGACGACCGGCGTCTGGAACAGCATCCACACGCGGCAGTCGGGCGCCGATCCGAGCCACTGGAATGAGATCGATCCGATCGGCGGGTTGACCGTGAAGTTCGCCAAACAACTCTCGCTCGATGTCTTCTGGTCGGCTTTCGAGAGCCAGACGGAGTCTTACGACACCTCGAACAACCTGAGCGTGAAGCTGACCTGGAACGACCAGTTCTTTAAGAACTTCTCGCTCAATCCTTACGTCGAGTACTGGCACGAGATCAGCGACAAGGCGACGGTCGTTTTCAACCCGGCGACCTCGGACGAGAGCTACTACTTCTCGATCGGCATCTACCCGACGCTGAAGTTCGACAGCTTCCCGCTGATCATCTCGCTGCCGACCTTCGTCAACATCGTGGGCGAGGACTTTTACCAGCGCTTCGACGGTTCGCCGGGCGGCTCGGGCCTCGCGGTATTTTCGACTGCGTTCAAAGTCAGCACGCCGCTGAGTTTCATCCCGAAGAGCTACGGCAATTGGACCGCTTACGCGATGGTGCAGTATTACCATCTCGAAAACGACGGCGTGCTCGATGGCAATCAGGTGCTCGGCGCGGACGCGTCGCGGGAGGAAGACCTCGTCCAGTTCCGTGGCGGGATCTCGATCTTTTTCTGATTCGGTTTAGGGGTTAAACGGGCTGCCGGTTCGCTCGTGCGGGCCGGCAGCGCCTTATTTCGCGGCGCACAGCGTAACATCAGCGAAGCGGGCTGCATCGTCCTGGCGATTTACCACGAGGCGGTGGAATTCGTGGGGGACGGGACAACCGGCGGGATACACGAGCGACCTTGAAGGTGACGAAGCTCGGAGCAGCCGGTCTGGCTTACGGCAGGCGCCGCCAGCGCCGACTGCTCCTGATCAGATAGGCGCGCAAGTCGCGGCGTTCCGCGGGCGAACGATGGTACCGATGCAGGCTCCGGCAGCGCCGGGCGATGCGCATCATGGTTCGATTAACGATCATTACCCCAGAATCGCGGCTCCGCCGGTCGGGGGGTGTCCGGCGAGGGTTTAATCCGCAGATGCGGGGCGGCGCGGGCAGGAATGAATGTTTTCGCCCCGAAAAAAGCCCGTGAAGCGAATTCTTTATCGACAAGATTTTTTCGTCGGCTTTCTTTCGTTCCTAAGAAATTTTCCCGAACCCCCAATTCAGATTATGCCCAGATTTAACTACATTGCGCTGGACGCGCGCGGCCAGGAATCCACCGGAGTGATCGACGCCTCCTCGTCGAACGACGCCGTCGGCCAACTCCGCCAGTCGGGATATTTCCCAACGAGCGTCACCGAAGAGGGGAAAGGCCCCAAAGTGGCGAAGGCGACCAAGGCGGTGACCAAGCAGGCCAAGGCGGTCGCGGCACCGAAAGGAAAAAAGGGCGGGATCGTGCTTTTCGAGAAGAAGACGGTGAAAAGCAAAATCCTGATGATCTTCACCCGCCAGTTGGCGACGCTGATCGACGCCGGTCTGCCGCTGTTGCGTTCGCTGACGGTGCTGGCCAAGCAGGAGAAGGATCCGGTGCTGGCAAAGACGATCACGCAGCTCGCCGATGCGGTGCAGGGCGGTTCGACGTTCAGCGAATCGATGGCGCAGCACCCGCTCGTCTTCAACAAGCTTTACATCAACATGGTCAAGGCTGGCGAACTCGGCGGTGTGCTCGAACTCGTGCTCAACCGTCTCGCGGAGTTCCAGGAAAAGGCACAGAAGGTGAAGAACAAGGTCGTCTCGGCGATGGCTTATCCGGTGATCGTGCTGATCATCGCGATCCTGATCATGGTCTTCCTGATGGCGTTCATCGTGCCGCGCTTCGAGGCGATCTTTAAGGACATGCTCGGCGGGGCGCCGCTGCCTTTGATCACCCAGTGGGTCATCGCGTGCAGTAATATCATCAAGAACATGTTCTTCCCGCCGTATCTGTGGATCACGATCGGCGCGGTCGTGGCCATCGGAGTCGGCTTCAAGTTGCTGGTCTCGACCGCGGGTGGGCGTTCTTTTCTCGATAAGGTGAAGCTGAAGACGCCACTCTTCGGTGATCTGCTCCGGAAGAGCGCGATTTCGCGCTTCAGCCGTACGCTCGGCACACTCGTGACTTCGGGCGTTCCGATCCTGCAGGCGCTGAATATCACCCGCGATACGGCGGGCAACGTCGTCATCGCGGATGCCGTGACGAAAGTGCACGACGCGGTCAAGGAAGGCGAATCGATCGTCGCGCCGCTGGAAGCGAGCGGCGTGTTCCCGCCGATGGTGATTTCGATGGTGGACGTGGGTGAAGAGACCGGACAGTTGCCGGAGATGCTGCTGAAGATCGCGGAAGTGTACGACGACGAAGTGGACAACGCCGTCGAAGGCCTCACCTCGCTGCTCGAGCCGATCATGATCGTCTTCCTGGCGCTCATCGTGGGCACGATCGTCATCGCGCTCTTCATGCCGCTCATCGAAATCATCAAGAAGATGGGCGGCGCGTCCTAGTTTCCGGTGGCACCCATCACCGGCCTCAGTATCTTTTTCCACAATATGCAACGCCCCCCCACGTCCCGCGCCTTCACGTTGATCGAGATGATCACCGTCATCGCGATCATCGCCATCCTTTCCGGACTGGTCCTCTCGATCAGCGGACTCGTGCAAAACAAAGGCGCGCGAGCCAAGACGGAGGCGGAGATCAAGGCGCTAAGTTCGGGGCTGGAATCCTACAAGACGGATTTTGGCGGGTATCCGCAGAACACGGAAACCGACAATTTGGAGCCACGGGCGATCGGGTCGCCCACGGGCTATTACAAGGCGAGTCTGGCGCTCTATAAGGCGTTGAGCGGCGACATGAATGCCAACGGGAAGATCGATGTCAGTGGCAACGATCCGGAAAAGGCCAACAACTATGTGCCGGATTTTTTCCGACCTGCGCGTTTCGATTCGGCGGCTCGGGAGCAGCTCAACAAAGGCGCCGCGACGGTCTCCATCTCCTACATCGTCGATCCGTTTGGCTACTCCTACGGCTACTCAACGTACGGCCTCAAGGCGGAGCAGGACTATCGGGTGGCGCTGCTGACCGATGCCAATGCCGACCGCCCCGCGTCCGATCCGAAAAAAGGTGGTTACAATCCTACTTTTGATCTCTGGTCCACCGGCGGAGGCACGACCAACTCGGAGAAGGACAGGGCGAAGTGGATCAAGAACTGGTAGGCGTCGGTCAGCGCGTTAAATTCGGCAGAGGTTGATCGAGGCGGCGAATTTCGCCAGTGCGTGCTGCTCGGGGTGAAGCGCTCGGGGAAAAGCCGTCCGCCGGCAAAGTGCGCATCGACATAGCGCGCGATGTCTTCGCTATCGGCGCTCGATTCAATGACCACCCGCCCGTCATGCACGAGCACCGGCACCTGATAGTAAGCGCCGTCGGTCAGGCGGAGCAGTTCCGTCCGGTCCCAGTTGGGAATTTCGCGATTCTCGAATTCCGTGCCGCTGGCTCGCAGCGCGGCGGTGATCGGAATGCAAAATGGGCTGTATTCCATTTGGCAGATCGTGAGGCTCATAAGAAAGTGCGGGCTGAAGGATGTTGATCCTGTGCGTTGGCTGAGATTGCCCTGCGTCCAACGGAGGGCTCAACATCGAACATTCAGCCACTTTCCCCATCCAACCCAAACCATGCGCCGCCTCCTCCCCATTCTCGCCTGCCTGATCACCACTGCGTTTGCCGACGATGCGGCGAAGGAAGCCAGCCTCCTCAGTAATGCGCGCCAGCTCATCTTCGAGGGCAAGCGCAGCGGCGAAGGATACTTTCATCCCGACGGCAACCTGCTGATTTTCCAAAGCGAACGGGAGGAGGGGAATCCGTTCTACCAGATGTATCTGCTCGACCTGCTCTCGGGTGAAACGGCGCGCGTTTCGCCGGGTGCGGGCAAAACGACTTGCGGTTTTTTCCAGGCCGGCACGAGCCGCGTGCTCTTCGCTTCGACGCATGCCGATCCGGAAGCGCTGGCCAAACAGAAGGCCGAGCTGGAATTTCGAGCGAGCGGCAAACAGCGCCGTTACTCGTGGGATTACGACGCGGCGATGGACATCTACTCCGCCCAGCAGGACGGCACGCAGCTCGTGAATCTCACCAAGGCGCCGGGCTACGACGCCGAGGGCGCGTTCTCGCCGGATGGAAAGCAGATCGTCTTCTGTTCGCTGCGCGGCGCGTTCCCGCTCGATCAGCTTCCGCAGGAAAAGCGTGCGCTTTACGAAAAGGATCCCGCGTGGTTTGGCGACATCTTCGTGATGAACGCCGACGGCTCGAATGTGCGGCGCCTCACCGACGCGCCCGGTTACGATGGCGGGCCGTTCTTTTCGCCGGATGGCGAGCGGATCATCTGGCGGCGGTTCGATGAGAGCGGGATGAATGCGGACGTGTGGACGATGAAACTCGACGGCACGGACAAACGCCGGATCACGAATTACAAATCGATGTCGTGGGCGCCGTATTTTCATCCGAGCGGCAAGTATGTGATCTTCACCTCGAACAAACTCGGCTTCGCGAACTTCGAGTTATTCCTCGTCGATACGGAGGGCGAGCATGAACCGGTGCGGGTCACGTTCACCGACGGCTTCGATGGGCTGCCGGTCTTTTCTCCCGACGGCGCGCGCCTGTGCTGGACGAGCGGCCGGACGAGCGACGGCAAATCGCAGATCTTCCTCGCGAAATGGAATCATCCCGCGGCGTTGAAAGCGTTGCAGGAATCGCCACTGCGCGCCCCGACGGCCGAGGAAAAGCAGATGGCGGAACAGCGGGCGGCCGAGTTGAAAAAGCGGCTGGCCGAGGCGGAGTCGCAGCTTTCCCCGTTGCCCGTCGCCAACGCGGCCAAAAATGCGGCAGCGGGCCTCTCGCTTAGCCCGGCGATCACGACCGCGGATCTGCGGGCGCA